>NZ_JAGGQK010000008.1:0-162532 GCF_018613355.1 Bacillus sp. ISL-35 | reverse complement strand
AGCCAGGATCAAACTCTCCAAAAAAGAGTTATGAGTTAGCTCATAAGTTAAAACGTTGGCTCATGTCTTCTATAATAGAAGCATGAAAATTTATTGTTTGTTGACGCTTGTTTGTTTAGTTTTCAAAGAGCAAGTTGTTCAGTTTGTCGCCCAGAAGCGACTTTATTAATATAACATGCTGTTTTGTTATTGTCAACATCGTTTTTTGTTTTTTTATTACACTAAAAGCGATGTTGATTTTGCCAATTCAGCGTTGTTTTTCTGAAGCGAGATTAAATATACCACGGATAAATTATGTTTGCAATATAATTTTAAAAGTTTTTTCACTGACAATGAATTTATTCATTCTTTCCAAGTTTCTTCTTACTTAAAGGTTTCAATAATATTTTTTCTTTCTTGTTCATATAATGGCTTGGACAAACCAAATAACAGAGGTGATCCTATTTGCTGCAATCAGTCGCACTTTATCTTTCACTACTTATGGCCATCTTTTTATTTAGTGTGGCCTACATCGAAGCTATCAAAATCGCTAACACTGAAGGAAGGGTTCATGGAGGAACTTTCATGTTCTCCACTATTTGTGCATTTCTATTCTCAAGGTTCACATATCTATTTATTTAAAAAAATCCCCTCTCAGGGGATTTTTATGATAGACGCGATCGCTGCGTCCATGAAAACACCTTTATCAAACCATCGCTTTCTAAGTGTTCCTTCATATTCGAAACCACTTTTCTTCAATACGGCCCAGGATTGTTCATTTTTAGGATGATACAATGCTTCTATTCGATTTAAACCCATTTCCTCAAATCCAAATCTCAATATTTCTTTCGTAATCTCAGGCATCATCCCTCTTCCCCAGTAATCTGGGTGAAGTTCGTAGCCTATTTCTGCTTTGAAGTGTTTGGCGTCAATCGCATGGTAACCACAAGTACCAACCAGTGTGCCTGTTTCTTTCAGTTCAGCACCCCAGCGGATTTGCCTTTTCTCCATAAAGCCCTGGTTGAATTTCTGAATCAACTCCACAGCTTGCTGTTCTTGTGTAAAGCTTTCAAGATTGTAATATTTAGTCACAGAATCCTGCGAAAAATAGCTGAAGATTTGTGGGGCGTCTTCTGTTTTCAGCTCCCTTAGGGAAAACCGCTCCGTCTCCAATAAAGGAAACTGCTCAAACACACTCTCCAATCCCATTTATCTATCCCCTGACTGCTTTTCTATTAAGGACTGATTCAGCAAGTTTAAGTCCTTCCATACATAAGCCACTTCGGTATATTCCTGTCCTGCTATTTCAACCACTTCCTCTCCAGCTTTTACCGGCTGGAGAGATTCATAAAACTTGCGGCTTTCATTATCCTTTAGTACCCAAACAAGCATGGATTCATCTTTTTGCCTTAACAACTCTTCCAGGCCTGTATGGAGAAGCTTTGTGCCAATTCGATCTCTCTGGTATTTTTTCAGGATGTATATAGCATACAACTCACCATCCGCATTTAACTTGCCCATTCTCTCCTTACCAAAAGATGCAAAGCCCACTATTTCTCCACCTGGAGTAACAGCAACAAATACGGGAGAGGTATCAGAAGTTTGGATCAGGCTCTTTTCCCATAGAGGCTGGCGATCCTCTGCCTTCAATGAATCTAGATACTCCTGGCTTACTAGTCCTTTATACGTTTCTTGCCAGCTTTTCACGTGCACCTTGGCAATGCCCTCAGCATCTTGAAGCGTAGCTTTTCTGATTTCCATAAACATACACCCCTAACCTGAGATTGAATTTACCTCTGTCTGGTTCTTGATTTTCATCTTTCTTTCATCGACTAGAAATAAAGTTATACCCGCAATAACAATTAATCCCCCAATTACCTGGGTCAAAATAACTTTTTCACCAAGAAGGTAGAAGGCCAATACCGTTGCACCTACTGGTTCAAACAAGATAGCCATTGAAATGACGGAAGCGCTGATCCATTTAATCGACCAGTTGAACAGGGTATGGCCAAGCAAGGTTGGAATCAGTGCAAGAAGAATAAAATAAACCCAGTCACTTGCAGGGTACGGATAGAAGGATTCACCGATAGCTATTACATAGAAGAATAAAGTAATTGAACTGATGCTGTAGACAATAAAGGTATAGGTTATTAAGGACATTCTCTTCCTGACGGTTTGGCCAAATAATAGATATACAGTGACCAACGCACAGGCTACGATAGCCAAAAAGTCTCCAAACAATGCACTGCCACTAATCTTAAAGTCGCCCCAGCTGATGATGACGCTCCCGCCGACGGCAATAATTCCACTTAGTATTGCTTTAAAAGATACTCGCTCTTTAAAGAAGAAGTACGCTCCTATAAATGCGAAAAGCGGCTGGAGTGTGACCAGCACTGTAGAACTCGCAACAGAAGTATAGTTTAGGGATTCGAACCAGAGGATAAAGTGAAAGGCAAGAAAAATGCCGGCAATCCCGCTGAACATCCAATCCCGCTTCGTAATAAGACGAAGTTCTGAAACATACTTTATAAGAAACACCGGCAGCATCAGCAAAACAGAGAAGAACAATCTGTAAAATGCAATGACACCAGATGGCGCAGATGAAACTTTAACCAGAATGGCAGAGGTTGATACAGCCACGACACCGACTGCAACTGCCAAATAGGGATTTAGTTTTGGTGAGTCCATTTCCATTCTCCTTTAATATGAATTATATGTATTTTACAATGAAATCGAATTTTTAGCTTACCTTAATTGAAATTTTATCGCCCGGACTGTGTTTAATTCATTATTTTTAGGGAAAGTAAATACATCTTACTCAGGGGCAGGAGATCAGTATGCTTTCAACAATCGATATGGAAATTTTACTTAAACTTGGGATATCCGCTTTTCTTGGTCTTGTAATCGGGCTCGAAAGGGAGATTAAAAGAAAACCGGTTGGGCTTAAAACGAGCCTGGTCATATCGATCGTCAGCTGTCTGTTGACGATTGTATCGAGTGAGTCAGCCTATATGTTCCCCGGGGATGAAGACGTCAATATCACGATGGACCCACTCCGCCTGGCTGCCCAAATTGTCTCCGGTATTGGTTTCCTCGGTGCAGGTGTTATTTTACGAAGAGGGAATGATACCATTTCCGGTTTGACGACAGCTGCGATGATTTGGGGTGCGGCAGGGATCGGGATCACCGTGGGTGCCGGTTTTTACTGGGAAGCCATTGCGGGTGTAGCACTGCTTATTGTCAGTGTGGAGTTCATCCCATTCCTCATGACCTTCATTGGTCCAAGGCAATTACGGGAAAAAGAGATCCGGCTGCAGTTCAATGTGAATACGAGGGAAAGCATTGCCGACATTATAACCAGGATTAAAGCAGAAAAAATCGCATTGAAAAATGTACGCATCAAGGATCTTGCAGAAGGAAACCAGCTGGTTCAATTAATCGTGACGGTGGACTTCCGCAGAAAGACTACGGATGTATATGAGGCGGTGTCTGAAATCGAAGGCATTAACCGTGTAGAAATTGAAGGATTATGAGAAAAGCCGCTGATGAGCGGCTTTTTTTGCTCATTTCCGAAATTTTGTCTTGCATGTCCATAAAGAAGGTTATATAATCTTTCTTGTACCTTATCTAAACAGATACGGGGGATTAGCTCAGCTGGGAGAGCGCAACGCTGGCAGCGTTGAGGTCAGGGGTTCGAGCCCCCTATTCTCCATCCAAAAAAGCCTTGTATATCAAGGCTTTTTTCTTTTTTATTGAGTTTACCATCTTGGATTTTTTTATTTTGTCGCCGAACTGTCGCCGAAATGGAATTTTTAATTAAAATGATGAATCATTTTTAGAAAATTACAGACAGGACAATCAATAAACCAAAAATTATTATTATATCTACTTCCCCCTCTGTGAGTATCTTAGTTTTTACAATATAGGTACCATAACTCCCTTTCACTTTCTTCAATTTAATTATTCTAACCGATTCGTATTTGGATTTCTCCTGACGTCTGGATTCTTTTTGAAACCGTCCTATCTGATCCCTGGACCTGGAGCTGACATCTTTCTTCAATGGTGCTTCTGGATATTGGTTTAACAACTCGGCAATTATCCTCAACTTCTCCCTTTCGGTCATCATGATCATTGCCGTCCTTCCCCTCTCCTGTTGTTTTAGGCGACTGTTCCCTCCATAACTCGGTGTGATCCATCTGCCATAAAGGGGAGGGAAGAGGGACGTCAGCTATTTGGTTATGACGCATCAACTTTAAAAATTCTTCCGAGTAAGCAGCTGTGAATAACGCTGCCCTTATAATCTGATTCCTGTCTAGGTGTGTGGATTGAAACATATTATCCACATACTGTTGATAACAATCTGCATAACGTACGGTAGGTCTATACATTTGACGTCCCTCCCTCAAATGGTGAAAAATCCAGCTATAAGAATACTCATCAGACCTGCCAGGATCCACTTCATATCAGATTCTTCTTTGTAATGCCGGATTAACCTTTCGTAACTTTCCCTCTCTGTTTCTCTCATATAGCATCCTCCTTTTTGACGTCTTATGACGTCCTTGAAAAAAGATATGAGAATGAATGCTTGTCCTATAACACAATTATTTAGAGGACAATCATTTTTTTCGACGAATTCATAACTGAGGTGATTGTATTGGAGACCAAGCTAAAACAGATACTGGTGGAACGGGGACTAAAACAAGGATTTATTGCTGAGAAGTCCGGATTAACACCTGGGGCGTTCAGTCTGATTGTTAGAGGAAAGTCACTTCCGACTCTTCCGGTAGCTATAAGGATTGCGAGATCGCTGAATGAAACTGTAGAAAGTTTATGGGGTTATATGGTTGAATAAAAATATGAATTCCCAAGCGCTTGGGAAAATGGTATTTGGAGTGACACGCATGAACTTGACAATCGCAATAACTTTTCTTTCTAGGGGTATAAGGGTACAACGTAAAGGGTCTTTTCAAAAAAGAGGCAGGAAACCAGAAAAGGTGGCAGCTGACTTTATCCAGGAGATAAAAAAGGAAATGGATATCGAAGGATTGATATCCGTAATTGTTGATGGGAAAGAGGATATAACTGAAAAGGTCAAGGAAATGATAAAAGCCCCACTCGATGAGTGAAGCTTCTTTTTTTGATTAAAATTGTAAATCATAAATCCGATATAAATTAAGAAATGACTTTAGACAAATGGTAAGGAGTTGTACTTTTATTATGCACCCTGAAAGCTTAGGAGCCATTTTGAGGATGGAAAGGTTCAAAAGAAACCTAACACAGGAACAAGTATGCAAGGCACTCCAGATGAAATTAGAAACACTGAGTAACATTGAAAACAATAAAAGCATGAATGGAAAGACAATCAAAAGGTTAATCGATTATTATGAAATGAACAATGAAAACGGCCCTCTCACATGAATTCTAAAGACTTAGACTAAAGCGCTTCTTAACCTGAAGGGCTTTTTTAAATTTACCACCCTATTAGGGTTTGGATAATTCCCAACTGTTTATTATAATGAGGAAATAAGGAGTTGATCATTTGTTGGGAACTATTAATAATCTTGCAAATCACCTAAATAGCAATTCTGCAAACCTTGCTCTTGATATCGTTAATGATGTTCTAAACAAAATGGATCTCCATATCCCTAAGGATGAAAAAAATGCAGCCATTAGCATGTATGAGAATCTTATAATCCATTTAGCTGGAAGCCTTACAAATGAAACACTAAATGTGCCTGTTGAATTAATCGAGTGGAGTAGAAGGAATTCAGAAGCTTTGATTAATTCCGAAACGCATATATCTGAAATCACTGTGAGATATCCCCCAACAAGAGAGGTATTCGCAGATTTTGTTACAGATTGGACTAATGAATTTAACCTGGATGCAAAAGAAGCAATTCTAGTTATTAGACAATTTAATAAAATGTTGGATATTAGCCTCGAGGAAACAATATCCACTTACGAACGGATAAGTGAACAACTACGCTTAGAGGCACTTAAAGAAATAGAAGAATTGTCTTCGCCGCTTGTTCCTGTTAAAGCAGGGGTAGTGGTTTTACCCTTAATAGGTAACATTGATTCCGTACGAACGAATCACTTAATGTTGAAAGTTGTTCCAAAGATAAGTGAGCTTAAAGTAAATTATTTAATTGCAGACTTCTCTGGAGTATCAACAATTAATGAACAAATGGCTCGTAACCTCCATCAAATAGGGGGTGTACTTAAGTTATTAGGAATTAAGGTACTCACCACTGGAATATCCCCACGACTAGCCCAAACAGCCGTAAATAGTGGAATCGATTTATCCAAGACTACTGCTTTTCATAATGTAAAACAAGCACTGGATTGGTTAGACAAATTAGACGATGTACCGAAGACATCCAATTAAAAACATATATGTCAGTTATAAGCCCATCTCGAGTGAGATGGGTTTTATTTTTTTATATGGAGGAATATGTTTTTATATAACCAATCAGGAGGTTAACATATGAATAACGAAAGCTTAGGTTCTCAGTTAAGAGTAGAGCGATGTAAAAGAAATATGTCTCAAGAGAAAGTTTGCGAAGAACTTAATATGACAACCAGGACTCTAGGTAACATAGAGAATGACAAAGGAAATCATCGTCAATCGACTCTAAATAAGTTAATAGAATTCTATGAATTGGATCCTGATGAACTAGAATGAAGTCCCACTCACCTATGAAGGTTTTTAATCTTTAGAAGTTATTTTTTTTACCGATATATCAGTGTAGTCACTAACAAGGAGATGGATTAATTGAGTTTAGATGCACTGGCAACTAAGATTAACCAATACGTAGAAGACATGGAACTTGCTACCGCTAGGGTTTATATTGAAGAGAATATAGAAATCTTAAAAGAGCATAAAAATATGCTAAATAAGAATGCAAGGGAGTTATTGGATTTCCTTCTGAAACTGCATGCTGACGGTGGACAACCATTGACAAGAATGGATATGGCAATCATTAATGCCATCAATACATATGCAAGTAAGTTTGATGTTCGAGGAATTAAGATGCTTGTAAAGGATAATCCGAACCTACTTCTGAGAAAAGATACACCAGCATATTTGAATGCTGATGCAAAAATTATCCTAGAAGGCATGGGAGCAATATGAGGAAAGTTCATAAGCATTTATAAGCCCCTCTCGGTTGAGAAGGGCTTTAATTCTTACTTATTATTTTTTCGCTTTAGCTTCACGGTGTTTAAAGTCTATAAAATCCACATTAACTGCAGCCAGATTTTTATCATTATATCCTTTATTGAAAAGTTCAGGTGAAGCACCAAAAGTTATGGTATCGGTCCCCAGCTGTCCTTCTTCACCATACGACTGAATAGTAAATTTCACGATATATGGGTGACTTAATTCGTTTCCTTTTTCCCACTGGTCTATCTCCACGACATCATAATTTTTATCCCACCAATTATACTGGATCCTTATAGATTCATTTTTGTAATATCCTTTCAACGCTTGTGCAATTTCATCATGGAATTGATCCAACAAGAAATGATCCATCACTTGTTCCATTCCCTTGGAGTCATGTTTATGTTTCTGATAGCTTTGTGCAGAAACATTACTTACACAAATAACCATAATCAATGCTAAAAATACCAGTAATTTTTTCAATTAAATCATCTCCTTTAGGATTATTTTTCTAAAAGTAAGGTGGTTTTATACATCATTAAAAAACTGAAAAAATATCCGATAAAATCATTGAAACCAGTAAACTGACACCTAGAATGTAAAGAAGGAGAAGAGTATGGAGCACCTAACCACTAAATACTTCTTGAAAAAGTTCGTTTTTGAAACAGAGGATAGCAGCATAACTGAATTGCTTAGTGTGACAAAAGAGATAAATGTAGGAACACATATACAGGCGGATGTTTTATGTTCTTCCTTAAAAGAAACTCCAATTGAAAGGTCATCTGAAAAGCTTAAAGCCAGTATAGGAGAAGACATTAAAATACCAGTCACAAAATTACAAGCCTTGAGGATTGTGGAGCGCTTCAGAAGAGAAGGCGCTTATACGATTGTTTAAAGATTATGCTCCACTCAATGAGTGAGGCTTCTTTTATTCAGCTTGCCTAAACCGTGGCAGTGAAGATGCTTATAATATTAAACAATGATTATGAAATTACCGATATGATATAAGGAATGAAATTAAGAACATTTCGAAATAGGAAATTTCCGGATTTAATAAATCTAATATTTTTGAAATGAATGAAGGAAATATGAGCTTTAAGTGGAATAAAAACAACTGTTGATAAATATGACAAAAATAACTGATTAAGTAAAAATTTTAGAATAAAATAATGATATATAATCTATTCGGAAACGGAGATTCAGTAATGGACAAAAACGGTAAAGTAATTTCAGTAATAAATATGAAAGGCGGAGTCGGAAAAACAACTTTATGCGTAGGTATTGGTGAATACTTAGCTAATTTCTTAGGAAAGAAGATTCTATTTATTGATGTGGATCCTCAATTCAATACCACTCAAACGCTAATGGACTATTTTGATTTGGAAGAAGAATATATGAATGATTTTAGACAAAATAAAACGATAAGAAAATTATTCGAGTCTGTTACTTCAATTTCCGAAAAACCAAAATTGCCAAATCCTTCAGATGTTATCCTAAGCTTTGAAAAGTCACCGAACATAGATTTAATTTGTGGTAACATTGATTTAATCTTTGATGATAATCAAGGAGACAGTGCTCGCTCCCGACGTATTAAAAAGTTTATTTCCGAAAACAATCTGCGCAGAGTTTATGATTTTATATTTATTGATTGTCCCCCAACAATATCCTTTTATACAGATGCAGCATTGAATGCTTCTGATTATTATTTGGTGCCAAACCGTATAGACAGGTATTCTATACTAGGAATAAAACTGCTTAAACAAGTAATCGATAGACTCTCGTATGATGAAGATTTAGACATTAAACCCCTAGGTATTGTTTATACGATGGTTGGAAAACCTGGCTTGAAATCACAAAAACTAAAAGAAACCTTTGAAACTTCCGCCGTATTAAATGACATCGATATTTTCACATCTCAAACTACTTATGTAAATGATTTAATGGTAGGACTGCAAGGTAATATTTCATCAAATTATAAAAAATCACGCGAAGATATTCATGAGGTAGCTTCAGAATTTTTGGATCGTGTAGAGAGGAGATAAATATGACTTCTCGAGAAAATGAAAATAATATTATATTTAAGCGTGTACTATCTACTGACTTAGATTATGTGGATATTATGGGAGTGAGTGTAGCTCTACTATACTCCAAAAACCTTTTTAAAAAAAACCAGGATATATCCTCTTTTTTAAAAAGAGTTTTTAATATAGATTTTTTACCATATGTTATGAAGTCACGCACACTAATTGTGGCTAGAATCACAAAGGAATTAAACCATAAAAGCGACAAAGAATTGGATGATATAAGACAAAAAATTATTGAATACTTTGCTGAAGAACAAGAGAAAAATGAGCTTGAGCCCAAAAAAACAACAAAAAAGAAAAACGCAAACGATAAGTTGAAAATGTGGCTGGAAGGTTTATAAAAATGGATTTAATTAGAAAGTATGATCAATTCAAAGAGATAAAAGAAGAGATCGATAAATTTACTTCATTACTTTTATCTCAAAAAAGTTTGCCTAATATCAATGAATTAAAATCTATTTCAAAGTATATTATTTTCATGAAAACTTTCGTTAATTATACCGGGGAGAGTCATTATAAAAACAGTTTAATTTTTGACATATTATCCGTTATGAACTCTTTAACTAAAGATTCTCTTAGGCAATTCCATTACGTATTCAGATCGTTTATTGAAAATTATGCTCGTGCTATGTTGAATCTAAATGATCATGACGAAACAGGGGTTAATGAGCTTTTTAGAAGATTGAAAGAATTAATTGGAGAAGATGAAATTGCATCTTCAATATTGGATTATATAATCGGGGAATATGGCAAGTCATGCATGTTTGTACATAGTAATAGCAAATCAAACATGAGTATTCAATTGTTTTATACTGATTTAATAAATCAGGATGATTTTAATACCCAAACTCTTTCATCGGTTATTAATAAAGTTCTTTTGATTTTAAAGAAAATGACTGAACTTACTGTCCACGTTTATCCTTCTACTGTCGAGAATGCTTTTTATCGAAAGAAACAACATTTGCGTTATTTAATCGGTGACCAAACTTTTCAACGTCTTCTACACAAAGTAAGGATGTAGTATTAAAAACACTCCATATCTCGTAGGGCATTTTTATAATATTTTTAACAAAAAGTGAGGCCCCTCTCGATTGAGAAGGGCTTTTATATTTAATATCCTTTTGATTTTAAAACAGCCTGCAGCTTCCTGCGAGTGTTAGGTCCGTACACCCCGTCTACTTCATACGGCAGATAAACCATCTGGAACCTCCGCATCGCATCCTCTACTTTAGGACCAAAGATACCATCAGCTGCCCCGCTTTTGAAATAAATAGCATTTAAAGCATTTTGTAACTGCTTAACGCCTGCTCCTTTGTCCCCTTTTCGATGAACACCAGTTGGTAAAGGATATTTGTATGCTGACTGAGGTTTCTTAGGTTCTTCAGGTTTCCGAGTATAGGCGTTTTGTGCTTTACCAAATTTAATTACCTGGCCTACCTGAAGCTTATTTGGATCAACTCCAGGATTCGCTACAATTAGATCATTCACCTTAACACCTTGGGCGCCATCCCGGCCAGCTATGCTCCAATAAGTATCTCCTTCTTGGACCGTATACTTTCCTGGTAATTGATCAGGTTGTTTGTTCTTTGCAACAGGCTTGAATTTGAAAGCATCATGATAATCAAATACACAACAATCTTTCCAAGAATAACCTGGCATCTCATTATGGCTTTTATCTGAATCACCAATGCCGTCCCTCACAAGAGCAGCATGCAATTCTGAAATAGACAACAATGTTGCTTCATCCAGTTTATCTTTTCGATAATCACCCGCTACACAGATTCCCAAACTCATTTTATTGGAATTTCCAACATGATAAGACTTTACTCCAGGATTATGACACCAAACTATTCTTGCTCTCATTCTGCCATCTGGGCCTTCCACCTGATTCTTTGGTTCAATGACAAATTGATACCCAATGCCAGGCCAGCCGTTTGTATTCACATGATAATCAGCAAATGATTCAGCATCCGATCCACCCAAATGTTTTTCAGTGAGTGAATGATGCCACACCCTGACCTTTTTGGATTCTACGCCATAGTCCACGTATTCTCCGCGTTCCTGCATTCCTTCACGCCTGTCCACTAACTGTGGAAGTTTTTCGAATGTATAAGGCATTTAAATCGCTCCTCTTTATAATGATAAAAGCCACCCATCAGGGCAGCTTATTTACCGTCGTCTTCATATGCTTTTGCTGAGTCGAATGTGTTCTAATTTTACTATCCTTCTTCAATAAACCTTGAGCTTGAAGTGCCTTTCTCTGCTGTCCTCCACGCTCAGTAATATAGTTGTTTTTAAACCAGGCAATAATAGCTGTCACAACAGTGAATAATGTGGATCCCAGTAAATAAACTCCATCCACTATCGTGACAACTTGGCCTTCATCTAATGCGATAGTACCCACACCGAAAATTTGATTGATCAACGCAATAAAAAGAAGCACCGTCCGAATGACAGTGCCCTGGTCCATGTATTTCATCCTATACTCCTCCTTGTGATTTTAATGCTGCATAAAAAATGGCCACTGCCCCAGCAATCAATGCTCCTATCAGTGCATTAGTGATGGAACGGCGTAGCCATTTTGTATCTTCTTTTATTTCTTTCAGTGTATCTTTAATGTCTGTAATATCACGATCGTGAAAAGCGACAGTCTGTTTGAGTTTATCTATTTCCTCTTTAAGGTCCTTGTCTGATTTCTTAAGTTCAGCAATGTCATTCTGTACAGTCTGTTTGAACAAATCCACTGTTGTCTCCTCCAATGCTTACTTCCCCCCTAACACGCTCTCTATTTCCTTTGACGGCAAAATAAAAAGCCCTATTCAGCTACAGTAGGACCTTACTTAAGATTTATATGTCATTGTGTCAGTATACTCTATCTCGCTGATCCACAGATTGTTCCGAGCAGTTTCGATTTGGTCGACGGAAAAGTTCTGAGCTGCGTATTGTTTCACTGGTTCATGGTACTCAGCTGGAATACTGTCAAAAGAAGTATTTCCATAAAGATAGATATTCCTAGCATATGTTCCTGTTCTGAAAGAATAGATCGCCATTTTGTCTCACCTCCTTTCTTTTTTTAGATCTTTACATGCTTCCTCCATTAAAGTAAAAATCCATGAATCCCATTAAGTCTGCATTTGTTGAATTTAGCTGATGCCTTAATTGTTCATTTTCGGATTTGAGTAATTCAATTTGTTCCTTATCTGAAATGACAACTTTATTCCTCCATGCTACTTCTGCATCATCATTCTTAATTACTTTTCCTTCGATTACTGTGAACAGCTTAGGAGGAAGTGAAAATAATTCATGACCTTCGATTACTTCCGCTTCAATCTCCCCCTCAACTCCAGAAGGCACTGTACTCCACCCATCAATTACATTTATGTCATTTAAGGTTACGTATACTTTCACAACCATTCCCCCCCGACGCTACCATGCTCTTACTTCCTTCAATACAACGTCCGTTTGTTGAGCTGTATCATTATTTTCATCATGGCCTTTTATCCAGTCATATGAAACATACAAATATTTTGTCGCATAAGTGTTTGCAGCAGTTCCTAAAGTAAAATACATTCCTTGCCCAGCAAGCCCATCATAATGAGCTTTATGGATATAACATTGGACTATATTATATGGGTTAGTAGTATTGGTGTTTGAATCAAAATCAGAGAAAACTAAAACCCAACCATTAGGACAGCTTGTCAATGTTTTTGAAGGCGTCACCGTATGCCCTGCGGTCATGTAATAACCGCCACTCCATAACAACTCGCCGCTGCTTTTATTTACAAGACCATTAGATGTAAATTTGGCAACTTCATTTGCAATTGAGTTTGCACCTAACCGAACAGATAATTCGTTACCTAATTGTGTGATAGAATTTACCCTGCCACCGCTATCTTTCCATGAATAGTAAGGATAAGATTCTTGACCAAGGCCAACCTCTATTGAAGGGATGCCCCCATTAAGTGTGACGTTGGGTACTGTTTGAATTAGGTCATATCCCGATAAAGAAGTCTTTTGTGTGATATTCCACTGTCTTGACTGCAATGTTACTTGATCAGGAATAGAGTGTGTAAGAATGGCTTGCGAAACGGTCAATTTCGGATAGGAATATGAATGAGATTCAGAACCGATAATGATGACAACATTGCCTGTGGCTGTGTTTCTCCCAAGTCTGACAGTCATATATTTTCCACCATAATTTGTATATCCAGTGTTAACAAAAGACGGTGTTGGGTTACCCTGATATGAATAAAAGCCTACCTCGATTTTGAAAGGGGCAGTACTATCATAAATATAACCATCAATGGTTATCTTCGACATTACATTTACCATTCCATATGGAAGTTCAATTACAAATGCACCTTGAAGACTTCCTGCCCCTGAGTATGCAGCTAAGTTTCTCCATAATTGAAAACCTGGATAATAGTGCACAATTGATTTATCGAAATATGCATGGGACCCTACATCAACAGCGTCATATCTTACTGGCTGTTTATTGATACCGACAGACAGAAGATTAGGATCAGGCATAAATAACGGCTTACCTGCAGATAATGTCCGTGTGACAAGTGTTGTACTCAATCTATCAATGATTCTAATTTGAATATCATATGCTTTTCCATTATCAAAATCCCTTGTGGCTGTCGCTGAATAGTTTTCACCATTCATCGTGAGAGATAAGTTTGTCCATGCACTCCACGTTGCGGACGATTTATCTTTCCAACTATATTGAGCATATTGTATTGAGTTTTTATTCACGGATCCGATTGTCATTAATGCTATGTTTCCTGACACACTAATTGTGGTTTCATTCTCAAAGTTATTCTTTCGTCTTATAGAATCACTCAATGTAGGCACATGATAAGGAATACTTTTTACTGTAAATGATGCCCGAGTTGTAAAGCCTCGACTGTCATAAGCTGTCACATAAGCTGTAGTGTTTGATGAAATATTTATATCATAAAAGTTTGCGACACCTGTAGTGGCAGTAAGTGTTTGGGATTGACCTGCAACGGATATTACATACTTTGATATAGTAGCTGAGTTCAATGCTGTCGCTGCAGTATGGACATTTATCTGAAGGTTGGATTTTCCTTGTACAATATAACTTGCATCTCCAGTGACAGGTGTGACAGTTGTATCAATATCTGTATAGCTTACATTTGAAGCACTAAATGATGGATTACTATTTCTGATATAAAAATTTATATCGTTGTCGGTTTTGCTTCTAACGAGCTCCCCATCATAATATGTGAAGACTTCAATGTTTCCGTCAACGCTAGTTGAGGTGGGAAACTTCGCATATATTGCTGCCTCTTCTGATGCTGTTGGTGTCCAAGTGGTACTCGATCCAACACCCGAGAGAGTCTTAATCAAAGTACCTCCTGCATATATTTTCAATGTATGTGTGAACACACTATGAGCTCTTGATATACCTATATAAATTCCGCCATCAGGGTAGACATCCCAATTTGTCCCATTAGGTATATCTGATGACCTTAAAGCTGTAACAGACCCATAGTAGGTTTTGTCTCCAATAAAAGTACTTCCATCAAATGTTTGCAGCACAAATCTTGTCTCTGCACTTGATCTTCCAGCCAAATGCCTGTAAGCTTCGGCATGTTCTGTTATTCCCCAACCTGAATTGACGGATGTATCATTAGATGGAAGGGTAACCTGACCTATCCAATCCCATACGCCATCTGACCTTTTAACAGATATTTCTACCTCATGCCTGAAACTTGATGAATGTCTGCTTACTGAAACGGTAAAGTTTTGACCGGCTGTGAAGTTTGCACTTGACGATAAGCTTGACGCCCTAGGGATTGTGTCTAATGTAGCTGTGTCACTTGAATCATATACATTGAAAACGTTTGAGTCCCCGCCCCATCCAATCGTTATCTTCTTTGATCCATCTGAATTATGTGTAACTACCTTGGAACCAGAAACGATGAATGTATTTGAATTATAAGTCAACGAGAAGTCTTTATCATAATCCCAAATTTTTGTTCCATCGATTGAAACAAAGAAGTCACCTGTACCATATGAGGTATAACCTGTGTTTGTTCTTTCAAGCCTCATGGTTGCAGTTACGGTACTCTGGTTTTTAGAGACATTTTCAGTGCTACTCCATGATACTGTACCCGAAATATATCCATTATCTGTACTTACTTTAAATGATCCGCTTGCCATTCATAATCACCCCGCTTTAAATGGTAGGAACAAACGCCCAAGCACCATTAGGCATCTTGATGATCTTTATTCCTCCCATCGTAAACTCCTCTTCAGCTCTTACCTTTTTAGTAACTGTTTCATCCTCATTTAGATAGAAAACCTTCTCCCAATTTTCATTCCCGGTGGCATCGTACCAACCAGTCAATCCTAGCTCATCGAGGGTTGTCATCTTCAGATTCTCTTTCATCATGATTCCATTGTCATCAACCTGAAAATTACCATTGGTGGACATGAAAACAGAACCTGTAATGGTAACCCCTTCAATGGCAATAGCCTTTAATGTACCGGTTGTTACTTTATCAGCACTTACACCCTCGGCAATCAATTCGTTTGTAATCGTCAAAGGCACAATGTCCTGCCCACTTACCCTGGCGGTTTGGGCCGATATTTCATTAGTGAATTCACTGGCCGTTCCATGCGTGTTGATGGTCCTTGCTCGGAAATACCATTGTTCATCGGTATTTGATTCGAAAATCACACCGCTACTTTTACCTCTGAAGACCAGGTTTTCGTCTCCTGGAATGAAATTCTGTACCTGGGAAGCGTACACTTCATAGGCAGCAATATATAATTCGTGGATGAAATCCCAATTCAATTTTATGGTTTTAAATAGCCCTTTGGCTGTAAAGCTTGTTGGAACAGGGGGAGGGACGTCTGGAAAATCGGTATCGCTAATTTCCTTTTGAGTGGTGTTCTTGTCCCAGATTGGTGCCTTATCGTTTAATTTAGCTTCAATCATATCCAGGCGTTCATCATCCTCAAAAAGATTAAGGTACTGCCCCATTTCTACGTGAGCATTGTCCGGATCCGCCACATCATATTCGAAAACCACTACCCTGGTTTGAACTTCAATAGGTGCTGCAAATGACCTGTCAACCGTCCGGGTCGTGTCACCTAGCCTTACTTTCTCGTGTTCATATCCAATCAAATCTCCTAACAAAAACGTATCAAGCTCAAAGTTCTCAATCTGGTTCTTTTGTTCTTGAAGAGCATTCCATGTACGCTGCAGCAATAAGGTAGGATCCTCAGAATCATCATCATAGAAACCAAACCGATGTCTTTTGGTTCCATCCGAATTCAACCTGCCGAACGCCTCCAATGCTTCAGCATCCCCCACCCATTCCTGTCCCATTGGTTTATCAACGGGATCACCATTAACTGTGCTCCATTCTACATCTGCAAAAGTGACTTTTCTTGTGTACCCTTCATTATCAGTCTCTAGGCTCGAGCCACGTCCGTATAAGGCTGTTTTCGGGTAGGAGAGGACCTTATGCTTAATGAAAAGGATATCTTTATCAATTTCCCAAACCTTCCCTATGTCCTGGCCCCTTCTTGGAAGAATGTCGATATAACGGCCAATAATTTTATTTCCATCAATCTCCACTCTGTCCCTCAGCTCACCACCCCAAGTATTTAGGATTTTCTCTATGGCTTCTCTTGCATTGATGTAGTAAAAGTTAGTTGAATTCAGACCCAGTTCAGCTGTTTCTCCAACTTCCCATCTAGTGTTCTGAAGTGCCCTTAGAAGAGCGTCGTCCACTGTGGTATCATAGGGTCTGATATCCTCCAAAGGTTCATCGTTTAATTCAAGCATCGCTGGCTCAGTGACCACTCTTATTTGTGGTCCTTCTTGACCATTGGTCTTTTCTGGTTCTTTAATGACAAATAGACGGAAATAACCGTCTTTATCCATAAAAGCCACTTGATTTTCTGCAACAAGGTATTGAGAGTCTTCATGATCACCTTGTGCCGAAAATTCAAATGTCGAGCCGTTATTTAAAATTTCCTTAAACGGGGCATTCCAGAAGGCACATGCTTCTGCTGCCTCGTTTGATAGGATGGCAACCAGATTGTCATAAGAATCAAAGATTAATAGGTCTTTGTCCTCCATCACAACCACCTCGGCCTAAAAGTTATTTGCGTCGTAGCCACGCCCGCTGGATCTACTGTTAAAGTATTCGCTCCTGGCAATAGCATAAAAGGACTGCTTCGCCAATCGTAAGCTGTCATATGAACAACTCCATTAATAGTTACCTTCCTCTTTTTCAAATCAATTTCTAGTATGTCTCCCACTTTGAAATCCCAGATGACCCTTACATACTTCCCGTTTGAGTGAGTGATTTTATATTCGGTTGCTACAGTTTTAAAGGTTGCATTGATGATTAAGGGTATTTCGGCTGTCCCCATATTCATAATAGGTGCAGCATCAAGTAGAACAGTATCTTCCGCTCCATACTTATATGGATCCGGGCAAATGAAGGAGATGGTCCCTATTAAATAATTGTAGGACTCTTCAAACTCAAGGGTTCCTTCAACTAATGCATAGTAGATTCGATCAGGTTCATCATCAAAGATAAGATTTACCGGATCAGTTTTAATTAACCATGCTGCCAGGTCCTCTTTTAATTTTTCGATATTACTATACCCCGACTTCTCCTTATCAATAAGTATTGGTTCCGGGAGAACCCTTGGTGATGTATCGGTACCAACTAAATGAGCTCCAGGCAATCCCGGTTTTGTCACCAACCTTCTGGAAATAGGGGCGAAAGCAGGTCTTCTTTCTGATGATAATAAAGATATATAGTCTTTTTTCCCACCGTTAAAAGTGAAATTCCCCATTCTATCGCTTCCCCTTATTATGCCTATGAAGACGTTTTTTCTGATTTTGAACCTCTGTCACATCGTCCGCAATCCATTCTGCAAGTACCCGGCCTTGCGGGGTGACCAATTGAAAAATTCGAGGTTCTTTCTCTCCAGCAGACTCTACCTGGCTTGCTTGTCCACTTATATGATGTATCACTAGATCCACGCTAAGTTCATCTTTAACCTGCTGTTTTATTTCATCGATTTGAAAGCCCGCATCGAGTGAAGTTCTGTTAATCTCCATGTTTGCAACAGCCAATTGAGGACTGAACGCCCCAGTTATTGCTGAAGCCATATTAGCAGTAGTCTTCGCAGCTGCGCCGGTCATCTTGTCTATACCAACGATTACACCGCTAACGATATTCTTACCAACCATATCCCTCATCCAACGAGATGGAGAGTGAATACTTAAAGCTTTTGTAATGCCACTCTTTATTGAGCCTGCAACATCTTTTATTTTGTCTGCAACTGCTCCCATCATTGAGCCGATCCCTTTTATTAGCCCCTGAATGATGTTTTTACCAATACCTGAAAGATTGATAGAGGATAAGAAGGATTTTGCAGCATTCCACCCATTTACAATGGCAGTTTTTACATTTTTCATTGCCGTGCTAACAGTCGACTTTAACCTATTGAATACACCAGTCACAATGGACTTTATGGTACTGGTTACAGTGTTAATGGTAGAGCGAATGCTATTCCAAATTGAAACTATAACCTGCTTGATTGCATTCATCACACTGGAAATTGTCCGGTTAACTGCGTTAAATGAACCAGTAACAAAAGATTTTATTGTATTCAGAGTATTGGTGAAGATACCTTTAATAAAGTTCCAGGCAGATTTCATCAAAGTTTTTCCTGTAGATGCAAATCCCTTAAGTGGTCCAAGGAACTTACCTATGAAATAGAGATTGATCCAGCCCCAAAGTATTTGTAAAGCTCCTTTGAAAATCTGCTTAATCCCTTCCCAAACCTTCGAAAAGTCTCCAGTAAAAATACCTGCAAATACTTTGATAATTCCTTGGATGACATTTAGAGCACCGTTGATGATGTTCTTAATTGCATTCCAAGTAGAGATGATCACTGACTTAATGATCATCCATGCAACGCCTAAGATTGGTACAATCACAGCCATTGCTGCAGAAAAAATGGTCTTGATAATACTCCAGGCATTCGATAAAGCTTGAATAATCTGAGCTCCATTTTCATCCCAGAATTGTTTAATCTGGTCGAGCCTTTGTTTAATGAAGGTACTAACGGCTGTAATTGCTTGGTTGATATAGGGTAATAAGAATCCCCATACTATCATTGCTGCAGCTTTTATGGAGTTCCAAGCAGAAATGATAGCATTGCGAAAACCATCATTTGTCTTCCACAAGTAAATGAAACCTGCAGTTAGAGCCACAATTGCCGCAGCTACAATCCATACCGTAGCACTCATTGCCGCAAGTCCCGTTACTATAGGTGTGATTAAAGGCCAAACGGAAGCTAATGCAGCCTTGAATCCTGCAACTAACCCAATCCCTACAGCCAGTGGGGATAACAGAAGAGTAAGAGCTGGAACTAACATCATGGTTCCCTGAATGATTTTAGCTAGAACAGGGTGTGCTTCGTTGAATTTTATGGTCATGTTAGCGATTGCTGTTATGAAATCATAAATCTTCATCATCACGGCGCCGAAAACGTCCACCATTGGTTGAAAAGCCTGACGAACAGCAGCCTTCATCCGATTAAGTGATTCTTCATAACCTTTAACCGTATCCATTGCGCCTTTGTGCAATGACGAATACACAAGAGCAGATGTCACTGCTGCCCCGATAGCAACCATCTGAAAACGCATCATCCCTTGCGTAATCATCCTGGTCATGTCGTTTAATTCCTTCATATTCGCAGTAGGACCTAGCATTTTCAAAGCTAGAACAGATGCATTACCTGCATTCGCCATTTTGTTTAAGGAGTTAGCAACGGCCAGACTTCCTTTGTTCACTTGTAACAAAGGATTTTTCATTCGGTCATAGTTAGCGCTTATCTTTTCAGCTTGAGTTGACATGTTAAGCATAGTCCCGGCAGTCTGGATCATGCTTATCTTCATTAGCTCATTGTTCTTCATCATGTTGTCGGTTGCTTTTTTATGAGCCGCCCCCATCGCTGCAACATCAGCCATAAACTGTTGATTAGAGCCAGAGTAGGTTTTTGCACCCTGGGCTAACTTAAAATATTCATATTCTGCCTTGATCATTTCATCTCGGAATCCACTCATCGCCAAGGACTGTTGAGCAAACGCTGATCGCATTTCCTGGCTCATTCTCCTGGCTTCTTCGGAAGTCCCTCGATACATTCTTTGGGTTTGATATCCCGCATTGAACATTTGGTTGCCTGCATGTATAGCCTGGTTGCCCGTTCTTTGCATTTGACGCTGAGTATGGGACAGCTCGGCTGTTAAGTCGTTCACTTCGCGAGTAAGGGCTAAAACCTTGGCCTGGACTTGCTGCATTTGACGGTTAAAACGGGTCACATCAGCTTGAATATTCGTTTCCCTCACACTCGGAATTTCGTTGAGTTCAGAATTAGCACGCTGGATGCTTGAGATGAAGTTCGTGATATCAGCCGTAATAGAAGCTGTAGCACCAAATGCTGTTCTTCTGATCGCTTCATCAACTTCTGTCATTTGTCGCATAAATTCATTGATATCCGCAGTGATTTTAGCAGCAAAATTCTCTTGCATGTTTTATCCTCCTTTCATTTTGTAAGATTTCATTGCTTCCTTCGCTTTTCTATATCGTTCTACGTTGATTTTGGGTACTCTGCTTTCTTTCCAATTTTCAGAACCGCTCATAATTCTTTTACGCGCAGTTTTCGAATCGAACATTTTGTTTTCCCTAGCTCGCTTTGCATTCTGGGCATACCGATTAAACATCGCCTGTTTAGCCATGCTTTCGTACTGGTCCACTAACCTTAATTGAGACCCTTTTATAAAGTTTTTGAACTGCCTTGGAGTCCAGGACAAAATCAAATCAGCATCATAGACTTCCAGGTAATGAGCTGCGTTGACGAACAATTGGTCGAAATTTATTCCTTCATTTCTTTGCGCATTTGGAACAGCATTTCCGTTTGTTGCTCCCTTTCCGCCTTCTCCTCTTCTGTTTTCCCGGTCTTCTTGTAAGCCTCGATGTTTTTCCAATAACTCTTGGCTTGTTTCTTGAAAAAACCCGATTCGTCCACCGCGTTGAATGCTTCTTTAAACAACTTTTCTGTGTCCCCATCTTCTTCGATACGTTGTTCAATGGCAGCTTCTATGTCCTCAAGTTTGGGTTTATCCTTCCCTAAGTATTCCAAGCCGCAATCCCAGAATGCCAAAAGATGCTTGTTGGAATACTGCAGCAAGTTTGTATACAAGCCATGGAAACCACCCACATCATTGCCGTCGTTATCCTTCTCTGAATACTTCTTATCTGCCAATCTTTCAAAACGGAATGTACACTTCGCTTCAAACTCTTTTCCGTTAATCTCTAAAAATGCCATTTTCGATTACCTCCACAAAATAAAATGATAAGAGGCAGGATAGGATCCCGCCCCTAGCTTTATACAGTCGGTGCTGTTGTTTGATCAGGAAACTCTCCTGTCGAAGCCCCAGGAGCTTCAAAGCCATAACGTGCGAATTCGATCATTTCAGGAGGTAGTGGATCAATTTCTCCTTCTTGGGTAGACCCGATGACCTGGACCGTGGCTGATACTTCCACAAAGCCATCTTGTGGACTGGACTTTTCAGCGCTTTCCACGATGCAATATCCAAAAACCGCAGGATGTTTACCACTGGCATTTAGGTTTAGATCCACTTCCCAAACCTTGATCTGCCTCTTGTTTTTGATAGCGTCCATTACAACTTTTTGTCCTGGATCACCCGTCTCTCCATATGCAGTGAACTCAAATGATTCACTGTTCTGTCCATAACCAACGATGCGCCCGAACTTCGTCGACTCATCTATGATGTCATTCTCAATAGAATATGAGTTTTCCGTCAGGTTACCAATTAGCAACCCATCTGTTCCGAGTGCAGCATCCGTAGATTGCACTAAAAGAATGGAATCTTTTCCTTGTTGCATCCTATTCACTCCTCAATGTGTATTTCATTCGTAAAACCCCGTGTCTTATACGAGGGTCGATGTCATCAAACACTTGGATCCCGAGCCGCTCCACTTTAAGGATCCAAAAACCCGGCAAATCCAGTTTGTAAGACAAGGCTTTCTGGCAAGCATTTAATATGTTGAAGGTTTCTTTCTTTCCAGGGTAATCAGACCAAGCATGGATGACTAAAGATATTTCTTCACCAGGCACTGTTTTTGTGTCAAAAGGAAGCATTGCCGGTTCTCCAATAACCACATAGGGATACGCCTGATCTTTAGGAACTGCATCAAAAACTCCTGTGATCATATTCTTCAGGGATACATCAGCCTCTAATTTTTGATAAATAGCCTCCTGCAATGGCCATAAAGCTGTATCGTAGGGCATGTCAGTTCACCAACCTATTCATCTCGGTTCGGTAGTATCTTTTACCTATCTCTATAGCAGGGTACCAGTATGGTTGAGCACGCATTCCTCTTGTAGTAACAAACCGCCCTAGCTTGTCTGAATAGTAGGTCCATGGTGTTTGACGGCCATCCCCATTCACAGCATAGATGCCTGTCCCGAACTCGACATAGATGGCATAATGGGCACTCACGGTTACGACAGCTGTTAAGCCCCCGTCCCTGATTTCCACTTCAATGGATTTTCTAAGATTCCCATCGTCAGAGGGTGCCAATGATCGAGCATTGGACTGGATTAAATAAGCCGTTTCTACGACAATCCTTTTTGCCTCTTCAACCACCCCTTCACCAAACTTCCGGGCAGATCTGGAAAGCTTTCTATTTCCAAACCGAATATTAACCATTAGGAACCAACTTTAAAGGCAGGCGCATAACTTCGCCCTGCCCCCCTTGATCCTGAGGTCTACCCACAACCTCGTAAGTCTCATCCTGGTACTTCACACGCATATCTGTTTTGATATCCGTTCTGTATGGATAATAGAGTACCCTGTCCAGTTGATTGTCCAATTTTTGAAACTCGTAAATTTCACGGCTTGAAGGTGTATCCATAAACCCTATCATCGTTAAAACTGCAGCGTAAGCCAATTCGTGGCCGCCTCCCCCATCTGGTATCTTTCTTTGCTCCCAAAAGGTTATTTCATGAGGAAATTCATCGTTGAGCACGGAATCTCACCTTCCTGTAAGCCCTCAAGTTATTGTATAAGGACCTCGGTAATTCACTTTCGAAAGAGTAAGAGACGCTGCCCATCGACCGATTCCGCAGGCCGGTTTTGTTTTGGTAGAATTCAATCGCCTTAGCCATAAAGATTTTGACTCCACCAGGAATAACAGGAGCAGTCGTTTCACTGTCTCCGAATGTGTTATTACATTCTTCCTTCACATGGTCAAAAATAAGAGGGAGCATGGTACGGTAATGCGCCTCTTGCTCCGTACGATTCTCCCCGTTAATCAGCATTATTTCTTTTACTTCTTCATCTGTAGGTCTATACATGGTACACCTACTCCCCGAGGATTAAATCAATTAAATCCTCTTTATTGGCGTTTGATTTATACTGAATTTCTTCCTTGTCGAGGAATTCTTTCAAATCATCATTTTTGATTTCCTGCAGTTCTTCACGAGTAAGCGTGAAATAATCCAGTTCTGACCCGTCATTTTGGTTTTCTGTTGTTTCCGGGGCCTCAACCAGGGTGTAACCCTTTGCCTTGTACACGATGTTATACGCCCTTTCTGTCACCCTATGCGTCTTACCCTTTTGATCTTTAACAACAACCATGCTATCAGAAGCTTTCACGTATTTAGCCATTGATTATTCCTCCTTTATTATTGTGTGGACTCTATTATGGCGTGACTACAGCTGGTGTTAACGCACCAAATGCGTCTGGTTTGATATTCATGTAACCGATATGCATTGTCGCACGGAGAGCAAACATATCGCGTTCAAATAGATTGATAGGCTTACCTGCAGCGTCTACGATTGAAGATAACTGCGCATCTTCAGAAACTGCATATTCAATGTTCTGAAGGATACCGTAACGTGCATAGTCCCAGTCGCCCATGAGAGCTACAGCCTTAGTAGCGTCGAATGCTTCAGGCTTGGAGTAAGTTACAGCCAGGCCTTCCACGTCGTTTAGGTTCGTATAGTACCTTTCACCATTTGTTGCGTTCCTTGCGCGGCGCAGGTTCTGTTTGAATGCATTTGTTGCTACCATCCCATCAGGAGTGAATCCACCTGCCTCGATAAGTGCCATCAGGTCAAATACTTCATCCTGCAGGTCAGCACCTGAACCAAGTGCGATGAGATTTCCTTCATCAGTTGCGCCAGTGAAGATGGCCTTGCCACTAGTATGAGTAGCAAACGGTGAGTTCGTACCGAATAATCCTGCAATATCAAATGTCTGATAGAACGCTTCAGCAATCAGTGGCTTAACTTCATTGAAGAAGTCCTTAGCTGTGTAACGCAAGAATTCCTTTGAGAATGGGATAATGACACCCAGCTTCTCTGCCTGCATTGAGGCAGTAAGCCATTCAACTGTGGAAGTCTTGATAACTTCTGTTTCAGATACCCAGTACGCGCCGGCTCCTTTAGCCTTGAAAGAGAATGTTTTCTTCGGCTTAGTCATAGGCTCATATTTTGCCAGCTTCATGATTGTTGACCCTTTGATCACATCCTCAATGATTAGGCCGCCCTCTTCCTGGGGGATTAACCCTGTCTTTGCATTTTGCATTAATACATGGTCTGGAGTATATGTTTGCTCTTCAAATTGCTTAATATTAACTGCGAGTAAAGATGTTACTAATGATGTTTCCAATGCTACTGCCATTTATGATGGCCTCCTTTTAATTGTTTTGACTTTGATTACGAATATTGTGTGCTGCCGCCATTTCCTGAATGGATTTAATTGTGCCGCCACCTGTGTTGCCGCCTTGTTGAATATCTCGGCCTTTATCCTTGAATTTGTTGTCTACAGCTTCCTGGATAGCCTTGTTGTATGTTTCCTCGAGTTTCGCAAGATTAGCCGTAGTTTTCTCCTCATCCTCTGCAAGGAAATAACTAACAAGATCAACGGGAAGTTTCTTCTCCGTAGCCTGCTTGATTGCAAGGTTCATAAGCTTTTCTCGCTGAGATTCCTTTTGCTGGTCTTCAAGGGCCTTCTCAAGTGCCGCTATTCGTTTCTGCTCCTCTGTCTGGGCAGGGTTACGTTTCGCGACCTCTTCAGAGACTAGAGCCTCCAGGTTGTTCGCCTTCCAAGTATCTAATCCCTTGGTAAAATAGCTGTCCAGACGGGGTTGAAGAAGCCGTTTCCCATCCTCTGTATCCAAGAAACCTTTCACCTTGTCTGCTGACACGGCCGAGAGTTCTCCAAGATAGGTTTTCACTTCTTCCTGATCCTTGTTATCTTCCAAGAACTTTTTCACTGCTGCCAGACTGATAGTACCGGCATCAAATTGTTTAATATTAACCTTCAGAAAATTAAATTTTTTCACGTTCTAATTCCTCCTAGCCATGCAGTACGAGCCTGCATGTCAAAATGGGTATAAAAAATATGCCTTTTAATGACTTGCCCAGGTCAATCCGATTGTTGTTTGATTGTTACTTGCAAATCCTCTGGGAACTGTTCAGAAAGTTCCTGGAGAAATCTAACTGATGTTTGAAGCGAAGTTGAAACTGCAGCACAAACAACGCTTTGAGCATGTCCAGCAGCCTCAATCTTCATATAACCATCTTCACCGATAGTGACTATGACATTGGTCAAACTTCACCCTCTCCTTTTTGCAGCTTTCTCCTCAAAGCCCTTAAATACCTTCACAGCAATATACAACTTTATGATCTCTATATCGTTGCTCGCAAGGCCTTGTTCCGTAAGCTTTAGCAGATATCTAGATTTAAATTGTTCAAAGGTCATTGGAATTCATCCTCTCCCATATCAAAAATGATTCGGTTTTTACCAAGCTCATATAATCCTAGAGCTTCCAGGTGCGTTGTCTCACTCCAACCGGCATCGATAATCCCGTCTTTCTTTTTGATAACGTATCCTACGACTTCAACTTGATCTATATTAGCGATAAGGTGTTCAATAAGTGCCTTTGGTGTGACTTTCCCTTCTTTGCTCTTTCGAAATTCATCAAGAAAAATCATATTTATTTCACCTCAACCAATTCATAAGTAGCTTCGAAGATATCAGGTTTGCAAGAGTAAAACTCCCCATTCACACCCTTGATAATGTAATCACCAGGTTTTGCAGTCATGGTTCCTTCTAATGTGTTGACCAGCATGATCGGAGTCCTAAATTCCACCGTCTCAACTGCACTCAAGGTACTTTCGCTATCATCAATCCATTTGCATATTCGCAGGTAATCTTCTAAGGTATTAAACTGAATCGCTTCAATAACTACAGGTTTCTTACGATATTTCATTTATTCAGCCTCCTATGAAGCATATTTCTTCTTCCATTCCTCGAATGTTACATAAGGCATTGTGGTAGAAGGAGGTTTCACGGCCTTCTGTGCCTTTTTCAATGCCTTTGCATATGTTAGGCCTTCGTCAGCCATCAACGCGTCTATACGAGTCGCCAGCTTCTTCTGGAAATCAGGATTCATATAATCCCTACCTCGACGATATTCAGGCAGCATGCCATTCACAAGCCGGAGCTTCACACAGCGACAGCCGATATCCATGTTAGCCTTGCCCCAGAGATGAGGACCTTTAGCTTTCATGCCTTTGTAGTGGAAATATCCATCCTTGTCAGCCTTCTGGCCGTCTAATTCCCTGTGTGAGGTCCTGACCCTCAAGTCCAACGATGAAGCCCAAATACTATCCATGGTTGCGTATTTGGCAGCCTGTTCTCCCACCTCTTCATCCGAAATAGAACGAACACGGCCAGCCTCAGTCCTGGCTACGAGCATCGCTTTCTTTTTCGAGAAGTTCACTGCATTCTCAATTCGTTTTGCCATGGCTGTATAACCTTCACCAGCAATAAGCGACTGACTGATTTCAATATTGATTTTCCGGATGATCTCATTCCTGTGCTCTGTAAATACGGAAGGCAACGTTAATTTGTCTACAGGATTTGCAAGAGCCAATTTTATGGTGGTCATAGACGGGAGAGTGAATCCCATTTCCGTTGATGCACTCATTTGGAAAAGGTATGCATGCATAAGAAAGCTCTCTACATACTGAGTTTCCATTGAGGCATTAATCATTTTGATCAACTGCTTGTAATCAGAGTTGAACATGTTGCTGATGACTTCCATTTCCTTTTGGAACCGGTTATATTTGTTCAGCTCTGTGTAAGAGAGCTCACCCTTCTTCTCGTACTTCCTGAACATTTCACCGATCTGCAGAAAAATTGCTTGGAGCCGTTTAGCAAACACCTTTTCAATATCTGATTCTGTCTTTCCTAAAAGCTTGTTCAGCAACTCACGAATCTTAAATTGATCCATTAGCCAACCACCCCAGTGCCTTTACATGTTTTGCACTGAATGAGGTTTCCTGTAATGTTGCTTGGTACTTTGCCTGTGCCGCTGCAGGTAGTACATGGTTTGCTTCCCTCACTTGTTTTGCCGGAGCTCCCCTTTTCATCTTCTTGCAGGTCTTCCTCATCAGGATCATCCTCGTCCAATGGCTCAAGCGCTGGACCAAATAAGACAGCGTCTTTTTTCATTTCCTCAAGCTCAAATTCAACATCATCAACAAATGAAAGAAGCCCCAATCTGGTCCGCTCGCTGATATGCCCTTTCAGCTGAGCTGTTGATTGTGCTTCATCCAAGATATTAGCAGGAAGGTTTCTCTTAAAACCGAAGAATACTTTCAGATAATCATCGGGACTAAATCCTTTCCTTTTCGACCAGGCACTAAAGAGAACCTTGAACTGATATCGAAGGGAAGCAGTGAACTTACGCTCCATAGTGATGCACTTGTTCTCTAAGGCCATCAATTTGAACCTCATTGCCACTCCACTTAGCTGAGTCCCGAACGATTTGTCCGTGAAGTTCACTGACTTTGCAAATCGCAAGATATTCTCTTCCAGTCGGTTCAGGTGATTTTCGATCATGGTGTCATTAATATCCTTGGTTAGGTACCGGACATCGTCATTTTCACCGAATAACTCGAATACCCCACTCTTCTTTAGGTTGGCCAGTGTCTCTTCATCTGCTCCCATTCCTCTCAGAATGAGATAGGCTAGCCGATATTGCTCGATTTCATTGGAAGCATCTGAGAGCGTGCGGTCGTAACCATCGATAAGATTAAGAACTTTCTCAGCATCCCCTTTTAACTCCTTGTTGTTTGCCACTCCAAAAAGAGGATTGAAGTCAAACATGTGAGGCTGGATGTCCTGGAGGTTAAACTGACCGCCCTGGTTTGCTTTGAAAAAATAAATGTATATCTCATCATAGAACTCAGCGTAAATTTCATCATCGCGAGAAAAATATCGAAGAGAATAGTCCGGTTCATGTATCTCATCCCCCAGGAATATGACTTCCCATGGATCTATGTTTTTTATTCTTTCATCCCCTGCCTTATCGATGTATGCCAACCTTGCAGCATACCCGCATATTGCAGCCATCTTTCCATATTCTGAATCATTATCTTCTGCATTATTGCGCAAAAGGAATGATTCCAGTTCTGATCTAAGTGCCGCATTGGTATCGTCAACATCGTAGCTGATGGGATGACCGAACATATACCCTATCTTGGTATCGACGATATCAGCATCAAAAGCATTGTTAAGCTTGTTGTTCACTTTATCATCAATTCGAAGAACATTGCCGCCTGATTCAAACTTTTCTTCGTATGCAGTAGCAGACCGCGAAAAAATGGTTGGACCATCAAGATCAGCTTTATATCGCTGATACATCTTCCTCATTCGTGCTCTAATTTTGCTATGGGCATCAATCATCTCTAGCACGGTTTTTTCATCAATGCCATTCTTATCGATGTATTCCTTGAACTTCAGCATTGTTTTCACCTACCCCGTTTTGCGTCTTGCGTTATGACCTTTAATACTAGCAACCTCGTAATCATCCAAGCCGTACCAAATAGCACTGAAAGTATGAGGATCAATATTGAATTCGTCCTCGATTATTTTGCCTTTTTTATCTTTAGCAAAGGTTAAATTCTTCAGTTCTCTTATTACATCCGGGCAAGCATCGGAACAAATAATCTTTTTAAACCGCTTCACCTTCTTGGTGTTTTGAAGTCTCGATCCAGGTCCCTTCTTCGCTCCCATAATCCTAAATCTTCTTTGCCTGAAATATGCAATCGTCTTAGGTTCAGCACTATCGGCCTTGATCATTATCTTTTTGTATGGATCCAAATCCTCAACCAGCTCAGGGTCTGTCATACCACGTTTGTAATACTGTTCAAAGATGTAGAGGTATTTATTTTCATGATCAATTGCCATCCTGACCAAAGCGTTGTATGATTCAACAAATCCAAAGTCCAAACCATTTTTAAATAACGGCTTGTCAATTTCATCGATTGCCCTCATTACTTCCTCATGTGACTTCACTTGGAATTGAGGCAAAACTCTTTTACCATTAACCCCATATCGCCCCAACCTGGCAACACGATGTAAGTCAGGATCATACTCTGCTAATTCATCCAGCTGCTCGATGTAACTATCAGGCAGGAACAGGTTATCGTCTGCCGTTGAATGATGATAGTAAGTATCTCCAACAACGACTGTTCCTTTTTGATAAAGTTCATTATCATCCAGAACGAAACGATCGTTTTCATCGTCTTTGAAGAAATGCAAATATGTCCAATTGTCTTCACCGATTGGATTAGTTGAAAGAATCATATGCAACTTGAGTTTCGGATGACGCAAACGACCAATCAACTCTTTAAAACCCTCGTACTTCACTTCTGAACATTCTTCCAACCATATGAGGGACACGTTGTTGATTGATTTTAGTTTTGCAGGCTTGTCCATTCCTTTGAAAATGATTTTAGAACCATTGGAGAACCGTAGTTCATAGGGGCTTTCTTTCGGCCTTATCTTGCCTTTCGCAACCTTTTTTCGACTGCTTTCATCCAAGAGACCTAAATCCTCAATTATCTCGGTAAATAAAGAAAACGTACTGTCCTTGTGTGTATCGTATACTTCACGAATCACAAGAGCCTTACGTTTTTCAGAGAGTAATTTTAGAATGATTTTTAGGGCAACATGATAAGACTTAGAGGAACCGTAACCCCCCATAAGAAACTGGAACTTTTGATTCCAGTCAAAGAGAAAGTCCTCGAAACGTGGATTAACTTCTTTATTGATGTCCATTACCCACGCGCCTCTTTTCGAGTGATAACGATGTTTACCACATCATCCTCACCATCATCGCTCATGTTTTCAATCTCGGCTTTTGTCTTCGCAACATTCAACTGCAGTTGCTCAAGCTTCAGCCGTCGCTCATCTTCAGCATGGGCCATTTCATCGAATTGCCTAATCAAACTCCGTAGCTCGCCCATTGCTCTGGACTGAGCATTCAGGAAAGCAGCCTGTCTATCCCATGCAAACTGAAATTCGTACTCTTCCTCGGTTGCGATTTGCTTGAATTCCCCTCTATTATCCAGGTCAGGAACCAATTCATATTTTGATTTCTTCAGCTCTTTAATCATCTCGCCCTTATCCTGGACGAACATGATCTGCTGAGCGCGGATGATAGCAGCGTATTGAATTTGTATTTGATCCCATATTAAATCAATTGCTGACCTATCCTGCATCGCATCCATTACTTCTAATGTCTCAGCAGGTAGGAACTTTGAAAAGAAACCATGAGTCATAGCATTCTGGTTCCCTTTTGGGGCTGATCCCCCACTATTACCCTTAGCGTTGATATTTCCTTTAGGAGCCCCACGTTTTTTTGTGTGCACACTCTTTTCAGAGGGTGCACCCCTATCTCGATTCCAGCCATATCGTTTTTTCCATGACTTGACCGTATTGAGAGAGACCTCGTATTTATCGGCAATGTCTTTGTATTTCATGCCTTTCATATAATCTTTTTCAGCTAACACATATTTTTCAGCCATGCTACATCACCTGCCACCCCCAGGTATTTGTGTTTGTTTTGGGACAATAAAAAAAGCACTCTGATTGAGTGCCTAGTTTCAACTAAATAGAAATAAGAATACTTTATAAGCTGCCAAAAGCGTTGTAATCGATGCTATTGCAACAATCAATCTACCTGGCACTCTTAAGACTTTTAAAACCACTATTACTACCAGTACAATTTCCACAGTCAAAAGGATCCAGATTGCCAACTGGGATGCCATCATATCAACTGTTTCTTTCATTGGACTAAAATCAACCTTTTCCAATATTGTCACCTCCAAAGTATTTATCGGAGATAACATAGACTTTTATATAGAGGAAGTAGCTTATTAACTGCCTCCCCGTCCTGCCTTCAAGTTTAGCATGCGAATTTTTCGAGATTCAACAATTGCACAAATTGGCTTTTTTGGCTCAATTGGCTCAATATGGCATCTTTGGTTTTCTTCACTTGATTTCTGGTCATTCCCAACAATTCTGCAATAGAACGGTAGCTCATTCCATCGAGCATACAGTCATAAACGACTCTTTCCTTTTCATCATCCAATAGTTCCCCTGCCCACTCTAGCGCATACACTCGACCTTCATATTTCAGAAGCCTTTTATATAATCGCTCTTCTCGCAAATCCATTTTCTCCAACTCAGCTTTACTTTTCCCTGATGACCCCTTTGGCATGGCAGCTTCGATTCCATATTGAGCTACTCCCCAACTCCTCATAGGAGCCGAGTAACCATAGAGAGCGTTCTGGAGTCTGTCTACTTCCCGTCGCATCCACTGATAATCACGTAATAAGACTTCGATCTGATCTATCATCGCCCATTCCTCCAAGCTCCGCCTTTTCCCCTGGTCAGTGTTTGCCTGCTAGTGCCCATTAGATATTTCAAATCACTTTCGGATAGCTTGTCCGACTTATTCTTATCAGTTTGTTTCTGAGGATTTTTACTTCTTAACTGTTCACATATAGTCACCTTCATCATTTGACCCCCAATCAAAATAAAAAGGACACCAAACAAACGCCGTAGCGTCCATTTAGTGCCCCTGGTTGTTCCAGTAGACTTATAATTTATTTGAGTAGTTCAATTCATAATGCGACGGCTTCCCCGACTGCCAAGAAATAACTTGTTTGCCGTATCCTTTTGGTGGGGTATCGACTATAACAAGCTGGCCGTCTTTTACGATGTATGTTGCATTAACCATTAAATCAATTTCTGCCGTCATATTTTCTGCATTTGCCTTCACCAGGACCCCTCCCAATGGGTTATAATGAGATTGGGTGGCCGGGAGAAATCCTGGCTTTTTTAATTTTTGAGTCCTTGTTTGGTGGTGTCATCCAATTCGTTCCCGCATCCTGGACAGAAGTTTGCTGGTAATTCGAAATGAAATCCGCACTTAGGACAAATAGCTGGCCCCTTTGCCTTTGGATAATCGTAGGTTGTTTTGTAGTTTTTCATTAATTGTTCTCCTTCAACGTTTTCGTAATTTGCCTTAAAAATAATTTTGTAGCCGCTTAGTACAATCGTCTGCATAATTTTGCTCAAAAGAGCAATATTCCTTATACACTAATGGAGGAAACCATGAGGACACTAAAACAAATTGATTCAGTCCATCAAAAAATTTTGAGTTCTGATTTCTCATCCCGCGTTAAAAGCATGAAATCCCAAAGCCTTTTAAACGAATTAATTAGAACGTTTGAAATCCCTAAAAGCATCAGCGTAAGTTACGAAAAAGAACATCCTGAAGTGGTGAAGTTATATCATAAAATAACTAAAAGTATCGATGCCTAATACTCCTCTTAAGGATAATAATCACTCAAACTGGCAAAGTTAAACCTGAGATATAGTAATTGGTCCTTACTATTTTCTCTACGGGCAAGGACCCAAATCTGCAATTCCTTGCCCCATTTCATCGTATAACTACAAAATATCCTCATTTTCCTTTCCTCCTTGTGAAACTTCTTAAAATGTATAACAACTTTTTTATTTAGATATGAAAATTAAAGATGTGAAAACCAATAAGGTGGAAAGAGTATATTATTTATAATTAAAATCCACCTATTTGAGCAAACTAGAGTAGAGCAAGGTTCTTTCCATATTGTTTTCTCCTCAGATTTCATGAACCTTGCTCGTCAATTCTAGCCACTAATTACTCTGTGGAAGCCGAATCACCAGCAAACCTACACAGACACCTTGCAACATCCCTATCGCCTCCTTCTGGTATTCGCCTTTGGCTTAGACTTGACCTTTTGTTTCTTCAGTTGGTCAAGTTCGATCCATCCAAAAGAATCATCCAAAGTAACGACCTTCAGTGTGTATTCATATCGATGTTCGAAAAGCTTTTTCTTAATCAGAAACTCTTTCGTCTCATACCCTTTCACATCCACGATTTCGATGCTGCCGTCCAGGTTATGAATCTCGAAATCTGCTGAGTAATGAATGGCGCGAATTGTCTTGCCGTTTTTCTTATAGGAATCCAGGAGCACGAACCGAGGCTGCAACTTGAATCCTTTAATTTGTTTTGCGTGCTTTAGCCATTTCAGCTGCTCGTAGTATTTTGCTTCCGCTACGCTATCAAACTTTATGCCATCCACTAACACTTTCCGATTGCCGAACTTATTTGCCGCCATCCTTCAGCTCCAACTTCATCTGATTTTCGTCATGATTGTCTTTTAAGTTTTCTAGTTTACGAGCACATACAGGGCCGATGCCGCGGGCTATACTTTTCTGGCTTTTTAGTTGTCGATTACATACTGGGCAGATCATTGATTTACCTCCTAAAAGAATCCGTTTTCCAGAGTTTCAGTATTCACATTCCTGAATTCAGCTGCAGCAAGTTCCTGACGAAGCTCGTAGTACCCAAGATCATGGATGCTTGTTCCATTTCGATCGTGTGTAATGCCTTTGACAAGCAGTTGGGCGATATAATCCTGCCGCAATGAATCCTGGCTACGTTTCACTTTGTCAAAAAGGATTCCCATGGTTATGCTCCCTTCTTTTCGAACTGCAATTCGGCTGCATCCAGCCTGTTCTGAAAAGCGTCCATTTTAGCCTGCCACTGTTCTTCTGGCATAGGGCCACATTCTGGACAATTCGTCACTAATGCCACTCCTGGAGATTCGATATGTACCACATGGGTACCGTTGCATAATTCACACATTCGGTGCACCTGCCAATCGATGGTTTAATAGTTTCCTGTCCCCTTTAATCAAGACTGTATAGTCCTTGCACATCTGATAGATTCTTGTTCCAAGAGCTTCATCCACATCTGCCAGTTCGTCCACTGTAAGTTCAGAGGATATGAGTAATGGTTTGTGGTTCAGGTACCGATAGTTGATGACTGCGTATGTCTGCTCAACCTGCCATTCAGTCGCCCTTGGCTTTCCCTTGACCGGCTTGAAAAGGTCATCGATGAACAAAACATCAACTTGCTTCATTCGTTCAAGCTTTTCCTCCAGCTTGTCAAAATCGTCCTTCAAGTCATTGAACCCTTCAACATACGGAAAATATAAAACTGGTACGTTCATGCGTTTCATCAGGTTGTTCGCGATTGCTGTCAGCAAGTGAGTCTTCCCTGCCCCAGGCTGTCCAAGTAAGGCAATACTGTTGGACCTGCTGCCTTTTATGTTTTCGAAGTCCTTCAGGTAGGTCAAGGCACATTCCCGAATCTCGCTAATGATGTCAGGCTTACCATCGGTGATAAAGTTCTTAAACCCTAGGTTCTTGAACTCATCTGTGATTTCACTGGCCTTCATCAGCTTTTGAGCTCTTCTCCATTCAACACAGCTGCATCTGACCCAGAGCTCCTGTCCGTTGCGTTGCTCAATATATCCCATTTGATCCCGGCACTTCGGGCACTGATAGTTTTTTTCTTCCGAGCCAGCCGACTTGTCCACCTGTGATTGACTCAGATTTAATTGGCTCTTTTTTCTGAGTTCTTCCAGGACTTCGTTTATGCTCTTTGCCATCCTCAGGTATCCTCCTCTTGGCAAGTTTTTGAGATTCCAATTTATTGTAATGCTTGTCCAAAATGTATCCCACACAGTAAGACAAGCTGTTTATTCGGTCTCTTGGGTGTTTGGGTTTATATGTGTCAAAACGGTCTGTAAGGTAAACTAGGGCGTCCTGCAAAGGCACTCCGCTAGACAGGATCTCCTGTGCTGCTATTTCATCGGACGGTGAACATGCAAACCCTGATGCTCTCAGTTGGATAAAACGGTCTATAAGGACTTTCTCTGCCTCGGCTGAGGTGTGTGATATTTCTTCAGACGGCACTGAATCACCACATAATGGGTCGGTCGTAGGCACCCCGTCACTTTCCTCAGTCATGTGCGTATTAGCAGAAGCAGTAAACTCATTCTTAAGACATTCTTTATCATTCTTGTTTATATCCACGAGGTGTTCCCTACCTGTTACCTCACTGTTACCCTCTTGGTTGTTTTGTTGGTATAAATCCCAATTTAACAAGGTTATTAGTGTGTACTGCCTGTTACCTTTCCCTCTATCAATCCTTATCATGGACTGTTTCTCCATCCATTTGAGAACAGTGTCCATAGTTTTAGGGTTAGGTTCTTTCCATTTCACCCCCTCGTACCACCCAATTCTTTTGGCTATCTCACGAACAGAGGTTAGATGCTGGCCCGCCTTTATGGTCAGGAAGGATCCATCCCTCAATGGAATCGTATTGTCTTGGTGATTCACGATGTATTTGAGATATTGCCAGGTTCGATGATAAAGAGGGGGCATCATCCAAATCGCGCTGTCTAATTCTTTCCTGTGGTCCTTGATGTACCCCTGCAAGGGAACACCTCCCTTATTTCCTCTCACAAACTGCAAATCTATCTTTTACCTTTTTCACCGTATAATCCGGATACCTGCGCATATACTGTAGTACAAGTTTTTTCAGGTGTTCCTTATCCTTTGCCTCCTCCCAGATCCAAGCTGGAAGGAGGACGTTTGTATGGTTACTGCTAATCATTCAAAATCAATTTCCATTGAATCATGTGCTGACATTTTCTCTTTTTTGTTATTTTGCTTATCTGGCTTCTTATCGATGATTTCTCCTTCGACTGTTTCTCCTTGTCCTTCTTCATCAGGAGAGATATCGATGATATCTGGGCTAGGAGTTACCGATTCCGACTCATCTACATCGTTTGTGATGTCCTTAAGTTCTCTCTCCGTGTTCTCGTCCTCTGTAACGGCCTTCTGCATCTCGACTGAAAGAATTCCCCATTTGCTTAACATGTTCCTTAGGACAGTCTTTTTAGCCATTGCATCCCAGTCTTTTTTCCATCCAAAGTCGGATTTGCTGAACTTGTTTTTGTGTTTTGTGATTTCATCTCTGGTCCAGTAGACACTCTTCTCAAACCCGTTGATCAGTTTGAAATAACCACAATAGCCAATGACCTTATCACTTGTTGCAGCATCGAGATCCAGTTCGATTTCCTCAGTTAGACGATTCCATCTCACCAGCTCGCCTTCTCGAACTTCAATCACATTGATTGATTTGTATTGCCCTGTTCGTAAGGCCAATTGAATATATCCCTTGTATCCTAGTTGAAACTGAGCTTTTCCACTGTAAGGAACTATCCAGGCATAACCGAGGTTCTTATCAACTGGTAGGTCAAGTGAAGCAGCCACCATTGCACTTGAAATAATGGACATCGGCTCTGCTTTTTGTAACGTTGCATCACCGTTGTAAAGATTAAGAATGGATGCCATGAATTGTGGTGCTTTCTTTGCTAGGACTTGTTCAAACTTCTTCTGCATGGTCGGTGTGTTTAAGAGATTCTTAAGGCCAAGAGATTGAGCAGAAACCTGCTTCGCCTCTGTGCCCTGTTTATTTGCCAATTGATTTTTCAATGCTGAGTTTGTTGCCATTATTTGCCCGCCTCCAATTCTTCTTCCAGTTCCTTCACCCTGTCCTGCAGCTCGTCGACTTCATCATGTAAATCCTTAGCTGCCTCATCCACTTCCTCCGCAAGATCTTCCAGAGCTGAGAACATGTTTGGGGAAAGATCACTCTCGTTATCATCCAAAAATTGCTCGATCAATGAACCGATAGCCGTTTTTCTTGAAATAGCAGGCATATTATTTAATCTCCTTTACGCTGAATTTACGGAAGCTAGTTTCTTTAATGACTTCCTTATAAATATCTGGGAACTTTTCCTTGAGAGCCTTTGAGTCAACCCTTTGCTGAGTTTGGCTTTTCCAGGAAACCATATAGGTATCAGTCAAACCTGTTTCAGCGTCTTTCAATTCAGCCTTGAGTTTGTTTTCTATTTCGGTCTTTGCTGTCTTGATGAGCTTTTCGTCCCCTTTGACCTTTTCATATTGGACAATCAGGTCCTTATATTCACCCGGCAATACGATTTCCTTGTTCGCTTCAGCCTTCGCGTACTTTTCATTCAGGTATTTCTCCGCCGCGCTGGATCCATCCAGCTCAGGTGGGTTGAATTGCTGAACATGATATTCCCAGAAGTGCTTTTCTGCGTTGAAAATCATTTCGATGAGCTCCTCATCACGCTCGACTTCCTTCCAGATGAACTTGTTGCCACCAATCAGAACCGCCATGTATCCTTTTTCCTTGCCGGTGACACCTAGATAGTGTTGCAACTGCACCAGGTAGGTTGCAGGCACTTCATCTGCTTCCCACTCTTTAGCAAGGTATGCTGATGCTGTTTTGCATTCCAAGACCGCTGATTCACCGACAACCAAACGGTCTATGTTCGCCTTGATAAAAGGATGGTCCGGATGGCTATACATGAAGTTAGTTCGCCTAACCTTCTTACCTGTTCTTTTTTCAAACTCTTTGGCTACGACCTTCTCCATTTCGTTTCCCCAGTAGACCGCTTCATTATCGACTTCAATTGGTTCTACCTGGCCTGTTTTCTCAAGCCACAATTCAAATGCTGTGCGATATTTATTCAGTCCAAGAATGGTTCCAGCATCACTTCCACCGATTCCTTTTGTCCGCTCCTGTAGCCATTCATATCGACTCATTTCATGAGTAGGAATGGCATTCTGATTCATTGCCATGTGTGCGCCCTCCTTTACCGTCAAAGCAATATGTGCTAAAATGACGGTAATTAAATGTATTTTTTGTCGCTGACCTCCTGCTGCGAACAGGGGGTTTTTATTTTGCTGTTGTGAACTCCAACCCATAGACATCTGACAGATAATCCTCAAGGTTGTTCTTCAAAATCATTTCTTCTCCGTCAATCACGATTTCATCGCCTTCTAGGATTTCATCGCCGAAGTAATCGGTGCCGCTATGTGCCGGCTGATCCGCCAGGTTCGGATATCCTGTCCCTTCCACTTGCTCAATGACCGGATGATCTCGCATAATTGAACCTCCCTTCTATATGTATTGGTGCCTCATTCACACCGTCCCGGGTCGGGGAAAGGGGTTCGTGTAAAGGGGGATAAACCCCGGCCCAGGACGGCAAGAACCAAGCTTGCCGCATCAAAATATTGATGATAAAATAAATTCAAACCCTAAGTTTCCATAGGAGCAGTGAGTCGTACGGTCCCCACCAGTACTCACTGCTTTTTCATTTTGTTTCTTAGCAAAAGGTACTTCTCCATTTTTGAAAGCTTCATCCAATCCCCTGCTTTAGTTCTCATGTATTCTCACCACCAGGCCTCTTAATGAATTTCTTCCAAGCAAAAAATTCAGTTTGCTAATTTGCAGATCAACTTCTTCTTTCTTCTTATGAAGCTTCTCCAGTTCATTCAATGAGCTAAGAAGATTGGCAGCTGCAAGTTTTGCTTCTTTTAAGTCACCATTGATGAGGCTTTCTTCCGCTCTCGTGATGTTGGTCCAAGATGCCCTGTATTCAGTTATTGCTGCTCTAGCATCGTTGGGTAAAAACTGATCTCTGTTCATTTCTTGATGAACCTCCTCTGTATTAACTTCACTTTGTGCTGGGTCCAAACTTTGACCCAGGATATTCCGTACTCTTTACATACAACCGCAACATAATGGTTCAGCGCTGTGATTGCATCAATGCTCTCCATTAAAGATTTTTCAATTTCTTCAATATCTAAGCGTTCGATGCATCTGGGATTCACTGTGAGCTTTTCCGAAGCCTTTCTAATGGATAGAATTGCTTCTTCAAGCTCTTCCTTCGTCTTCATGGTGACAGTCATTCTATGTAGGTCGGCAGCGTCTCCATCCAGCTTCATGGGACCCCAGCCGATGTACTCCGCAGCTGCTTCCATCGCAACGAATGGATTGTTATGTTTTTCGGTGTAGTACTTGGTCAACTCCGGCTGTATCTGGTAACGGCCGTTCTCCTGTTGGGAAATCGATTCCCGGGAGCCGTAATATTCATCGAAGGTCATTTCTAGTTGTGTGATTCCGGCTTCTTTCCGGGCCGTCCTGGCAGCCGATGTGGCTCTACCATTCGGCATGTTCATACACCCTCTTTCTACCAATGGGATTGGTTCAATCTAGTAAACTTAAGTTATGAAATAGCTTCTATGCTTTTTTGTTCCTGATCACGCATCCAGGCATTAATGGTTTCTTTGGAAAAGATGATCCTCCGCCTTACCCGAACATGTGGGATCTGTTTTTCTCGCACCATGTTGTATATGGTGTCAAGATGAACGCCAATGTACTGCGCTACTTCCTGGGCTGTTAAAGTATGTCTTTCCATCGGGATTCCTCCTTATGAAATTTTTATGACTTGCTGCTGGCATAGTTCGCTCAGTTCAAACTGTACTTCCTTGATGACTTCTGGAACCTCTGCGTAGCTGACGTTGTTCTCTGCTAGAACTGAAATGATTTGATTTACGATTTGTTCTTTTTGCTTTGGACTCATATTGACCTCCTTGGTTCAGTGTTATCCAGAATATCAACGGCTTCCAAAAGTTGTTGAATCACTTCTTCATTTGAATATCCGTCGTTGATCATCATGGCTGATTGCAGAATTTTGAGTTTGAGTTCAGCCCAGAGAACTTCATGATCGAGGTTCATAGGGTTGCCTCCTTATTTAGTTTGCCATTTTGGTAACTTTATCTTCAAAAAAAAGATCCTCTATAGGTACATTGAATATTGTTGCTACCATCGCAAGCGCTTCGGCTGAAAATTTATTTCTTCCGGTTTCTAAATAGTAATATCCATTTTGGCTTTCATAACCGAGCTTTTCGGCCATTTGGTTAAACGATAGACCTTTGGCTTTTCTTAGGCGTTTGATTTTTTCTAGATTTACTTTCTTAATTGTCATTACTTGTTGTTCACCTCCCGTAATTACCGTTTTGGCAACTCTTAATTCATATACTAAATTACCTTTATGGTAATGTCAATAAATAAATTACCTTTTTGGCAATAATTATTTTGTTACCGATTTGGTAATGTTAAAATCAGGTTAATTGATACAAAGGGAGAATTTATATGAGTACGTTGGGAACTAGGATTAAGGGGTTGAGAGAACGAAGAGACTTACCTCAAAAAGAATTAGCGAAAAAAATAGGCGTTTCTAATGTTCAACTGTCTCGCTATGAATCTGATGAAAGGCGACCAGATTATGAGACACTAAAAAAAATATCTGCTTACTTCGAAGTTAGTATCGACTATTTACTAACCGGCGAAGATCAACAAGGATCAAGCGATGAAATGTGGAAAGAAATGTTGGACCCAAAAACCCAAATATTCTTCAAAGATTTGATGGATGCACCAGAAGAGAAGATTGCTGAGTTAATTCGGTTCTGGGAGTTTATTAAGGAAAGAGATAAAGAATAGCACGCATTGCGTGTTTTTCTTTCAGTCACTACTGGGCATTTCGCCCATCAATACAATATATTCACATATACATAGGAGGTTTTTTTTATGGAAGCTATGGGGATAAATGGCCAGTTAGAACTGACAGGTAACAAAATTGTAATCAAAAGAAAAGGTATGATGGCAAAAATGACCCAAGGATTAAAAGGAGATAAAGAAATACTGGTAAAGCAGATTTCTTCGATTCAAATCAAAAAAGCAGGTGCTTTGACCAACGGTTATATTCAATTCTCTTTTTCTGGTGGCAAGGAAAATAAAGGTGGCCTTATGGATGCTACAAAAGATGAAAATACAATTATGTTCAATAAGAAGCAGATGGCTGATTTCGAGAAGATTAAACAAGCAATTGAAGAAAAAATAGATCAATTAAGTAATCCTTCTGTAGTAAATGTAAATCAGCTAGACGCAGCTGACCAAATTAAAAAGTTAGCTGACTTACGTGATAGTGGAATTTTAACTGAAGATGAATTCAACGCTAAAAAGAAACAATTGCTAGGAATTTAATAGTTTTTTATTTTGGGAGGATAAATCATGAAAAAGCTTTTTAAAATGGGATGTTTTGGATTTATTGGTCTTATTGCATTAGCTGTTATTATAAGTGTCGTTTCTGGTGGAGATGAGCAAACCTCAACTGAACCAAAAAAGGAAAATGATAGTGCTGCGACATCTTCAAAACCTGAAGAATCTAAAGAGGAAGCAAAAAAAGAAGATACGAAGAAAGAAGAAACAAAGCAAGAAGATAATGTTCCTAGTGAACATAAGTCTGCCTTGAAAAAAGCAGAAGCATACGCAAAAACTATGAGCATGTCAAAAAGTGCTATTTCTGAACAATTAACTTCAGAACATGGTGAGAAATTTTCAGCAGAAGCAGCTGAGTATGCAATGAGCAAACTGAAATATGATTGGAAAGCGAACGCATTGAAGAAAGCTGAATCCTATTCAGAGGACATGCAAATGTCAAAACAGGGAATCTACGATCAACTTATCTCTGAAGCCGGCGAAAAATTCACCCCAGATGAAGCACAATACGCGATTGACAATATGAAAGCTGATTTTAAGAAAAATGCCTTGGCAAAAGCAAAAAGTTATCAGGAAACAATGAGTATGTCTCCTGAAGCGATAAGAGATCAGCTGACTTCTGAAGCTGGAGAAAAATTTACTCAAGAAGAAGCTGATTATGCTATCGAGAATTTAAATTAATAAAAACGAAAGCCAAATCCCTCCTTAGGGTTTTTCTTCTCATCATCAAAGCTTGAGAAATAAAAGAAAGTCATGGATAAAACAATCAATTAAACTATACAAGTCAGGGAGGAAGCCATGTGGAAAATTTCATTGAACAAGTTAAAACATTATCGGTAAGAGCAAACAAAATTAAGAATTCAATTGAAACCGAAGAGGCAACAAAAACTTCATTAGTAATGCCATTCTTTCAAGTGCTAGGTTATGACATTTTCAATCCAGAAGAGTTTACACCAGAGTTTATCGCAGATGTTGGGATTAAAAAGGGTGAAAAAGTAGATTACGCGATAATGGCAGATGGAAAACCAGTTATTTTAATTGAAGCAAAATCGGTTAGCGAGAAATTACAACGTCACGATTCACAGTTGTTTAGATACTTTGGAACGACTACTGCAAAATTTGCAATATTGACTAACGGTCTCACATATAGGTTCTATACTGATTTAGAAGAACAAAATAAAATGGATGCCTCTCCGTTCTTCGAGTTTAATATATTGGATCTCAAAGAGAGTAATTTAATTGAACTAGCGAAATTTAAAAAGGATAGTTTTGATTTAGAAAGCATCTTTACAACTGCTTCTGAATTAAAGTATTTAAATAAACTTAAAACGTTTCTTAATGAGCAGCGTGAAAATCCTTCAGAAGATTACGTTAGATTTTTGATTTCCCAAATTTATGACGGAATTAAAACTAAGAACACCATAGAAAAATTCGAACCTCTTATCAAAAAAGGGTATAAGCAATTTATCAATGAGCTTGTAAACGATAAGTTGAACGCTGCATTGAAAAACACCAATAATGATGAAGAAGTACCACCACAAAACCCAGCTACTGTAGAAGCAATTGAAGCTATAGAACCAAAAACTGAACCGAAGATCATAACTACTGAAGAAGAGATAGAAGGGTTTGTCACCGTTAGGTTTTTAGTGCAAGAAACACTTCCGGTTGATCGTGTAAGTTATAGAGATAATTTGAGTTATTTTAATATTATCGTAGACAATAGTATTCGCAAATGGATCTGCAGATTGGGGCTAAACAATACAAATAAATATATTCAATTTAACGATGACTCCCGTTCATCAGTTAATATTGAAAAGGTCTCAGATATTGTTTTCCATAAAGAAAAGATTATTGAGGTAGCGAAAAAGTTCTTATAAAAACCACTTTAGGCCCATGCCGGGCTTTTCTTTTCAACATAAACACGAACATATATTCCCTTTTTGGAGGAACTTATGAAATACCAAACAACTTTGCTCGAAGACTGGATTGAAATTTTTTATTCAAGAATTGGCATCCATCACCCTCGGCAATTGGATTTACACACAATCGCAAACCGACTAGGCTATTCAGTGATTTATAGGGATATTTCTAGCCGTTTCTATAATGATTCACTCATCATTGACGAACGATTGTCACCTCAAGAACAGTGGCAAGAATTTGCTCATGAAGTATGTCATTTAGAACGGCACGCAGGCAACCAACTGGTCATGCCTCAGCCATTTATGGAACTACAGGAATACCAGGCAAACCTATTTGCCTATCATTTTTGTGTCCCTAGTTTTATGCTTTTGAAGCTCCCAATCCCTGATTCTAATAAACAAGCAACCTACTTTCTGGCTAATACTTTTAACGTAACCTTAGATTTCGCCGAATATCGACTGGAATTATTCAGGAATCGAATTAACAGCGTAACCATGGTCGCAGAAAGGGCTAAATCATGGATAACAAACCAATCTTAATTAAATTGAACACTGCAATTGAAGGTGGAACGGACAAAAATGGAAATGTAAAAATACCTATCTTTGAAAGCATCACAGAGATCGACGGTGAACTTTACGGCATGCTAGTCGGATATAAAGATTCAGAAGTGGACGAAGTTAAAGAAATCATTAACTAAGGAGGTTTTTAGCATGGCGAACATTAGAAAAAGGGGAGAAAACTCTTTTATACTTACAGTTGAAACAGGGTACGACTCTAAAGGTAGAAGAAAGCGCCGGTATAAGACGATAAAAGTTGAAGACAAGTCGCTCTTGAAAACTACTAAAAAACTCCGAGATTATTTGGATGTTGAGTTTCATAAATTCAAAACGGAGGTTCAGGCTGGTGAATATATTGCACCAGAGAAATTAACACTCGAGACTTTCGTTGTCGACTGGGAAGAGAAATATGCCTCCAGGGAATTAGCCGAAACAACATTGGCCAATTACCTTTCTCATATCAGAAACCACATCCTTCCTGCAATTGGACATATGCGACTTGATCAAGTGAAGCCCCTACATATTATCAATATGCTAAATGATATGAAAAGGAAGGATGCTGATGATAAACCATTGTCTGAACGGACAAAGCAGGATACGTATTTAACCATCCGAAATATATTTGAACGTGCAGTAGAATGGCAAATAATTAAGGACAACCCCGTGAAGAATGTCAAAAAGCCTAGGATTACAGAAGAAAAGGATCTCATTGTTTATGACGAAGATGAGATCGAATCCCTTTTTATCTCTGTTGAAAATGAACCTTTTCATTGGAGAATGTTCTTAACCCTTATCCTTGCAGCTGGGCTGAGACGGAGTGAATGCTTAGGCTTAGAGTGGTCTAAATTGGATTTGGACAAAGGAACGGTCGACATCACCCAGGTTATCACTAAGGGGAGAAATGGGGCTGTCATTAAAGGGCCAAAGTCAAAAAAGTCGAAAAGGTTACTGTCATTGCCTGAGTCGGTTGTCGAAGAATTAAAGTTCTTTCAGCTTCAGTGGAAAAAAGAGAAGATGAGGATGCGAGACAAATGGATCGAGAAAGACCGACAGTGGGTGTTTTGTAATGAGGACGGTACCCACTTCCATCCAGACACACCTACTACCTGGTGGACCCGTTTTACAAAGAGAGCCGATGTCAGGTATATAAAGCTACACGATCTACGGCACACTTCTGCCACCCTGCTGATTAATCAGGGTGTCCACGCTAAGATTATTTCAGAACGATTGGGCCACTCAGATATCAGGGTCACAATGAACACATATGGTCATGTTCTTAGAAAAGCAGACCAGGAAGCAGCGAATAAATTGAACGGACTTTTCTCAAAGAAACAGTCCGCATCGAATTCTTAATCTGTCGCCGAGTTGTCGCCGAACACGGGCGACAACCTTCCTAAACGTTCAGGTTTAAACTGGTAGCCAACCTGAAAAACCCTATCTACAAAGGGATACAGATGAGAACGTCCGTTCCATTCAGGTGATATCGTGTGCACTGGCAGCGTTGAGGTCAGGGGTTCGAGCCCCCTATTCTCCACTTACTAAAAAGGCTGCAAAACCAATTGGTTTTGCAGCTTTTTTACTATTAAATACCTTTTTGATAATAAACTAACGTTTCATATGCCCTCAATTTACCGTGTTCTATTTCTTTATAATTCTGTACAATCAATTCTGCTTGAGCAATTTCAGTTAATAATGCTTCTTCGTCAATTACAATTTCTTCATTACTAAAGTTACATAACACAACAACCTTTTCATTCTCACTTCTTCGCTCATATGCAAAAATCTTTGGATGATCCTCAAATAATAGATTGAAGTCACCGGTTGTGATGACATCTAATTTCTTTCTAAGAGAGATTAAATGTTTGTAGTGATAAAAAATAGATTCTTTATCTTCTAAAGCTGCTTCTACATTAATTTCTTTATAGCGTGGATTTACTTCGATCCATGGAGTTCCTTCCGTGAACCCGCTATGAACTTGTTCGCTCCACTGCATAGGAGTCCGGGCGTTGTCCCTGCCTTTTACATAAATCGAGTTCATGATATCTTCTGTTGGAACTCCAAGAGAACGTTTTTCTCTGAACATATTTAATGTCTCGACGTCTTGATATTGTTCGATCGATTCAAACTTAACATTTGTCATTCCGATCTCTTCACCCTGATAAATATAAGGTGTCCCCTGCATCATGTGAAGGCAAGTCGCAAGCATTTTGGCAGATTCCACTCGGTACTCCTGGTCATCACCAAACCGGGAAACAATCCTTGGCTGGTCATGGTTATTCCAATACAAGCTATTCCAACCTGTGCCATGCAATTCAGTCTGCCACTTTGTCAGATTCTCCTTTAAATCAACTAGGTTCAAAGGTTTGAGATCCCATTTTTCAGTAAGACCACTATCTAAGCCCATGTGTTCAAAGGTAAAAATCATGTTAATTTCCTTATTCTCAGGATTTGTGTACATCACCGCATCTGAAGTACTCGCTCCCGGCATCTCCCCAACAGTCAAAATATCGTAGTGAGATAGAACTTTTTCATTCATCTCTCTCAAGTATTCATGAATCTTTGGTCCGTTTACGAAGTATGGACCTCCATCCCCATATATAGCACCTTCTTTAACCTCCCCATCCGGAAGACCAGGGACCTTAGAAATAAAGTTAATGACATCCATACGAAAACCGTCTATGCCTTTATCAAGCCAAAATTTCATCATGGTGTGAATTTCATTCCTTAGAGCTGGATTTTCCCAGTTCAAATCAGGCTGTTTTTTTGAAAAAAGATGCAGATAATATTCATTTGTATTTTCTTCATAATCCCAGGCCGGCCCACTAAAAATCGATCCCCAATTGTTCGGCTCTTTTCCGTTTTTTCCTGGCTTCCAAACATAATAGTCTCGATACGGATTATCCAGACCTTTCTTTGATTCTACAAACCAGGAGTGTTCGTCAGAAGTATGATTCACTACTAAATCCATGATGATTTTCAACCCTCGCTGATGAGCAGCATCAAGAAGATGATCCAAATCCTCCATCGTTCCAAATTCCTTCATTATTTGGTAGTAATCCCTTATGTCATAACCGTTATCGTCATTTGGAGAGTCATAGATAGGACTTAGCCAGATTACATCCACGCCAAGCTCCTTTAAGTAATCCAACTTTTGTATAATCCCCTGCAGATCCCCAATACCATCCCCATTGGAATCATAAAAACTTCTAGGATAGATTTGATATACAATACTTTTTTTCCACCATTGTTGGTCATTCTTTACCTTTTCCACTACAGTATCTCGATTTTCCATTTCTCCGGCTCCCTTACTTCAGATAAATTCTCAACCCTAACGTCTCCCTCGTAGCCATAAACCTTCATCCCTTTTACTTTACTTTTCCATTGCTTTTCTCCGCTTATTTTTACTTTAACTTTTAGATAACCCTCATTCATTTCAGTATGGAAATTTGTGATGGAATAATGACCATCTTTATAACCAAGGGAACTTCCATCATCTTCATACAAACTGAACTTCCCTTTATCACCAGCATAAACTTCAATCTCAAGGATTTGATTTTCAGTTGTATTTTGAACCTCTGATCCAATAGGAAGAACGGTTCCTTCTTTTATATAGATTGGGAGCTTATCTAACGCTGCTTCAATTAATACATACTTTCCACCTTGATAGGATTCTTTAGTCCAGTAATCATACCAAACTCCTTCAGGAAGATAGATAGACCGATGGGTAGTACCTGGCCGTAAAATAGGCGCGATCATGACATTGCTTCCCAATAGGAACTGATCGCTGATATTAAATGTATTTTCATCCTCTGGATATTCCATCACAAGAGGACGAACGATTGGAACTCCCGTTTGAGATGACTCATGAAAAAGGGAATATAGATAAGGGAGCCACTTATATCTCAGCTTGATGTATTTTTTTACTATTTCAGTTGTGTCTTCACCAAAAACCCATGGCTCCTGTCGGATACTGTCCTGTACACTATGATTTCTAAAATAAGGCATGAAAGCCCCGACCTGTGTCCACCTGATCAACAATTCGGGTGTACAGTCAGAAGAGAAACCGCCAACATCCGCTCCTGTAAAAGCAACCCCTGATATGCCAAGATTCATGATCATTGGCAGTGACATTTCAAGATGCTCCCAGTGGCTTCGGTTATCTCCCGTCCAGACGGTCGCATATCTTTGGATACCCGCATAACCAGCACGGGTCAAAACGAAAGGACGTTTTTCGGGGAGTAGCTCCGAAAGTCCTTCGGCAGTCGCTTTGCTCATATAGAGTCCGTAGGTGTTGTGCATCTCCAAATGCGGTTTCAGTTCTCCATCCACATCATGCATCACATCGAGATCCATGGTCTTGCTTTCATTGAAGACAGACGGTTCGTTCATATCATTCCAAATTCCTTCAATGCCGAGATTGGTATAGAATTTGTGCAAACTTCCCCACCAATTCCTTGCCTCAGAATTCATGAAGTCAGGAAATGCACTCGTTCCAGGCCAGACATCCCCATAATAAATCTGTCCATCAAGATACTTACAAAATAAGCCCTTGTTTACCCCTTCTGCGTACACAGGATACTGAACATCCTTTTTAACTCCTGGATCTACAATTGGCACAACCTTGATCCCGTTATTTAATAAAGTAGAGATCAGATTATCAGGTTTCGGAAAATGATCCTTATCAAAAGTAAATACTCGATAATCCCTCATATAATGGATGTCGAAAAATATACAATCCAATGGGATACCTTCATTTTTGAAACGATTAGCGACCTCCAGGACCTCTTCTTCTGATCGATAGCTATAGCGGGACTGATGATATCCAATCGCCCATTTGGGAGGCAGACTCATCTTTCCAGTCAGTTCGGTGTAAAGGGTGGTGATTTCCTTTAAATCTCCACCAGCAAAAAGGTAGATGTCGAGTTGGCCACCATTGGCACTCATCCTGAATTTATTTGAGTAAGTCTGGGTATCAAATTCGGTTTTAAATGTATTATCAAAGAAAAGTCCATAAGATCTCTGCTTGTTATGTACAGCAAAATATGGGATGGATTGATACAGCTCGACAGTGTCCTTATTGTGCGGTGCATAAACGTCCGTATTCCACATCGACAGTTTCGAACCTCTCTTATTGAGGAATCCAGTCTTTTCCCCAAATCCATAAAAGACATCATCAGTCTCCATCAGTGCATCAAAAAAAACTTCACCACTGTTTTTATAAAAAGCTGACGGACTCCCCGATCGGAAGATTGTTCCTTGGTCATTCGATATCTTTATTGTGAAAGGTTCTTTGGTCACCTCAACTTTTACCGAATCACAGGTGATCATTAATAGGTCATTCGTTTCCTGAAACATTGCCTCATGAGGAACTTGCTTAAGTGACACAGCAATACTCGATGCCGAGTGTACTGTTCCAAATGGATTTATTATAATCCTAGGAATCTTTTTTTCTGCAAAATAAATCAAAAACTCACCATAGTCATTGGTCCCTGTTAGCATATAATCTTTCCACGTGAAAAATTTCACTGACCCAACATGTAATTTAGGTTCGCCTTCGATCTTTTCCTGGGTTGGAAGGATAGCAAAACTAGTTGTATCTAACACATTCATTCCTCCATGTACTCAAGCTTTTTTCTTTCCGTTTACAAAAACAGCTTTTCCTCCTGAGTTAGCTTCATCAGGAAAATAAACATCAAATTCTTCTGTTGGTCCACTTACTGAAATCGTCCATGTATCCGATTCTTCTATGACATCAACGCCCCATTGATTATTCAGGTGGTCATTGATTCTTTCGGATAATCCATCCTTTAAATAAATCCTTAATAAAGGTCTCACATAACTGGTAATATTATTAGAAACCCATGAACCTAACTGAAGCGTTTGATCCACATTTGTTAAAATTACAGCCCCTTCTTTTACGTAAACAGGTATATGATCAAGTGGTGAATCAATCAATTCATAGGCAGGACCAATAATTCTTTTTCCGTTCCAGAAATCAAACCAAGTTCCTTCAGGGAAATAAACTTTTCTTGAAGTTGCACCTTCTTCTGTTACAGGGGCAACCAATAAAGAAGATCCAAAGTAATATTGGTCGAATACTCCCTCACCCCGTTGATCTTCGGGTTTCTCCATAAATAAGGAGCGCATTAATGGAATACCAGTTTCACTAGTTTTTCTTGCTTCGTTCCAAATGTAAGGGAGCAAGTTCATTCGGACATTGGCATAAAATCTATATCCCTCAATTGCAATCTTTTGATTGGTTCTCTCCGCAACATTCCATGGAGTACGATCCTGATTAAACTCACCTTTGCTTTCAGCGTGATACTGCATAATTGGACAAAAGGCCGCCATAGCCGCAGATCTGACATACAATTCGGCCGTTGGAATATCACCATTGAATCCCGCTAAGTCCCAGCCCCAAAATGGAATTCCTGACGTTCCGGAAGTGATACCTGCAGCCAAAGACCGCTTAAAAGCGTCAAAAGTCGATCTTTCATCTCCTGCCCAATGTGCTGGGAAGTTTTGAGCTCCCATATATCCGGCTCGGCTAAAGGTCATTGCATCTCCGCTTTTAAAGTCATTAGCGAAATGGTAGTACGCCTCTATATAATCATTTGGATACAAGTTGCGCATTTCGTCGCCAGTTTTCCCATCAGCAAACAGCAATTCGTCTCCGAACACGAACTCCCCACCATCTGTTTTGAAGCCATCCACTCCAATTTCAAGCAAATACTTCCGTTTGCTAAACCACCATTCTTGGGCTTCTTGATTTGAAAAATCCATCAAAAGACTTTCCTTAAACCAGCCTTCAGGCATCCTGTATGGAGACCCGTCTCTCTTTTTGACAACAAACCCATTTTCCAGCATGTACTTTTCATCTTCATCTTTTTGTGGATGCGTTTGCCTGTTCAAGTATTTTTTAATCGGAATCTGCCACAGAAGAACTTTCAACCCATTATCATGCAGGTATTCAAACAATCCCTTCGGATCAGGCCATCGTCCCCATTCAGGAAACTCCATTTCGTTGTAAGTATGACTTTCTCCATTACCCTTCACCTCATATTGGGCATCATTGAACATGTAATAAGTGGCTTCATCACTCCACTGTTCGAGGACTAGAACAGTCGCTGGTATCTTATATTTGTTTGTTTTCTCAACTTCTGAACGGGTCAAACTATCCCTATCCCAGTTATTACTCGACATCCAGGGCCCAAACGCCCAAACAGGTGGTAATACTGGTTTGCCAGTTTTCGAAGTAAAGGATTCAATCACTTCCTTCGGTGTCCCTAAAAATGCGGTAAGGGAGGTGCTTTGTTGTTTTTCTGACATCCTTATCTTAATAGACATGGCATCCTTCAATGAGTGAGCGATGTCAAAATGGGTGTACCTGTTGGTATTAACCACCAAGCCATATCCCAGTGAACTGATGTAAAAAGGAACAGGCATATAAGTCCTTGTACCTTGGTCTCGATACTGGTTATAAACATAGCAATCAATGATATTCCCTCGCTGCTCAACAGCGTTGTATCTCTCACCGAATCCATAAAAGCTTTCGTTCACCGGTGTATACAAATTTAGCTTTAAGTCTCTGATAAGCTGGTTTTCATCAGTCGTACATTCAATAAAAGAAAGGAAATCGTGTGACTTTAAAAGTGTTTTGTTGGCATCTTTCATGCAAATAAAAAATGGATCTAACTGCAGGTCAACAGTAAATTCTTGGTTCATGGATCTAAGGGTAAGAGCTTCATATTCTTCCTGGAGGAATTCTTGATTAATATTAGAATCAATATTGATATAAAACTGGTCATCATTGAAGCCCAAATTGATCTGTAATGAAAAACCATCCTCATCTTTCGCTAACAAGACTGCTTCACTCTCAGCCTTTTCAAATAAGCGGAATTCATTTAGTACCCGGCGTTTTAGAGGTGTGATTGGAAACCGCTCTGATTGCACCTTAAGGCCCTCGCCTTTATAAGCGGAGAATTGATAACTGAATTCCTCTTCCTGGGTCAGGGGTTCGATAGTTCCAGTCCAAATGTAAACTTTTTTATCCTCAAGATATTTTCTGGTCAACTCTTTTGTCTTTACGGTTTCACCGCTAGCTGAGTATAAAGTTAATAAAACCGAATCTACTTCGCCTTCAGGCCATACCTGGCATGCTACTGTTATTGGCTCTTCGGTTGTCGGCTCATGTGGACTGCGTTCTGTAAGCTGCGGTTCGTAAATGTTATGATTGCCATATGGTGTATGCATAATTTTGTACTCTTCTATTGAATCAACCTTATAGTGTTCTATCATTTCAATAATCACTTTTCCAAGCTCGGATTCCTCTGTCGACTCTTCTTCAATCAATCTTTTTGCCAAATTTAAATAGGTATTCGCTTTTTCATAGTTGCCTTTTTCCAAAAAATATAATGACAAAAGCGCGGTAGCTGAAGAAGATTCTTTCTTACCTTCAATCGTTTTTAGTGCCCCTGTATTATTTACTAACTGCCTTTCGATTTGACCAACTGCTTCTACCACAATTAAGTCCTCCGGAGAAAACAATCCATATGGCATAACTGCAGTAAGCATATCCAATGAAATTTGCCGTTCATTCACTGCATTAAGCAACATACCCCCAGAAAGTAGAGTGCCAAAGACAAAATCTCTGATTTCTGTGATTGTTTTTTGAAGTTCATATTGCTGGAGATTATTTTTGGATTGAGTTAATGCCGCATATACCATTGCAATGTTCGAAACATGAATATCTTTTTTGCCGTCTCCCCAAATACGTTCAAAAGGTTTTCTCCAATTTTCCTGGAGAAACGTTAAATAAGGTTGAACATTAACTTCTTTCATGCTCTCTCTATTCGTCCCTTTTAAATGGTTCTGCACATTCCATAGCCAGGTAGCAATAAGGTATATACTGTCTTTATCAAGCTGAGGTTTATAATTAAGAAGAATTCTTTCCGAGGATGGATAATCATTATTTAACTGGTATACATGAGCTTTAAGCAGCTTGCTGTACATTGCTTTTGAATCCATATGTCTCTCCCCTTATGTTAGAAGAGAAGGATATGAGGATGCCTCGATATCCTTCCCCAAATTTGATTACTTCAGCTTCTCTAATTCTCCCTGCATAACTTTCAATGCCTCTTCTGGACTCTTTTTACCATTCACCACATTTTCTAGTTCCTTTGTGATCAGGTCACTCATTTTACTCCAATCTTCAATTACTGGAGGTAAAACAAGCGTATCCATAGCTTCAAAAATAACTTCCCTGCTTTCTGGAGGAGTTTGTTCCAGGTAAGGCTTTAAGATTTCTTCATTTGTTATGGCTGGAAGTTCCCATGAACTTGCAATACGAATTTCTGCCGCTTCGTCACTAGCGCTCATGAAGCGTGCAAATTTATAAGCAGCGTTTTGAGCATCTGAGTCCTTTGAAACTGCTAATCCATTTGCGAAGAAGTGATGAGCCTTTTGTGTATTGCCTGCTTCAAGTGCAATATCCCATTTGAATGGTGCATCTTTGAAAGCGGATAGCATCCAGATTCCAGTATGCAAGATTCCGATTTGACCGTTCTTAAACAAGTCTTCTGGTGACTGGCCAGATAGATCTCCTACGGAAGGAGTAACTTTGTATTTGTTTACCTTATCAACCATATATTGAAGAGCCTCTGCATTTTCAGGGCTATCAATTGTTACTTCTGATTTATCCTCATTGAATACAGATCCCCCATTTTGCGCAATCACTTTATAGAATTCATGGAACTGAATCGGTGCATAAGTACCCCAAACTTTTTCATCCTTGTTCGTGATTTTCTGAGCTGCTGCTAATTCATCTTCCCATGTCCATTCTGCAGTTGGATAATCCACTTTTGCTTTATCAAACAAATCTTTATTGTAGAAAGTAACAACGTTTGAGAAGCTTTCCACCATTCCATATTGCTTTCCTTCGTATTGATAAGCTTTATATGCTTCTTGGTTTAATTTAGATGGATCAAAGTCTTTATCTTCTTCAATGTATTTAGATAGGTCCGCTAAAGCTCCCTTTGAAGCATAACTAACAAAGTTTTCATAGTTAAGCTCGAATACATCCGGTGCTTTTCCGCCAGCAATCATGGTTTGCAGCTTTGTGAAATAATCATCATAAGCAGCAATCTCATAATCTACTTTTACGTTAGGGTTTTGCTTTTCAAAAGCACTGATCATATCCTGAAGGTCTTTTTCATGGTCAGTACCTGGTGAAAAAGTAAAGTAATTGATTGTTACCTTTTCATCTTTGTTAGCTCCAGAGCTTTTTTCCGAATCAGAACATCCTGCCAATACAGTAAAAGTAAGCATAAATAATAGTACGATAGTCGAAACAAACTTTTTCTGAGTCATCTTAATTCCCCCTTATTATTCTTTCATTCCACTCATTGTCATTCCTTGAATAAAGTACTTTTGCGCAAATAGATAGACTGCAAGTATTGGCAGAACACTAATGACTACACCTGCCATCATCATGTTCCAATTCGTTTCCCACCTCCCTTGCAGAAGAGATAATCCTAGCGGCAAAGTAGCAAAGCTTTTATCATTAATTACAATAAGTGGCCATAAGTAATTGTTCCAAGATTGCATGAATGAAAAGATTCCTAAAGTCGCGAGTGTTGGTTTTGACAATGGTATGATTACACGCCAAAATATTGAAAAATGGTTTGCACCATCCATGAATGCAGCTTCTTCAAGTTCTTTCGGAATTGACAAGAATGCCTGCCTTAATAAAAAGGTTCCAAAAACGCTAAACAATCCAGGGACGATCAATGCTTGATATGTATCAAGCCAGCCAAAGTTTTTCATTAAGATAAACTGTGGAATCATCGTGACCTGTGCCGGAACCATCATAGTGGCTAGGTATAACAGGAAAAGTTTATCCCTGCCCCAAAATTGCATCCTGGCAAACGCATATGCGGCCATTGAACATAAAAGCAATTGGCCCAAAGTGGTCAGAACGGCTACTAACAAGGAATTCCCCAAAAAGTGAAGCATCGGGAATGCACCAGTCACATCTTTATAATTTTGGAAGGTTGCATGATCAGGGATAAATTGTGGTGGAAAGACCATTGTTGCTCCTTGATTCTTTAATGAAGTAGAAATCATCCATAGAAAAGGAAGCAGCATGGCGATTGCACCTAAGATTAAAACGATGTACAGTAAACCTTTTTTAAATATTCTAAGACTTGTAAGTTGATAGTCTTTCTGAAGGACAGTTGATTGTTTTGTAACCGTATTCATTTCCATGTTCAATCCGCCCACCTTTTCTGCATTTTCATCTGGATCAATGTAATCACAAATATGACGATGAATAAAATCCATGACATTGCGGAAGCGTAGCCCATTTCAAAATACCGGAAAGCGTGATTGTATATGTTTTGAACTAGAACATTTGTAGCTCCGCCTGGGCCTCCTTCAGTCATAATCATGACCTGGTCAAAAACTTGGAATGAGTTAATCAAAGAAATGATGGTTACAAAAAATGTCGTAGGTGTCAAAAGCGGGAGGGTGATATTCCAGAATTTCTTCCAGGAATTTGCCCCATCGATATCTGCGGCTTCGTAGTAGGAGGTTGAAATATTTTGTAGGCCGCCCAAGAAGAGTACCATAACAAATCCAATGTCTTTCCAGACACTTGTGATGATGATAGCTGGCATTGCTAGACTTTCATCCTGGAGCCAATTCAGCCCCTCAATACCAACAAATGATAAGAAGTAATTTATTAATCCGTAACTAGGGTTAAACAGCCATTTCCAGACAAGAGATACGGCAACCCAGGATGTCACGACTGGTAAAAAATACGCTGCTCTGAAGAATGCTCTTAATTTTACTTTTCGATTAAGCAGCAAAGCACAAGCTAATCCAAAAATCATTACTAAGGGTAAATATCCAATAATGAAAGTTACCGTGTGGGTAAACGCTGCCCAAAATTCTTTGTCAACAATTAGCTGTTTGTAATTATCAATACCCACGAATTCCATAGTGGATATTAGGTCCCAGTTCGTAAAGCTGATGGCTAATGATGATAAAAGTGGGAAAACGATAAAAGTCAAGAAACCTATTAAATTGGGCAAAAGGAACACAGCTACCCAAAAAGCTGTCTTTTTCTTTGTCATACCAACCATGTTCTCACCTCAATTTAATATAGATTTAGATTCTTCATAAATCGGAGCCTGGAACAAATGAGTGATTGCAAGTAAAGCTGCCCCTTTTAGCCATGAATCATCTCCCAGTTCTGTTGGCCTGATTTCTGTTTGGATATTTGCTGCAGAGAAAAAGTTCACCCTTGCAATATCTACAGCTGCATCCAGGAATAAGTGCTTGTATTTCATCCCTTCTCCAATAAGCAAAATTGTATGGGGATTAAGTGCGTTAATTGCATTTAGTATTCCGTATCCCAGGTTTTCACCAAATGATTTCATCAGTTCTATTGCAAGAACGTCACCTTTTTCTGCTGCAGTGGATACTTCTTCGAATGAAAAATCTTCAATGATTGTTTCAGGATAGCTTTCTTTTATTTCACTGCCACGGTTAAATAGAAAGAATTCAGATGCATACATTTCAAGGCAACCTTTTTGTCCGCAGTGACATGGATACCCGCCAATTTTCATTACCGTATGGCCAAACTCACCAGCTCCCCCGGATTCTCCGTAATAAATTTTCTTATCGACCACGAGGGACATACCTAATCCGGCACCAACAGAGATACAGATGAAGTTTGATAGGTCTTTTCCTTCTCCGTACCATAATTCTGCCATTGTGTAAGCGTTGACATTTTTATCAATGAATACTGGAATATTGTTCAGCTGCTCGCTTAACAATTGACATAAAGGTACGTTCTCCCATCCCAGCATTGAAGATCTAACAATCGTACCTTCCTGGCGGTTGATTAATCCAGAAGCAGCAATTCCAATACCCATAAGTTGCTCCATTGGCTTATCAGCCGCTTGTAAAAGCTCCTTAATACCACGAGCAATCATTTCTACAACATCCTGGATATTATCAAACCTGTTAAACTTCTTTTCTACTAAATCCAAAATATTAGCATTTAGATTGGTTAAAGCAAATAGAACTCTTTTCTCCTCAATCTTTACACCTACTGTATAGCCGTAATCCGCATTAAACTCCAGCAGTACAGGCCTTCTTCCACCAGTGGATGTAGCAACACCAACTTCTCTTACCAAATCAATGGCCATTAGTTCATCCACAATGTAAGTGATTGTAGACAAACTCATTTTGGTGATTTTAGAAACATCAGACCTGCTAATCCTGCCTGATTTCCTAATTAAGTTAATTACTATGGAACGGTTAATTTCTTTGATTAGATCCTTACTTCCTTTTCTAAGTCCATTCATATAATCCATCTCCATAATTTACTAATTAAAGAGTAACTTACTTTCTTCATTGAAGCAAGTAAGTTTTTTCAATATTTTTCGACAATTTTGTGTAAAAAAATAGACTGTTGGTTTACAGTCTGTCTGTTCCTTTTATTAACATTTTCATCTGATAGTATTAGAAGGTCAGCCTCTTAATATCAAATTATCACTTCCTTTCTTGCATAAAAAAATAAGCCTTACAAAATAAGGCTTATTCTTCATACTTATCCCTTAAACTATTATAAAAAACCTCAGTATTTTCCTTGTGATTAGCAAGCCCATCTCTATATATTTCCATGATATCTCGATATAACTTATCCTTTTCGAGATATGCTTGTACTTTTGAATCCTTAATTTGGCCATTCGCTCTTTTCCACTCTGCTTTAAAATAAACTCTTAGAAAATCCTTAAAACTAATTATAGACTTTTCTTGTGCAAGTAAATAGTCAACGTCATAATATTTACCCATTCCATCTGCCACTTCTAAGATATGGTTAACCATATAATCTATAAAATCATTATTACCAGTCTTATCTGGTCCAAAATATAAGATTAGCAGTGTACCCTTTTCTTTCAATTCACTAATTAGCCTCGATAATTCCTGATCCTTTTCAATTCTGTCAATTCTATTTTTATGGTCGGGATCCCTAAAATAATCATAATCAAACCCTTTAATATAATTTATCACTTTATAAAAAGAAGAAATAAATGCAACACTTTGTTTCCTTACTTCTTGTATCCATTCAATTCTGGATTTTGAAACAATATTACTTTTAAAATTAGACTTATTTGTTTTATAAACATTATATAGATTTACTAATGCAGCGATTAGAGCAATAAATGCAGCAATACTAGCCCAAACAAAGTTTCCTTTATCATCAAAAAAGATATTATATATAGTCAATATTTCCACCCCCCACCAAATAATAACAAAGGGACAAACTATTTAAAACTAATTATTTCAACAACTGGTACTCAATATCAATCCAGTTTCTTTCTCAACGTTATGCCTTCTTCAAAGACCTTTCCTTTCATTGTTCCTACAGAAGAAAAAACACATTTTACAATCTCCCTATTCCGCTTTAGCGGACAAGGTTTTCTATTTACAAATCTGACCACCATGGTTGTGATAAAGTCATTTTTTCTGTGAAAATAAATAATTCTGGCTGCCTTGAATAATAGTGATCCTATTCGGCAATCCTTAAAATAACCTAAAAAAGCCAATAAGAAAGCATGGCTGCCGGTCGGAGGGTAACCGTGTATACTTCTATTTGGTTTTGGTTATACTAAATAATTTGTCTTTCTTTAAATGGCTCCTTGTTTATAAGCATGGAGTAGATGATTCGAAGCATTCGAGGCGATGTCGCAACGAGTGCTTTTTTCTTTCCTCTTCTAGCGGCAGTAGACCAGTATTTCGTAGCTAACCATCTATTTCGGCTTCTTGAAACGGCCCAGGCTGCTTCGCACATGGCTGATTTAATGTGCGGATTTCCTTTTGTTGTCCGAGTACTCTTGCGTTTTCCTGCACTTTCATGATTGCCAGAAGATACACCTGCCCACGAAGCTAAGTGTTGAGAGGTTGGGAATTGGTTCATATCCACTCCAATCTCGGCAATAATGATGGCTGCTGTATCTTTCTTTATTCCTGGAATGGTCAGAAGCAAATGAAGTTCTTCTTTATATTTTTCCAGAAGCTGGTCAATTCTTTTCTCAACCTCTAAAATATGTTCCTCCAGCTGTTGAATGTGAAGCCAAGACTGTTTAATTAAAAATCTTTGATGGTCATTAATCGTACCGAAGAGCGAGTCAGTAATTAATTGTTTTTTAGATGACATTTTTCCGTGTATCCTGCTTTCGACTTCATCGCCATCTACGTATCCCTGTTCTACCAGTCTCTCAAGCAGCTTTCTCCCTGAAACCCCAAAGACATCGGAGATAACCGAACTCAGCTTAACGTTTGAACACTCCAGAACCTTCTGAATCCGGTTCTTTTCAGAAGTTAATTGGCCAATCCACTTCTTTCGGAGACGTGTGAGGTCTCGAAGCTCCCGGATATCGGACGGGGGCACAAAACTCTTTTCGATGAGTCCGTGTCGCAATAATTTGGCAATCCACTCGGCATCCGAAACATCTGTTTTTCTTTCTGGAACATTTTTAATCCTTTGGGCATTCGCAAGAGTAATATCAAAAAAGTCTTCAAGGATGTTAAACACAGGTTTCCAATAGACTCCGGTGCTTTCCATCGCAATATGGGTAACCCCATGGTCTTCCAGCCATTTCAAAAGACGGAAGAGATCTTTCGCCAAGGTTGGAAAGGTTTCAGTTATCCTGTTCAAATCTTCGTCTTGTTTGCCGGTGAGAACACAGGCAACGATTGTCTCTGAATGAACGTCAAGACCTGCACAACGTTCAATAAATACCTCCATAATACCAATCCTCCGCGTGTTAGATCACAAACAGCGAGTGGATTTGAAAATAGGCATTTTTCTGTCCGTGGTCATCTTTCCCAAAGGGAATGAGCCAACAAAGGGTTGATCACCAAATCCACTCAAACAGTTTTTGTTACAGGGTCTTAGCCACCATAAAGAGCCACGTCCTATCAACCGTTTGTGTCCTCTACATTATGGACAAAGGGAATTTATTTTCATGCATGGGTTGGGAGTCGAAGGAATCATGATAGTTTTTGTTCCCAAAATATTCACTTTAGGATAGTAATAAAAAAATAGTTTAATGAACACAAAAAAGCCCAACTACTGAGTAAGGCTAAGTTACTCAGTAGTTGAGCTCGTCCCATTCAATTAATTAAATTGTCGATATTAGTAATCCTTAAGGAAAGTTTATTATAGATTTGGAAGTTTTTTCAATTTTAATTTTAAGGCGAGAAAAAATAATACAAATAAAGTCCTTTTTATTATGCTAGAAAAGGCAAAAATCCTATTTTCTCTTTATTCGCTTTATAGGGTTTTAGTAATAATACATAGGAATCTAATTTGTCATCAAAAACAAATGATGCTGCGTACATTACGTAAATCCCTTCTTTGCCTTGCTTTCCATATATTTCTACTAATTTTTGTATATCTTTCTCTTGGTAAGCTTTAAACAATTCTGGTGCAAGCAAAATAAACTCAGAGATGCGAATCAGTACGTCTTTACCATTCGAGCAGTTAGAAATCTTTTTGAGCAGTTTTGAATCTTTGCTTATTTTTTCATTTTTAAATACAATCTTTATCGGTCTGGTTCTCTCCACTTCTTGTTCTAATGCCAAGTAAAATAGTTCTTCCTCTTTAAAAATTAAAGTTATTTCATCATTGTTTTGTTTATCATCGCTCAACGTGTTAGCCATCTGCTTCATTATCTTCCCGTTTATCAGCATAATCCGCTCTCCTTCTCCCTAAAGGATTTTAATTTTAAAATTTGTTATTAATTAGTTTAAAGTTTTCATAATAACTTAAATCAGCAAAATTTATTCCGTTGGAACTAGCGATTGCAGCATGTATTAACTGCTCATATTCATTTCCAAACAGGTCTTGATATTGAACAATTATCTTTAAACCATATGTAAGTTCATTAACATCTTTTCCTGGAGCATATATCATGGCTTTAAAACTTTTATCATGCTCCTTCTTAACTAATATATAAGAAAAGCCAATTTGCTGTTCTTGAATGACTACATTGTGGTCCTCTGAAGCAACGAATTTAAAATTAATTCCGGTGATTTGTGCATGGCCCAAACCTATGTTACTTATAATCAAATTAAAATACCATTCCAAACTGTCTTTATCTTCATACGTTGCTTCACCGATATTAATATGGCTCCACACTTCGCCTGCCAATTGTCCGTTGGAATTATCAAAATCCGTCTTGTTATAACTGATTTTGTATTCAAGTATCGGAATCACAGAAAGTCTATTTTTCTCATCTTCTACCTTTTTCTGATGCTGTAAGGTTAAATAAACACCCAAAAAGGTTGCGATTCCACCTAATGTACTTCCTAGAAATCCTCCGTAAAATCCTAACCAATCATATTCTCTTGTCAAAGAAATATGATTGGTAATATTAACAATGTCTAATACTACGAAAAGAAGCGGAATCAACAATATACCAATAAAAAAAATAAAAACATACTTTCTCAACTTTTTATTCACCCCTTATTTACCCAACAATCACTCTTTTTCTATATTAGCAGATAATACCTTTTTAGCATCTAAAAACAAAAGACCCGCTATACAGCGGTTCCAAATCTTAATCTTCCATATCACTGAAAAATGCAGGTACTGGTTCCTTCTTAGGAGGCTCTACTTTACTAAGTTCATCCTCAAGTTCTTTAACCAGTTCGAAATATTCCAGCCCTAATTCGGGTTTTTCAGGCTCATTCTCTGCCGCTGGAATATCTTTGTTTACAAAAGAACTTAAAATTATTTCTTCTGGCTCATCTATTTCCTCGAAGTCAGCGGGTTCACTATTAGCTGGTGTAACCTTTTGGCTCTTTTTCTCTTCATTTAAAGGTATATTTAGTTCTTTATCACTTTCAATAAGCTCTTCCCAGGCATAAATATAGTCAAGTGGTTTATCTGCTCTAAGATAAACCATAAGCTGATGTTCTCTTCTGAAGACTCCCCTTCTTTATTGTATCAATAATTACAATGTCTTAGGTTCATTACTCATTTAATACAGCCCAATTTTATTATTCACCAATACAGTTTATTATCTAAATTATCATTTCTCTTTTCAACTAAACCGGGTTCGATCGTTTAATAATTCCATAAATATTGATTAATCCCTATTTAGAATAACGCCTCCTTGGCAAATAAAATGTAAATTCATCATTAAAAAAGCCAATTAAGTGTTAACTTAACTGGCTTTTTTTGACCACATGCTTTTTACTTTGTGCACAAAACAGTGCACAGACTTATTTTATTTAATTGAACTAGATTGGTTTAATTGTTTACTGCATTCCACAAGCCCTTATAAATCAAGACTTAATTGATTTCAATTTAACTTATTTAACTCAGTTTTACTATTGGATTTCCTCTGGCAGCGTTGAGGTCAGGGGTTCGAGCCCCCTATTCTCCATTAAAGAACAAAAAGAGGAAACCTATTCATAATGGGTTTCCTCTTTTTTATGTTTTCATGAAGTTCCAATTACATATTTCCACTAATCTTATTAGCTTCAGAAATAATACATTTCATTAATTCCTCAACTGTTTGTTTTTTAGCAAGTCTTGGACTCTGGCCGGACCATAGTGACATAAAGTCCCTGTTTTTTTGGCTAGCTGCTGCTTTCCTGATTGGTTGCGTCAGTGCATTTTGGACTGGGAATTGAGGGAATGCCTCCCCTTTTCCCTGCATTTCTTCAATAAACCGGTTTTTAATCCCTCTTGCCCACTTGCCAGAGAAGGCATTGGTTAATACCATCTCCTCTTCACCTGCATTCATAATCGCTTCTTTATAAAGATGATGGGCTCCGCTTTCCGTACATGTTAAAAAGGCGGTGCCCATTTGAACAGCTTTTGCACCTAAGCAAATAGACGCCATTAGTCCTCTTCCATCCATGATGCCGCCAGCAGCAATAACAGGGATTCTTACATGGTCAGCAACCTGGGGGATCAGTGACATTAAGCCAATTAAGCTTTCTTTGTCATCGCTGATAAAGTTTCCCCGATGCCCGCCTGCTTCACTACCTTGCACAACTACAGCGTCCATTCCGCTCTTTTCCGCTTCAATTGCTTCCCTGACTGTTGTTACCGTTCCCAATAACATAATATTGTGAGCTTTAAGCTCGCCAATTACTTTCTTTGAAGGCAGACCAAAAGTAAAGGAGCAAACCTTGACTTTCTCTTCAATAACAATCTTGATCAGATCATTGAATGTTTCAGCATGATGACTGTATTCAGGGATTTTCACCTGGTGTTCTTCGTGTAAATTCAAGGCTTGACGAATTGGTTTCAAATCTTTTTCTGCTGATTCAATTTCATCCTGCGTAACATGAAATTCATTCGGCACGAATAGGTTGATACCGAAATTTTTAGTGGTAAGCTGTTTGATTTCCCTGATTTGTTCCTGCAATGCCTCAGGAGCCATATAGCCTGCCCCAACCATTCCCAATCCTCCTGAATTGGAGACTGCTGAAATCAGTTGTGAAGTCGTGATGCCACCAGCCATTGGTGCCTGTATAATCGGATGTTCAATATTCAAAAGTTCGGTCACTTCATTTTTAAGCATTGAATTAGCACCTCATTTCATTTGGACTTTACCTATTAATCAATTCTATACGTTCAGAAAATCCCCTTTTTCGAAGGGCAAGTTAAAGAAAAAAGGCTGCCATGGACAGCCTTTTTCCGAAACTTATATGGCGATAGTCGTTACTTTTTTATACTCCGGTTTCCACATTGCATCTGCAACGGCTTTCTCAACATCATTAATTTCCGTTCCTGCAAGACCTTCTTGGATTGCTGCCCTGGCTACTTCAATCGCAACGTATTCTGATACCTCGCCTAATTTGTTGATCGATGGAAGCAGCGGTGCGCCAGGTGTATTGCTAAACGACATCTCTGCAACAGCATTTGCGGCTGCAGCCAGCATCCCCTTGGAAATGATCTTTGCTTTTGAGACGATTGCTCCAAGGCCTAAACCTGGGAAGACAAAGGCGTTATTTGACTGGCCAATTTCATAGCTGATGCCATTGTATTCAACATTTTCGAATGGGCTGCCGGTAGCAATTAAGACCCTGCCTTCTGTCCATTGAACCAAATCTGCTGGTATTGCCTCTGCTAATGAAGTTGGATTGGACATTGGCATAATAATTGGACGTTCTGTGTGCTTGGCCATTTCCTTTACAATCTCCTCTGAAAAAGCTCCGGCTTGTCCGGAAGTACCAATCAGGATTGTTGGCTTAACTTTTTTAACCACTTCCATCAATGTAATAATGCCTTCTTCAGTGCGTTCCCAGTCCCATACTTCTTCGTTTTTTCGTGTATATGGTTTTTGGAACTTAAGGACATCCGTTATATCGTCAGTTAACAATCCACGGTAGTCTACTGCCCAAAAGCGATCATATGCTTCTTCCCTCGATAAACCTTCCATCATCATCGCCTCAGCTATTTGATCGGCATTGCCAATCCCCGCTGCTCCGGGACCAAAGACGACTATTCGCTGATCCTTCAAAAATTCACCTGTTGCCTTGAGTGCGGACATAACCGCCGCGAGTGTAACTGCTCCAGTGCCCTGGATATCATCATTAAAAGTGAGAATTTCTTCCCCATATTTCTCCAGGATATTGCGGGCATTCACATTGCCAAGGTCCTCCCAGTGAATGAGTACATCCGGGAAGAATTTTCTTGCCGCTGAGACAAAGGAGTCAATAAACTCGTCATAGCGTTCTCCTCTGACACGCGGAAACTTGTTCCCAATGTAAAAAGGATCTTCGATTAAAGCCTGGTTGTTTGTTCCGGTATCCAATACGACCGGGAGCACCCGGCTTGGATCAATCCCTGCAGCGGCAGTATAAACGGCCAATTTACCGATAGCGATATTGATCCCACCGACTCCCTGGTCCCCTATGCCAAGAATGCTCTCAGAATCAGTGACGACGATCAGGTCAATCCCGTTCTTTGGCTGCCCAAGATTCATAAAAGCTGTTTCAATGCCCTGAGGATCTTCAATCGATAAATACATGCCTCCAGGGCGGCGATAAACATGTGAGTATTTCTCAATCGCTTCCCCTACTGTAGGAGTGTAGATAATCGGCAGCATTTCACTTAAATGTTCCCTCAGCAAACTGTAAAAAAGGACAACATTCCGGTTATATAGATCATATAAAAGTCCATTTTTAAACAAATTGGTCGTACGGGCAGAGTACTGCTCATAAACTCTTTTCGTCTGCTCTTCGAGAGTGAGGACATGTGGAGGCAATAATCCCTCCAATCCAAGCTCTTCCCTTTCTTTTTTTGTAAAAGCTACTCCTTTATTCAAAAACGGGTTGGAAAGAATCTCTTTCCCTTTTAAAGTAGTCTGAATCACTTTTGTCATATCAGTAGTTGCCATGGATCTTTCCTTCTTCCCCTTGCTAGATTGATATAATTTCCTGCCTATAGAATTGGTAAAGCAGGCAGCGAAGTAAGGCTGCCTGCGTTTATTTTGATGAATGATTAAGGCTTATGCAGATACCTTGTTCTGGACTGCCTCTTTTACAGGATTGAACTCTCCTTCAGTCTTAGAGATGACAACTGTTGCCACACCGTTGCCAATAAGGTTCGTAATGGCACGCGCCTCTGACATGAAGCGGTCTACGCCGAGGATAAGCGCCATTCCTTCAACAGGTATCGATGGGAATACCGCAAGTGTCGCTGCAAGTGTCACGAAGCCTGATCCTGTCACCCCTGCTGCACCTTTGGAGGTAAGCATCAAAACTCCCAGAAGTGTTATCTGCTGCCAGATGCTGAGGTCTACACCGTATGCCTGGGCTATGAATAGTGCCGCCATCGAAAGATAGATGGATGTCCCATCAAGGTTAAAGGAATATCCAGTTGGAAGCACAAGTCCTACAACAGGCTTTGAACAGCCGTATTTCTCAAGCTTTTCCATCATTTTTGGCAGAGCTGCTTCTGACGATGATGTCCCAATTACGAGGAGGATTTCTTCTTTAATATAAGCGATGAACTTAAAGATGCTGAAACCGTAAAGTTTTGCAATACCGCCTAGTACAAGGAAAATAAAGAGACCCATTGTAAGGTAAACAGAGCCCATCAATTTGCCAAGATACACGAGAGAGCTGATGCCAAATTCGCCAATTGTATAGGCCATAGCTCCAAAAGCAGCAAGTGGAGAGACCTTCATGATGATATTAACAATCCCGAAAAAGACATCGGCGATTTTTTCAAAAAGTTCTAGAACTGGTTTACCCTTTTTACCAATATGTGCGAGTGAAGCCCCAAAGAGTACAGCAAGCAACAATACTGGCAGAAGCTGGCCGCCTGTAAATGCGCCTATGAAGCTATCAGGGACGATTGAAAGAACAAAATCCATGAATCCGTGGCTAGTTTCCTCTGCAGCCTTAGTATATTGAGAAACATCGCCTTTCCCTGCTTTGGCATCAATGCCATGCCCTGCTTTGATTACATTCGCGACAATGATCCCGATTGCCAGGGCAATAGTCGAAACAATTTCAAAATAAAGCAGTGCCTTGCCGCCAATTTTGCCGACCTTCTTTAAATCCCCCATACCTGCAATCCCAATGACAATTGTCAGGAATATGATTGGAGCGATGACCATTTTTACTAGTTTAATAAAAATGTCAGCAAGTACTTTCAGCTGTGAACCAAATTCAGGAAAAATAAAACCGACTGTAATACCGAGAAAAATACCAATGATTACCTGTGTAGTAAGACTCTTAAAGTTAATTCTCACGCAATCTTCCTCCCCTTCGAGTAAGTTTGAAAACGATTACATTCCCTTCGAATAACAACATGTTACAATTTTGTGAACATGAAATATAGTTTAATAAACTTTAAAAAACGTTTTGTAATTAAAGAAAGAGAAAAAATAATAGATTGAGTTGGCTTTCGCCAAATCCTTAATTTTTATACAATGAAATTTAGTAGTTAATAAAAGCGATTATGGAGGATTTCGCGTGCATAAACAGCGGTTCCGATTTAAACTAAGTACCATTATCATTTTCTTCGTATGTTTAGTTGTTTTAATCTCACTGATGATTACAGATTTGTTAATTAGCAATTCAGTTAGTGAAAATATTAGAAAAAACCAGGAAGAGAAGGCTTTAATTGTTGCGAGGACCGTTTCTAAATCTCATATTGTGATTAATGCCTTAGAGGAGGGCCAAACCTCCAGTGCCATCCAGGATTACACAAAGGAAATCCAAACAGCAACGAATGTCCTATTTATCGTTGTTATGGATATGAACGGAATCCGCCTATCCCATCCGAATGAGGAGATGATCGGCAAGTCGTTTGTAGGCGGAGATGAAAAGGCTGCACTAAAAGGAAAGGAATATGTCTCCATCTCACGCGGGACACTTGGTGAATCAGTGCGCGGTTTTACACCCATTTACAATGGCAAGAATGAGCAAATTGGTGTAGCGGCAGTTGGCATTTCGCTTAGTAGCCTGGAGACAGCCCTTGGACGCAGCCATAAGAACATCATCATTGTAACCATTCTCGGTTTACTTATAGGGACCGTCGGGGCAATCCTGCTGGCCAGATATATAAAAAAAATCCTCCTTGGCCTTGAGCCTTTTGCCATTTCGAGGATTCTTGAGGAAAGAAGTACGATGCTGCAATCTGTGCATGAAGGCATTATTGCAGTTGATCATACATCTACCATCACTTTGGTGAACAAATCTGCTTCACAAATTTTTAAAAGGGCCGGCCTATCTCAAAAGCCGGTCGGGATGAAAATTTATGACTATATGCCATCAACGAGATTGGATCATGTTTTGAAGACGGGGCAGCCTGAATTGGATGAGGAACAAACGATTAACGGCGTTTCGATTCTTGTCAACAGGGTTCCGCTTATTGTAAATGGCGAGGTTGTCGGAGCTATCTCCACTTTCCGTGATAAAACAGAAGTAAACCAGCTGGCGGAACAGCTCACAGGGGTAAGGACGTATGCGGAAGCACTTCGGGCACAATCACATGAATTCATGAACCGTCTCCATGTTATATCCGGTATGGTCCAATTAAAATCATACAATCAGCTGGCAGCGTTTATTCGTACACTGGTTGACTACCGGGATCAGGAATTCGGCAGCATTACTCAACATATCAAGGATCCTGCACTGGCAGGCTTTATCATGGGGAAATTAAGTTATGCCCGGGAAGCTAAAGTTGACCTTTCAATAGAATGTACCAGCATCATCCCTGAGCCGGCAGCAAATAAGACTACCCATGAATTGATTACCATCCTAGGCAACCTCATCGACAATGCCATTGAGGCTATGGCAGACAGCGAAGACAAAACAATCGAAGTGAATTTTTCGTACAAGGATAAGTGGTTAACAGTCGAAGTCTTTGATTCGGGCCCCGGTATATCAAAAGAGCAGCAAGCAGAGATATTTAAAAAAGGATTCTCCACAAAAGGGAAAAACCGTGGTTATGGTCTATACCTAGTTACAAAAAGTATAATAGACCTCGGTGGAGAATTAGACATTGATTCAAAACTATTACTAGGGACGAATTTCTATATAAAGATTCCATATGAAGCAAAAGAGGTGGGGAAATGATCAGGGTACTGATTGTCGATGATGATCCGATGGTCGCAGAATTTAACAGGCGTTATCTACAAGAAGTGAATGGTTTCACTCTTGCTGGCATTGTCCATACCGTAAAGGACGCCAGGGAATTTCTTGAATCTGAAAAGGTTGACCTCATCCTGCTGGATGTTTATATGCCTGGCGCTACAGGAATCGATTTGCTCCGTTTTATCAGGAAGAAGAACATCTCAGCCGATGTTATCCTGATCACAGCAGCTGCAGATAAAGAGAATATTCAAACTGCACTCAGGTATGGGGCTTTGGACTATTTGATCAAACCTTTTGAGTTTGAAAGATTCAATCAGGCCTTATTGCACTATAAAGAAAAACACCATTTCTTTGAGAATCATAACATGCTTAGACAAGAAGACATTGATGGACGTATATTAAGCACCGAACAGAAATTGGCAGTTTCATCTATGGAGAACCTGCCAAAAGGTCTAACGATCAGCACTTTGGAATCCATCATAAAAGTCATTCAATCGAAAGAGAATCTCCAGTTTTCTACCGATGATATATCAGAAATCACCCTTATTTCAAGAGTATCGGTCCGTAAATACCTGAAATTTTTAGCGGACCTGGGCATTCTTGAAGAGTCACTAACATATGGAGTTGGCCGCCCTGGCTATTTGTACAGATTAAGAAAAGACAAGCTGGGGCAATTGAATAGATTTCTTTAAAAAAAGTGGCAGCAGCCACTTTTTTTAGTCATTAATCAATATTCTAGCAAATTGTTTCCGGAATTATGGGTTGGGACTTTCAAAGCTTATTAAGGACTCCTAAATACCAAACGAAATCACCCAAGCTTCCATAACGCTCATTTTCCCTGGAGCTCATTCACAGTAATAAATTTATAGCCTTTTTGAGTTAATGCCTTCAATACTCCTTCGATTGTTTCAAGCTCATCTCCAGATTGATCGTACATCGGATGCAATAAAATAATCGAACCGGGTTCTACATTATCTTTCACATACTTTATTTTATCCGCAGATGCCTGATAGAAGGAATCTGGTTCGAGGTTCCAGGTAATGGTGTCAATATTTTGCTGATGTAAATAATAGGGCAGACCGATTAGCTTTTTTCCATTAGGCGGACGAAAGTCAATCTCACCCTCAAAGCCTGTCTCTTTAATCAAAGTATTAGTTCTCTCAACTTCCTCTTTGATGAAAGACGGAGATTTCAACACCATCCTTCGATGTGAATAAGTATGATTCCCGATTTGATGCCCGGCCAAGGCGATTTTCTTTGCTTCTTCCGGGTTCTTTTCAATTTCATTTCCAATCAGGAAAAACGTTGCTTTGGCATTGTACTTTTCCAGAATCGGCAAAATGCTCTCTACATTTTTAGTTGGACCATCATCAAAGGTCAAGGCCACAACTTTCTCCTCTGTGCTCACCTGGGATGTCAACCCGCCGAAAAATTGAGATGTCCTTGAGTTCATTAGTTTATAGGAAATGAATAGCAACAGAAAGACCAATACTGTTGCAAATCCCCAATATAAGAATCTTTTTTTCATAAAGTCTACCTCTTTATATTTCACTTTCTCCATTTCTATCCAACAATTTTTCTTTAAACAATCCGATCCGCTTGATCTCTTCTAGATGGATCTCAGAAAGACCCTCAAGAATTCCAATCCCTTTTTCAGTCACTTCAACGAATACACTCCTGCCGTCTTCAGGATTTTTTCTGCGTGAAACAAGTCCTGCTTCTTCACATCGATCAATCAGGCCAACGCAGGAATGGTGAGTGATCTGCAGGCGTTCTGCCAGCTCCCGCGGTGTTGCGTAGTCCCTGTCCGGATAGCCTTTAATGGCCAGCATCAACTGGTGCTGCTGAGCAGTGATGCCCATATCCTGTGCTGCTGTTTCACTAAACTTCTGGAACTTCCTTAATTGGTAACGGAACTCTGCGAGGTACTCATACACATCTTTACTTAACAAAAATTCCACCTTACTTTCTAGTTGATAAATATATCTTAACACGATATAATTAAATCAACAAAAGTATCGCATTACGATATACTTCACAAAAAGGGGAGCTTTTCAAATGGAGTATTTACACTACCTTTCTCCAAATTCAATTTCGGGTGTCATTGTATTCCTTGCCGGCAGTTTATTGACTATATATTTGAACCTAAAAGTTTACAAACTATAGCAACTCCCCCCTGCATCAGCTTCAGGGGGTTCAAACCAAATCGCTTACTATTTAGCAATAAAGAAGGAGCTGGATCTAAAAATCCTAGCTCCTTTCTTTTGTATTATTTGTTAAAGTAAAGCTTCCCTGCAGTTTAATAAAATCCGAACAATTATTTATACTATATGCAACAAAATATGCTATTTTTCGTTAAATTCCCTTATGGAATATACAGGACTAAAGTGTTAAGGTAATGTTATTAACTAATATTGGGAATTGATCGACTTTTCTTAGTCACCTCCCCTTAAAGGAAAGGAGACTACCTTATGTCTTGTGATCTCACTCACACAGCCATTAATCATTCAAGTCATCAAACAAACAATTTAGAAACGTTAACTGAAGGGCATGTATTTTATCGATTCCAGGATGAAGAAATTTATATCAACAAGTTAATTTCCTTTATTAAAACTGGAATCGAAAAAAAAGAACATATCCTCATTATCGAAAATATGAGAACCATCCTAAAAATAAAATCTAAGATTGATAGTCTATTTAGTGATGAACAGCAACAGTTTATTTTTCTGGTTAATAACTTTGATTATTACCTATCAAGTGGAGATTTCAACACAAAGACCATTCTAAAATATTTTCAGAAAGATCTTTCTGCCTTAAAAAAACTTAATTCATCAATTCGTACTTGGGCTCAAGTCGATTGGGCATCAACAGAACCAGATGAAGAATTGCTTAAAGAATTTGAATCCTCGGCCGATGATTTTGTTATAGAGGCACGTATGCTTTCTGTTTGTGCTTACGTTTCACATCGTTTATCTAACAGATTGCATACAGCTTTGGAACAATTCCACAAATACACTATGACTGATGATGAGTTTCATTTATCTTCGTTGTATATGAGATAGGCATAGTCCGGATGTCCTGCAACAGACCCTGGTTTTTGTCTCGTACTTTTAGCTGTATTCACAAAACTTCTATCGAATAGAAAAATATAACAATTGGTGCCAACCTAAGTGTTCCCCATTTCACACTCCAAAAGAACCCCTTACATCAAGCTGTAAGGGGCCTCCTTTTTACCTAATCAATCCCGCTTTTCTCAAATACTCCCTGGCTGTTTCTTCAGGAGATTTCCCTTCAACATTGACCTGGTAATTCATTTTCCGCATTTCGTCGTCAGTGATTTTACCAGCAAGTCTGTTTAGGGCCTCGACGACCTCAGGATATTTTTCTGCTGTTTCTGACCTTAGCAGCGGAGCTCCCTGGTATGGTGGGAATAGGTTTTTATCGTCTTCCAGTACGACCAGCTTGTATCTCTGGAGCTCACTGTCGGTGGAGTAGGCGTCGACCAGGTTAATTTCTCCGCTTTTTATCGCCCCGTATCTTAGTTTTGGCTCCATTGTGGTCAAGCTTGGCAGATTCAGATTATAAAGCTTCTGAATTCCTTTGTATCCATCTTCCCGATCTGAAAACTCAAGTGTGAAGCCAGCTTTTAATGATGATTCAATCGACTTCAAATCAGATATGGTCTTCAGGTCATTTTCTTTCGCCAGTTGTTCTGGAACAGCTAAAGCATAGGTGTTGTTGTAGTCCATTGGCTGGAGCATATCCATGTCGAACTCTTTTTTCATTCCTTCTTTTGCCTGCTGGTATACTTCTTCGCGGCTTGTACTCTCGGCTGTTTCTTTTAAAAACTCCGAGATGGCCGTGCCGGTAAATTCGGGATAAATGTCAATATCTCCGTTTTTCAATGCCGTGAAAACAAAAGATGTTTTCCCCAGTCCTGGTTTCAACTGTACGGAATGATCCGTTTCTTCTTCAATCAGGAGCTTGTACATGTTAATCAGGATTTCCGGTTCTGCACCGAGCTTCCCGGCAATGACTAGTTCGTCTTCATTTTTCCCGCCAAGGAAAGGAATCGCCATCATGAGGATTACGGCTAATGAAATGGCCCCAATCGTGATAAGTGATTTTTTAAAGGAAACCGTTTCAAACCTTCTAAGCACTAGGTCGAACAGAATTGCAAGCAGAGCAGCTGGTATGGCCCCAAGAACGATTAATGCCGTGTTATTCCGGTCGATTCCGAGCAGGATCAGGTCACCTAATCCCCCGGCACCAATCAACGCGGCAATCGTTGCTGTTCCAACGATCAAGACCATTGCTGTCCTGATTCCAGCCATGATGACCGGCATTGCCAAAGGCAGTTCCACCTTCATCAAACGGCGCTTGCTGTTCATTCCCATGGCCCGGGCGGCTTCGATCAACGAAGGATCCACTTCATTGATTCCTGTATATGTATTTCGTAAGATCGGCAGCAGCGCATATGCCACAAGTGCAATGATTGCCGGGACTTTGCCGATTCCGAATAGCGGGATCAACAAGCCAAGCAATGCTAGGGAAGGGATTGTTTGCAGCACCGCAGTTACCCCTATGATTCCTTCTGATATCTGCTTCCTTCGTGTCAGGAAAATTCCCAGAGGGATTGCGATTAAGACAGCAAAGAACAGTGCGATGAACGAAATTTGGATATGTTCAAGCAGTGCACTTAACAGCTCGTCTTTCCGATCTATGAATGTTGAAGTCCAGCTATTCATTTCATTCCCTCCATCTGCCTGGATAAAATCCGGATGATTCCCTGCCTGTCGATAGTGCCGATTATTTCATCCATTTCTTTTACAGCCAGCTGCTCGTGCTCCCCAAGCAGAGACAGGATCTCGTTTAAAGGCACACGGGAAGCAATGACGGGCAGATTGTATAGTTCTTCATGATTCGCCGGCTCGACGCCTCCACTGATATCGACCATCCTTGCCTGGGACTGGTCAATCCCGACAAACTCACGGACAAAATCATTTGCAGGCTGTTGGACAAATTCTTGCGGAGTCCCTATCTGGACAACCTCCCCATTCCTCATCAAGCAAATCCGGTCACCAAGCTTCAATGCCTCACTCATATCATGGGTCACAAAAACGATGGTTTTCTTTATGTTGTTTTGCAATTGAATCAAATCATCCTGAAGTTTTTCCCTGCTCAATGGGTCCAATGCGCTGAATGGCTCGTCCATTAAAATGATTGGCGGATTGGCAGCAAGCGCACGTGCCACGCCAATTCTTTGCTGCTGGCCTCCCGAAAGCTCATGGGGCAGCCTTTTGCGGTACGTTTCCGGTTCAAGCCCGACCATATGCAGCAATTCATCAATGCGTTGATCGATCTCTTTTTGCTCCCATTTCTTCATTTCCGGAACAATCGCAATATTTTCTTCGATCGTCATATGCGGGAACAACGCGATTTGCTGAAGTACATACCCAATATCCCAGCGCAGCTCGTGAATATCATAGTCACTGATCATCTTATCCTTGATTCTAATGTAGCCTTCCGTAAGCGGAATCAACCGATTGATCATTTTTAAAGTCGTCGTCTTTCCTGAGCCGCTCGGACCGATTAAGACAAGCAATTCCCCTTCGTTGATATGTAAATTAAAATTCTTCACCGCATACGTTCCATCGTCATATTTCTTTGCGACATTTTCAAAGCTGATCACTATTTCACCCCTATATCTCTCGTATTTTTACTTTTATATATTATTAGCACTTTGAGGATTTCCTATTTTCAGTTACAGGCAGTGCCTAAATTACATACTACCAAAGCAGACCCCGTTGGTAAAAAGAGAAGGGAATCTATCCTCGTATAAAAGCAAATTACCTTTACCCTAATGACAAGAAACTACTCCAATACAAAACAAAGCTGTAAAACCATTTGGCTTTACAGCTTTGTTTGACGTCCTTATTTTAAGATTTCATCAATCGTATTCAATTCTGCCTCACTGAAATCAAGACGGTTCAGGGCGGCGACATTTTCTTCAATTTGGCTTACTTTGCTCGCGCCAATAAGTGCTGAAGTGATTTTCTGTTCCCTAAGAACCCATGCAAGAGCCATCTGGGCAAGTGACTGGCCACGCTCCTGTGCTATTTCATTTAATTGCCTGACCTTTGCTAGAACATCTTCGGAAACATCTCCTTCATTGAGGAAACTGTTTGGCTTCAGGGCTCTGGAATCTTTAGGGATTCCGTTTAAGTATCTGTTGGTCAGCAACCCTTGTGCCAGTGGAACGAACGCAATCGATCCGACTCCTTCTTCTTTTAGCAAATCGGTGAGTCCGTCTTCTACCCAGCGGTTAAACATTGAATAAGCAGGCTGATGGATCAGCAATGGAGTACCCAGATCTCTTAGAATTCCGATGGCCTGTTTCGTTTCCTCCACACCATAATTGGACAGGCCAACATAAAGAGCTTTTCCCTGCCTGACAACATGATCAAGTGCCATCATCGTTTCCTCTAGAGGAGTTTCCGGATCCGGCCTGTGATGGTAAAAGATGTCGACATAATCGAGTCCCATCCTTTTCAAACTCTGGTCGAGGCTAGATACCAGATACTTTCTTGAACCCCAATCGCCATATGGTCCCTGCCACATGCCATAGCCTGCTTTGGTCGAAATCACCATTTCATCACGGTAGCCTGAAAAATCCTTGCGCAGGATGCTGCCGAAATTTTCTTCTGCTGATCCCGGCGGCGGTCCATAGTTGTTAGCAAGATCGAAATGGGTAATCCCCAGATCAAAGGCCCGTCTGATTAACGCACGGCCATTTTCAAAAGGATCCTGGCCGCCGAAATTGTGCCATAGTCCCAGCGAAATGGCCGGCAATTTAAGCCCTGATTTGCCGCATCTGTTATAAGTCATCGTTTCATAGCGATTGCTGTCTGGTTGATATGCCATTGTGTAAAACCTCCATACTGTTTTTTACCAACCCAACGGATCGGCTTGCAGTGTTTCTTCCCATAGTGCTTCTAGCTTTTCTACTTTTTCTGCTGAAATCCTTTTTTCTGACGCTGATAGATTCTCAATCAGCTGCTTCAGATTCTTGTTTCCAGGTATGACGGTAGAGATCTCCTGATAATTAAGTATATACCTCAAAGCCAGCTGGACCAGGGATTCTCCTGGTTCGAGCATTTCCTTTAGAACAGGCAGGAGCTCGGCTCTTTTCCTGAGCTGCTCCTGGTCCATCGGCTTCGTATGTCTGTAAAAACACTATTTTCGTCATACTTGCCTGATAGCCACCCAGAATCAAGCGGAACTTTAACGATCAATCCCACATTCTTCTCTGCGGCCATGGTAAACGCGCTTCTTGGCTCCTGATGAAAAATATTGAACATCACTTCAATAACCTGACTGTCAGTAGACTGGACGATTTCTTCCATTTCATTCCCGGAATCGACTGAAGCTCCGTATGCACGTATCTTTCCTTCCTTTTTGAGGGTTTCCAGTACCTCAAAATGATCCGTTACCCCGGTCAGGATTTCAAACGGCGGATTGTGCAATAATAGCAAATCCAGGTAATCCGTTTTAAGTCGGCGTAAACTATCTTCAACCGAACTACGGATATTCTGCGAATCAAAATTAAGGGTTTTATCTGGATGATGACCGAACTTGCTGCTAATCACCGCCGCGCTCCTTCTTCCGGAAAGAGCCTCCCCAAGCAATGACTCACTTTTACCCCCACCGTAATTTGGAGCGGTATCAAAGAAATTGCAGCCATGATCAAGCGCTTCATGGACCAGCCTGATTGCTTGTTTGTCTTCCATGCCTTCCCAATCCCTGGCATTGCCAAGCTGCCAGGCACCAAACCCGACTTCCGACACCTTTATCCCTGTACTTCCAAGCTGTCTGTAGTTCATCTTCTTCCCCCTCTACTGTCACGCTGGCTGCGCGTTTGCATCAATCAGGACCTTCTTCTCCCACACCCTGCTTTTCCACCTGATATACATGATGATTCCCCTGAACCATTCATCAACGATAAACGCGATCCAGATGCCTGTAAGGCCAAAATCCATCGTAATTCCCAGGATATAGGCGAGTGGCACACTAATTCCCCACATCGAGACAAATGCCATTTTCACCGGAAATACTGCGTCTCCGGCTGCCCTGAGAGAACTGATCACGACGATATTGAAGGTCCGGCCAGGTTCAAGGATCAAGCAAAGGAGCAGGACCTTGCTTCCTTCCCTGATGATTTCTTTATTTGAAGTAAAGACACCAAGTATAGGTTCTCTGATTGAAACGATGACGACCGTGATCGCCATCGTGATGATGATACTCAGTTTCAAGCTTTTTAATAGCTGATGATAGGCTTGATCAAATTCCCTTGCCCCCACTTTATAGCCAATCAGTATTTGCGTACCCTGCCCAATTGCTATTCCGAAAAGCATCATGAATGACATGATGTTAAAAGTGTATACCCTTGTTGTCAGTGCCATAGCCCCCAGCAAGCCAATAATGACGGTAATCGCCATCTGGCTGGTGTTATAGACAACATTCTCGCCAGCAGAAGGAACACCTATCTTCAGGATCTTTTTGATAAAAGATTTATTGAATGTCAAATAATCTTCTACAGCAATATTCATAGGGAGCCTGCGGTATAGCAAGCGGAATATTAAAACGACAGCAACCGTTCGGGATATAGCGGTCGAAATCGCTACACCCTGAACACCCATTTCCGGAACACCTAACAGTCCAAAAATAAATAAACTATTACCTGCAAGGTGGATGATATTCATAACGATTGAAATCACCATCGCCTCTTTTGTCAGCCCATTTGCCCGGAGGATTGCCGATGCAGTGACAAGGAGCGCCTGTGTAAAAAGAGTGCCGCCAACAATCGTCAAATATTGTTGGGCCAGACTGTGTATTTCCGGAGTCAGATTGAACATTTGTAAAAACAAATCATTGAAACCGACAACAATCACACTGACCAATAAGCCAAATATAAGATTAAGAGAAAGCGAAAGACCCGATATCTTCCTTGCATCTGCTTGAAGTCCCGCCCCAAGACTTTGTGAAACTAAGACTGCAGTACCTGTGGCAACAAAGCCAAAGACGAGAATCATGAAAAATATGAGCTGATTGGCCACCCCAACAGCCGCAACGGCTTCATCCGAAATATGCGACAACATGAACGTATCCGTGCTGCCCATCAGCATGTGTAAAAACGATTCTATGAAAATCGGCCAGGTAAGTGCTAATAAGCCAATCTGTTTAGGCAGACTGTTGTTTTTCTGTAAAGTCATCTTGCTTTGCCACCTTTAAAAGTTTCCTTTGGTAAAATTACTCTGGCCTCGCTCATTCAACTTTGATTGTAAAATTTTAAAGCAACGAAATGGAATAGAAGGATAAGAGGCAGAAAAGACTTGCTGTTCTGCCTCTTGATTTCGACCATTATTGAATTATGTTGACGAGTTTTAAAATTATTCGACCACATTTTAAGTTTTATCGGGCGAATTTCAAAACAATTCGACCACATTTTGAATTTTATCGGCGAATTTTTAAATTATTCAACCAGATTCAAAATTATTTCGACCAAGTCAATACATCCGCTGATTCACTTAATTTTTTGTGATACTTACATTGTCGAGATAGACATTCGTTGCTGCATTGCCGTCTAAAATATTGCCAAGTTCGAATACGATTTTGCCATCAGCATAAGTTTCTTCAGTCATGACAAAGGTAAAGCTGTACGTTTGTATCTCAGAAGTTAAATCTACTGTTTGCAAAGGTGCATAGTTAATAAACCATGGTTCAAAGCTTAATTCCTTACCAATATTGACATTCATTTTCCTTGGCACATCCGCTCTTGCATCAAAAGTTACTGTATAGCTGCTGCCATTTTCAAAAAGCAGGTCCTTTTGAAAAACCTGAGGGGAATACGTTGCACCGCCAACCTGGGAAATCGCGACCTTCAGTTCTTCGTTTTCAACATTCATTGTACCTTCAGCATAACCGCTCCACTGATCGCCCCACCATGAGGACCAGCCATCTGTTCCATCGGAAAATGTTCCATTATCAATTCCAGGCGTTGACACAGGCTCGGGCTCCTGCTGAGTTGGTGCATCCTTTACTTTCAGGACCACGTTATCAATGAAGACATCATGGCTGCCTATTGCTGATGAACCGTTTTTACCAAGAAGCATTTTGAACGACGCAATGTCATCAACAGGCATCTTGAATTCATATGTGTATTGCTCCATTTGATCAATCAGTGGGATCGACTTACTCAAGAACCTGGTATATTCAGCATTCTCGATCGTTACCTCTGCCTGTCTCGCTTTTGTAGAACGGGCCTCGAAGGATAATTCATATACCACTTCCTTGGCAAGGTTTAAATTCGGCTGTATCAGCTGGACACTCCATGTTTCATTTCCTTCATTGCCAATTGCCACTTTAGCCTCTCCATTGTCTGGAATGATCTGGGCACTGGCATCAAAATGAACATAATTTTCCCATGATGATAAACCGTCTGTGAAATCCCCATTTTTCAATGGATATAAGTCGATATCTCCATAGTCCGGGATGTTTGAGGTCTTCAGCAGGACTACATCATCCAAATAGACATCGCCATCGCCGCCGCCAAAACTAAAGACAAGTTTAGCTTCTGAATCAGAAATATTCTCTGGCATTGTAAATTCAAAGGTTTTCTCTTCCATATTGGAAGTGAGCTCAATCGTTTTAATTCCTGAGTAATCACTGCCGTCCTTGCCTAAAAGGCTGGCCTGAATCGTTCTTTGTTCGTCTGCCCTTGCTTTCAAGGTGATCTTATAATCATTTCCCTTAACCAGATAAATCCCTTTTTGGTCAAGCTGGACGGCCTCAGGATAGCTGCCTCCATTATCAATTGCCACATGAAGTTCACGAGTATTTTCTGAAACAGATGCTGTAGCTGCTGCTTCACCGACTAAGAAATTCCAGAAAGTCAGCCGATCCATGCCGCCCTGGTCGAATGTTCCATTATAAACATGGTTCCCATTCGGGAGCGGCTGTTTAGTCGCATCTTCATCTACAGGAGTCCCGGTGATATCCTCAACCCTTACATTGCCAATCCAAACCGGATTCGGTCCGTTTCCGCCAAGATTGAATTCAAGTCTTGACGCGATATCCGTTTCATTCAGCATATCAAAAGTGAATTCATAGTTTTTCAGTTCATCAGAAAGCTGGAAGGATTCCTCATTCGAATACTTCACCCAGCCTCGTTTCTCGCCGGCACCCGCTTTGACCATGATCTTTCTGGCTGCTGTCGACTTTGCGTCAAAGCTGACTTTGTATTTGCCTCCATTTGCAAGCGAGATGTTCTGGATCATTTGCAGCGAATAAAGCTGCGAACCTGGATTTGTGATATTCGTTTTTGCATAATTCTTGCCTTCGATTTCCTCCAGTACAACGCTGCCGTCTCCTCCGAACTCTGGTAACTTTACAAAGTTCCAATATAGCGGATCCAGTTCTACCCCAGGCTGATCCACTACTGTAATAGGTTGTTGATAGTTTTGGTCATAAACTAAATTGCCGTCCTCTAAAGGCTGCTTCGCATCTACTGGCAGCTCAACAGGTCCGGATACCGGTTCTACAGGCTCTCGGTAATCACGTTTCTTCAAATCGTATACCCTGACGTAGTCTACTTCCATCTGGCTTGGGAATTTTGTCGTCTCGTCAACTTCTCCGTCAAACCAGCCGCCAACTGCAAGGTTCATAACTAAATAGAATTCCTGATCAAAAGGTGCAGGGTAGGAATAGTTTGTTGCGTTATCCTTTCCTTTTGAATACCATTTATTTTGAGTTTGATAGAGTTCACCATCGACATACCAGCGCAGCTCTCCTGGCTTCCATTCGAGAGCATATGTATGCCACTTGTCAATGCCTCTGTTTTCAGGGAGTTCGAATTCCTTGCCGGTATACTTGTTATTTGGCCAGCCTTCTCCATAATGGATTGTTCCTGACACTGTATTCGGTCTGCTTCCCCACGCCTCCATAATATCGATTTCACCTGAGGCCGCCCAGGCACCATATTTATCGTCCTCTGGGAGCATCCAGATGGCAGGCCAGAGCCCTTTACCTGTCGGCAGTTTCGCCTTGATTTCGTATCTGCCGTATTTCTTGCTGAAAAGACCCTTTGTTTTAAGTTTGGCAGAGGTATAATCATAGGTTCCAAACTGGTCTGAAACCTGTTCTTTTTTTGCTTTAATGACAAGCTTACCATCGTCGATAAAAGCGTTTTCATCAGAATCCGTATAATATTCTTTCTCGTTGTTGCCCCAACCCGAAGTAACGCCGTTTCCATCTTCATCCACGATCCAGTTCCCGATATCATAAGTCCATTTGCTGCGGTCGATTTCCGAACCGCTGAACTCATCTGACCAGACAAGCGACCACTGTGATTTGTTCTGTTTGTTTTTCAGTTCTTCATTTCCTGGTTTATCTTTAGGGGCCGCGATACTGGCTGCAGGCAAAATCATCATGGCACTCAACAAAAGAGCCAAGGTTTTCTTCATGCCAATTCCTCCTTCATTATCTACTATATAAGTTGAACTATAAGGTCTACCTTTTCATTTCGCTCCAGGTGCTTCGCTTTCCGCTGTAGGCCTGGGAGCCTCCTCGGCGCAAGCGCCTGTGGGGTCTCCCACTGACCTTTTCATCCCGCAGGAGTCTTCGCACCTTCCGCTCCATTAAATCGATAATTGTTAAGTTCAACTTATATGCTTTAAAGACTTCTAAAATAAAACCACCTCCTTTTCATGTTAATCATTAGCGTAAAGCACATTTTGTCATGACAAGGAGGTGGCAGAGCTTAACTTTCTATAATGAATGTTGTAATCGAATGACAAGGCAGCTCGGCTTTGGCAGTCTTGCCTCCGACCGTTAGCGAGAATATCTCATTGGTATCTGCATCATTCATGACAACCGCGACAATGGAGCCATCTTCGTTTTTAAATGATACTGCTTTTAAAGAATCATGATTTAGTTCATGCCCGATTCTGACTGCGTTGGGCTTGATGTATTTGCTAAAGTGACCAATATAATAAAAGGAGCTATTATAGTGAACCTCTCCAGTTTTGGTATCGACGATGACCGGCGCGTCGCAATAATTGCCTACATGGTTCGGCCCGCCCTGTTCGTTAAGGACGATATTCCAGTCAATCCAGCCTTCAAGCCAGTTGTTGATGTCGCCCATGATGTTCCTGGCGTAACGTTCTCCAGTATGCCATGCGCCCAGCTGGACTCCGCCTTCAATGCAGCCTTCGGTAAAAATCAGGTGCTTGTCAGGGAAGTCTTCATGAATTTTGCTCAGGTTCTCGAACTCTTCCGATACATACCAGTGGAGACCTGTGCCCCAAATATATTTTGCAGCCTCGGAATCTGATAAAATCGTTTTTGCCCGCTCATAGGCGATATCCCGGTTGTGGTCCCAGACGATGATTTTCTTTTCTCCAAGGCCTTCCTGTTCCATTACAGGTCCCAGGTGGTTTTTAACGAAGTCACGCTCTTCTTCGGCACTATATCTGCAGGAGTCCCACACTTGAGTTGCTTCAGGTTCATTTTGAACGGTGATGCCCCAGATTGGGATTCCTTCTGATTCCATTGCCTTGATGTATTTCGTGTAATACAAAGCCCATGTATCATAGAACTCTGGCTTCAATTTTCCGCCGTGATTCATCTCATTATTTGTTTTCATCCATGCTGGAGGGCTCCATGGAGAAGAAAGAATCGTCAATCCTTCTCCCCTAGCCTTCACCGCGTCCTTGATAAGCGGCAGTACATATTTGTTTTCACGTTCAATTGAAAAGGTTTTAAGTTCTCTGTCATTCTCTTCAACATAAGTGTAATTTTCCAGGGCGAAGTCACAGCTATGGATGTGCGTCCTGCCCAGGCTGTAACCAAGACCTGTCTCCTGGTTAAAATAGCTGTCGATTACTTTTGCCCGTTCTTCCCCGGGAATTTGCGCCAGTGTATAAGCAGCTGCCTCTGTAAAAGCTCCGCCGAATCCCATGAAGGTTTGGTATTTCTTTTCTGGATCGAGCTTCATCACCATATCTTTGCCCGGCTCATCTGTAAAAGAAAGATTGCCCTTATCCGCAAAACGCTCTCCGGTATTCTTAGCACTCTGGATCATTTTTAATTCCATGTGTCAGCACCTCATCTATTAATCTAGGTAAACATCGATCCTTGATACTTTTCCGTCCCTAACAGCTTGTGCATAGGTATACTGCAGCAGCCCGCCATGAACATCAACCTCTTCACCATTCATATGGAGTACATACTTAACGGTCTTGGCACCTTCTTCACCGAAAGTATTTCTCCTTGATGGATTGTGATAGGTTACCTGAATCTTGCCCAACATTGTAAATTGCACCTTGCCCTCTGCATCAAAAAGCCATGAAGGAAGAATCGGCTCAAGCTTCAGTGTCAACCCGTCTTCATTTACGTCAAAGAGCTTTTTCCCCATCATCATCAATTGCCAGATGCTTAAGAATTCTGCCGTTGTTCCACTCAGCCTCGCCACAAAACCTTGTCCATGGAGGCTGGAATCAGGGTTCACGCTGCTCGCGATAAAGGATGAATTCTCCAGGACGCTTCTTCCGTACACTTCTGCATCCATGAATGGCGGCATTGCATAGTTGATATCTCCATAGAATTCTTCGTACAATCCGGACTTCAGGACACTGAGCAAATACTTGAATTCCATATGCATGAAGATGGATTCACGCTCAAGCCAGCCTGGAGTGAAAGCCCTCGCACGGCCGATATCAAAGGTTTGCTCTTCAAGGGATCCGGAAGTTTTGTACATTTTCAACTTACTGTCGTAAATCTCCGAGTTCCTTACATGCTGATAGGTCGATCTCGCTGTTTGGTGATCAGCAGTCTTCAATGCCCTTGCAGGACCTTCAAGGAAATGCGGCAGAACAGACACTTCAAAGCTATTGACCTTGACTAACGGCAAGCCTTTTTTATTCAGTTTTTCACTTCCGTTTTCATCGACGATTTTTTCCCAGTCAGCGGCTTCGAAAGAGAAATACGTAGGAATCAGCCCATTGCCAAGCTCAGTAGCCTTGTCAATTCCTGCTTTTGTCTTGAGAAGCATTTGCTCTGCATAAGCAGTAAGCTTTTGTAACTCGATGTTCTTTTCCGTACCTTCAAAACCGTTTTTCACTAACTCGCGGTACTTTTCACGGGCAGCCGCTGTTTGATTCCAGTAGCTGTAATCATCCAGCTCGCCATTTTCAAATTGAACGAGGAATTCCACAACTGACTTAGCCAGATCGACGACTTCTGCAGGAAGAGTGATCTTCAGCTCGCCAGCCTCTCCAGAAGAGATGACAAATTCGAGCAGGCGTTTCAGCTCTAATGTCTCACTCATTGCAGAACCAAATATTCCTGGCAGGCCGTTCATGGAATCATTCCAGCCTGGCTTATTCGCTTCCATTTCCACACCCATACCATAAGGATCCAATGTTGAGAATTTCAGCAATGCCAGTGAGAACAGTTTGCTGTAAAGATTGGATGTAAAGAACTCACCGTCAGGTCTCCTCACCCAATTTGACTCTTTCTGATGCCCAAATTCAGTAATGGCATCGTATTGACGGACTTTGCCATTAGCGAGGACATATTTTTCAGAACGAGGATTCACAAACACAGGGCTGTGGAAATATTTGTAGCCATCATCACCGAACAATAGCTGCGCTTTATTTTCCGGATATACCTTCAAATAGTTTTCAACCAGGTCGAGATTGTACGTCCAGTGGTCCATCCAGTACCCTTCTCCAAACTCCGCTTCAATGTTCTGGGAGCTTCTTGAAAGAACTTTTTTCAGGAAATCCGGAAGTGAAGATTCAAGCTGAATATCGCTGTCCGAAATCGTTTGTAGTAAATCGCCCGGTGTATAGGTTCCGCTCAGCTTCTTTTTAATAAATTCAGCGTCCTTCTGCAGAGGCACCAGTTCATCCAGCCATCCCCAATCAGACTGATCTTTTAGTTCAAAGCTCGCTCCTTTTACGACGAGCGGATTATAGCCGTCCGCCTGGATCAGGCTCATGAACAGCTTGATATTGTAGTCTCCCGTCTCGGGATGGAAAAACACATCATTCCTGCGGTTCTGGTTCACATCACGGAAGTTGCCGTTCCCCTGCGAAAAGTATTCCGGCGCAAGCGAGAAAAAGTTGTAATCCCGCTCCAGATCTCCGTGCTTACGGGAAAAAACATAGTAAGTAAAGGCTGAATCATCAGTCTCCAATTCAATTGGATAGCCGCCGCGCAGGACATTATCAAGATAGCTTTGGTTTACATAGGCATCGAATAGCGGGGATGCTGTCTTTGTTTCAACATCCTTCGTAATCTCCGTAACAAGGCTCTGCGCTTCTTCATATTTTCTATCCATATATCCGCCAGCTCTTATGTCAGCTGCTTTTTCATTGATGATTTCAATGTCCTTCACATGACCGACAAGCGTGTGAAATGTGACTTGTTCTCCTATTCCAAGCACTCTCCCCAGACCGGAAAATCCACAAGGTACTTTGTTGGAGGTAACTGGCTGAGCTTTTGATAACTCATGGATTGATTTGCTTTCAAACTCATCCGGGAAAGAGAATGAACTGTTTGATCCAAAGACAAGATCCGCATCAACAACTGGGGTGATTAATTGTCCATGATCATCGAAGCTCAAGTAAAAATGACCTTTCGAAATTTCTTCAACTTCTGCAGAGTCATTCGTTGAAGAACGGACTCTGTAATACGGAATTCCGTTTTCGAGATTAAATACATCCATCCAGCTTTTCAGCGTATTCCCGACCGCTTTGTATGCTGCATCATCAATTCCATATGGGATGATCGCAGGAAGTCCATCAAGCAGCTCGAGCTCGATTGGTTTTTCAGATAGATTTTCTATTTGGACCTTTCTTGTCAGTGCGCCAAAGTTTTCATTCGGCAGCGTGAAGTACGTAATCAGCGTCTTGACACCATACTTATGGTTGATTTCTTCAATTTTCAGTTCATTTTCTTTTATATACATGTTTCTTGTACGATCTTTTTTGCTTCCATAAGACGAGAATGGTTCAAAAACGGTCTTTCCATCCAATTTGATAAAAGTGCGGAAACCATTCGTTGATACACGCTGGTATGCCTGGTTTGCCGGGAAAAACTCTGTGATCGCATGGTTTTTATCCTGGACACCGAAGCTGACCATCGCCTGGCCGCGGTTTACGTAAAAAGCCCACATCGGTATCCCGTATAACCCGGCCAATCCTGGCAGGAAGCTCGAAAAGGTCTTTGCCTGATCGAAGTCTTCAATAACAAAATATTGTTTTTCATCAAATCGATATTTTCCCATTATTTCTCACTCCAGAGGTGTTGGATTTAGATTGAACGGTTCCTGATAATTTCGGCATATCGGTAACCGCTATCCTTAAGGATTCTTTCCTGGGTTTCGAAATCAACATAAGTGATTCCAAAGCGTTTGTCGTAGCCAAATGCCCATTCAAAGTTGTCGAGCAATGACCATAAATAATATCCGGCGACATTCATGCCCTCGTCATTGAGCTCGGCAACCGCAGTGATGTGTTTTTCAACATATTCCTGCCTATCTGTATCATGAACACGGTGGTCATCTGACACTTGATCATCGAACGCCGACCCGTTTTCAGTGATATAGATTGGCAGATTCGTATACTCCTTGCGCAAGCGATGAATCAGTTCTTTAAATTCAGCCGGCGATATATCCCATCCCATACCGGTCTTCGGATAATCCGAATAGGCACTCTTGAACAGGAAGTCCGATGCAGCATTGAATTCAACCAGACTGCGATTATAATAGTTGATTCCAAAGAAATCACAATCCACCGAAATTTTCTCCAAGTCGCCTTCCTGGATGAAGTCGAAGGAATGGACATATTTTGAGAAAAGATTCATCATATCCGCAGGGTAAGATCCTTTCAGTACTGGATCGAGGAACCACCTGTTCGTGTAGCCATCCGCATTGTTGGCAGCCAGCTGGTCATTGGCAGAATTGCTTGCCGGATACATCGGTGACAGATTCAGCGTAATCCCAATCGGAGTTTCCGAAGCAAATTTCCCTTTCAGCAGGGAAACGACTTCCCCATGAGACAGAAGCATATGGTGGACAGCCTTCACCGCCTCTTCCATATTCGTATGTCCTGGTGCATGAACGCCCTGATGGTAGCCGAGGAAACCTGCACACCAAGGTTCATTATGGGTAATCCACATTTCCACATGTGCATCGAGTTCCTCAAAGCATTTTTCTGCATACTCCATGAACCAATTGACGGACTCTCTGTTTGTCCAGCCGCCTTTTTCATGGGCCCACAGTGGCAAATCCCAGTGGTAAAGAGTGACTGCAGGCTTTATGCCATTTTCATTCAAGAGTGTTATAAGCTTTTTATAAAAGTTCATTCCCGCTTCGTTATACTTGCCTTGCTCCGGGAAAATCCTTGGCCAGGCAATCGAGAAGCGATATGAATCCACACCAAGCGTTTTTAAAATCTCAATATCCTTTTCATATAGGTGGTAATGGTCACAGGCGATATCCCCGTTATCCATATTGAAGACCTTTCCGGGAGTGCGAGAAAACATGTCCCATATAGACGGGGTTCTGCCATCCTCCTGATAGGCCCCTTCAATTTGATAGGATGATGTTGCTGTACCAAAAATAAAATCCTTAGAAAACTTGTTCATCTTCTGTTCCCCTCTGCTGTATTTTTTTGTATACTTTGATGTAATCTACTTTCATCTGCTGTGGGAATTGTGTCGTTTCATCAGGATATCCAGGCCATTTCCCCCCAACAGCAAGGTTCAGCTGCAAGTAAAAATCGCGGTCGAACGGTGCAAAACCAGCTTGTTTTTCTGATGATTCCAGAGATTGGCTGAACCATTCAGTCTGTTTTGCATACAGGACATCATCCACATACCATCTGAATTCACCAGGTTCCCAATCAAGGGTGAAAACATGGAAATCGTCTGAGAATTTCTTACCGTCAGGAAGCGTATAGTTTTCTCCCGTATATGTGTGAGGCATTCCGTAATGAAGCGTTCCATAAACCGTGCCGGGCTGATGTCCAATCAGCTCCATAATGTCGATTTCCCCGCAGGCAGGCCATCCTTTGTAGAGTTCCATATCTTCTGGCATCATCCAGATTGCCGGCCAGATCCCCTGGCCTTCAGGCAGCTTCGCCCGAATCGAAAATCTTCCGTATGTCCAGGCTGCTTTGCCTCTGGTCGTCAATTTAGCGGATGTATAATCCATCCCTTTATACTTCTCATTCCTGGCTTCGATGACCAGCATGCCATTTTCAATCCGCGCGTTTTCTTTCCGTCTTGTATAGAACTGGGATTCCTCATTGCCAAACCCCGTCCCCGCCTCAACAAAATTCCACTTGCTTTCATCTATATCAGGTAGGTCAAAGTTCTCTTCCCACACCAGGCTCGACTCTGCTTCAGTTTTTGAAAGCGTCATCATTTCTTTGTTTAATTTCCCCTGATCTTTTTGCTCCACCTAAACTTCCCCTTTCAAAAAAACGGATTGCTTCGAACAAAATATATCTCAATTCCTATTCTACCTTTGCCAGCACAGCATCTTGAGATAGAGAATTTTGTTTAGGGTGTCAATATTTTAGAAGAGCGGAATTCTGAGTGAAAACACTTCCAAAAAGTGCAAGTTTTATAGGGATTAAAGCGATGAATTTGATGGTGTTATAAGGATACGGGGCTGGTTCAGTCAAAGTGAAGGCGCATTGGGAATCTTTTATCCGAAGTTGGGGGGCACTTCGGACAAAACGAAGCCGCACTGGCGATACTTTGTCCGAACTTGGGGTGACTTCGGACAAAATGAAGCCGCACAGGCGATACTTTGTCCGAACTTGGGGTGACTTCGGACAAAAGGAAGCCGCACAGGCGACACTTTGTCCGAACTTGGGGTGACTTCGGACAATACGAAGGCACACAGGCGACACTTTGTCCGAACTTGGGGTTACTTCAGACAAAACCAAGCCGTAACGGCGATACTTTGTCCGAACACGGGGACACTTCGGACAACACGAAGCACCACCGGCGATACTTTGTCCGAACTTGGGGCTACTTCGGACAATATGAAGCCGCACTGCCTATACTTTGTCCGAACTTGGGGCTACTTCGGACAAAACGAAGCTGCACAGGAGATCTTTTGTCCGAACACGGGGGCACTTCGGACAATATGAAGCCCCACCGACGATACTTTGTTCGAACTTGGGGCCACTTCGGACAAAACGAAGCCGCACTGGCGATACTTTGACCGAACCTAGAAGCAAACAGAAAAAAAGAGAGCCTATTCAGCTCTCTTCATCCATTCATTTCCCGAAATTCTTTTGGTGAGATTCCTTCGGCTTCGCGGAATACTCGTGCGAACTGCTTGGGATTTTTGTAGCCAACCATCTCGCTGATTTCGAGGATTTTAAAGTCCGTTTCTTTCAGCAGTTTTTTTGCGTTCTCTACTCTGACCATTTTTAAATAATCAACGAAGTTTTGCCCAATATACTCCTTGAACATGTGGCTGAAATAGGAGTAATTCAATGATATATAATTGGCGACTACAGCGAGATTCAAGTCCTTGTGGTAATTTTCCCTGATATAGGCGATTGCCCGGTCCATATACTTTTGCTCTGAATACACTGATCTCATTTGTTTATTGTATTCGTGGATCCTCATCAGCAAGCCTTCGAGGGCATGGAAGTATTCATGGAAGTTATCAAAATTGTAAATGTCATCGATTTTGTTCAAAAGCTCAAACGTCACAAGGGATTCATCCCCCAGGCGCTTAAAAAATCCCTTGAAAATCGTCTCATTGATTGCCTGATTCAGGTCTTCGAGATAGCTGATGCTGCTGTGCGCGATAACATCGAAGTCCATCACCTGTCTCAGGTTCGTTTTTATTTCATTTTCCCTTTCCGTTCCCAGCATATTGGAGATTTTATTGATCAGTTCCACCGGAATCGAAGAACCATCCGGCTTTTCTTTGACATTTTCAAAAAAAATAACCTGTCTGCGCGGATAGAGGAAATGGTACTTCAAGGCAGTGGCTGCCTGTTCATACGTTTTTTTCAATTCCCGTATGTCCTGTTCCTTCTCACTGATGCCAATGGTGAAGACCAAATGCCTGTCCCTGCCAAGCTGCTCTTTAAACAGGGAAAATTGCTCGAGATCTGCTGAAATGATGGTCACCCGGCCATCTTTATCGAGAAACGGAATGCAATCACTGGATGATTGAAGCAGCTGATTGATTTTTTCAAGCAAATGAGCATTTTCTATCTCAACCTCCGCATCAATGATCCCTACATAAAAGCCATCCGGATAGGCCTCGATTTTCATTTTCTTATAAAGATCCTCGACAACATCCTTTTGCAGATTAGGATTGAGCAAAATATAATTCAGCTGACTGGCACGATATTCATCCATGTGCTGATAGGTCATTTTCTGGCTATGTTCCAATTCTTCCGTGATCAATTTCAGGGTTTTGAACAACTCTGATCGATTGACCGGCTTCAAAAGATAATCTCTCACCTTATGCTTGATCGCTTCCTTGGCATAAGAGAAATCATCATATCCACTAAGGATCACAATGGCTGTTTGGATTTCTTTTTGCTGGATTTCCTTGATCAGCTGGATACCGTCCATCCTCGGCATTTTAATATCAGTGATCACAATATCTGGTTCATTTTCCTCTATGCGTTCGAGGGCTTCCTGTCCATCACTGGCAATAAAGGTAGTAAATTCAGGATATTCTCTCTTGATCATTGCCTGTATGCCCAATCGGATATTTTTCTCATCATCAGCTATAAGGACTTTATACACTTTGGCTGCCCCCTTTCATAATTTTGCAAGGCATTTTTAATGTCACCATCGTGAATTCGCCTTTGACACTTGTAACAAACACCCCATACTCTGTTCCATAGTAAAGCTGGATCCTCTCATTCACATTGTGGATCCCAATGCCATTGCCGCCTTTGGAACCGTGATTTTGATGTTCCTCACCTGTTTGGATGGATCGGTTGAGAGCTTCACATTGCTCTTGTGTCATCCCTACGCCATTATCCTGAATCTCAATGATGACATAGTCATCAGAATACCTGGCGCTTACCTGCAGGATCCCTCTGTCTTTCTGGTGGTTCGGGATAATCCCATGTTTTATGGCATTTTCAATAATCGGCTGCAATGACATTTTCAGCACTTCCTGGTCCCGCAATTCACTGGGGACATCGATCGTTAATGTCAGCCGCCCATCCAGGCGCAGATTCATGATGTCTACATAGTTTTTTATATAATTAAGTTCTTCTTCCAGGATCACAAAGTCATTTTTCCATTTCAGATTATAGCGCATCATTTCCCCAAGTGAGGTCACTGCATCTGAAATGGCATATTCGCCTTCTATTTCTGCCATCATTTTTATGTTTTCCAATGTGTTATACAGAAAATGGGAGTCAATCTGGGTCTTCAGTGCCTTTAATTCCGTTTCTTTTGCGGCAGCCTGCTTATTGACAGCTTCAGCAATCAGTCCGTTCATTTTACCTAGCAGGCTTTTAAAATGGAATGCCAGTTCCGAAATCTCATCCTGTCCGTTAACCTCTACATCGACGGAAAAGTCCCCGTGTCCGACTCGCTCCATTGAATTCTTCAGTTTGTACATTTTTTTCAGGAGCAATAATATCAATACATAGGTGACAAAAGAAAGAATAATGACCAGAAAAATAATTCCGCTAAAAATGACATTCCTCGTCTTTTCCGTTTCAGCATATAGGCCTTCCAGAGAGATCACATTCAGCAAGTATGCATCCAAATCCTCAATATAGGCAGAGATGACAAGATAAGGAGTTTCATTGTTTTCATATTGAAAACTTCCGGTTTCTTCGGGTTTTGATTTGCTGAATTCACGTTGAAGATCTTCGGTGTCAATTCCTTTATCCTCAAAAAAAGTATGATGGAAGTTCCTGATCATATTGTTATCCCGGTCGATGACAACATAGGCTGACTCCGGATCTTGAACAGCTCCGAACATCTTAGGGAAAAAGTTTTTCAGAAACATATTGATTTCGATGATCCCCAAGTGTTCATCCTTTGGATAATCCAGTTCCCGCAACAAAGAAATTTTCGCAGTGTTTTGTGATGGCAGCCGTTCCAGGACATCCTCTGTCTGCTGATCGAACCACCATACCTCCATGCCATTCCTGTTGATGACTTCATCTCTCCATGGCTTTCCCATGATCCGCTCTTCCTTGAAGAGAATCGGCCACATCTCGGTTACATATGGATTCGTTGTATACAGGCGGATATTTTCAATGGCAGGGTTATTGGCCTGCAGCCTGGTGACATTCGAAAGCTCATTCATCCTGAAATCAATTAACTGATCGACATTTGCTTCATTTCGGCTTTTAACGAAATCAATGAATTCCATGTCCGAAACAACCATCTGGGCCGTGCGTCTCATCGATTCGATATTGTTTTTAATGTGGATTTTTTCGATTTCCAGAGCATTTTCACTCTTGATGCTGATCTCGGTGATCGCTCTGTCATATACGTTACTGGAATAGATGGAGATAAAAATGATGATTGGAATAATGATAATGACGATATATAAGGCAATTAGCTTTTGCTGCAGGGAAAGGCGGTCAAACCAGTTCGCTGCGTACTTGATTTTTTTTTGATAGTCCACTTTAATCACACCTAACATTTATCCACATTAAAATGATACATCTTAATTAATATAAATAGCGTGAAAAAGTGTTTCAATATTTTGAAGTTTAACAGGATTCACGCCTAACGCAAAAGCAGGAATAGACTGCCCCTTTAAGAAATTTTTTTCTAAAGGAACAGTCTTTCCGTATGATTATTTAGTTTGCTGCATCAAGTTTTTTCTTATTGTTTTCATAAACATCCTGCTGATACTTTTCAACTTTTTCATACCCGAAAGAATCACGTTTCTTCAGGAATTCGTTGAAGAGTTTATCGAACTCTTTATCAGATTTGGCAAGCAGAAGCTTAGGAAGTGTTTTACCCCATTCTTGAGCGATCTTGCTTGCTGCAACACCTTCTGCGGAAGTTCCAGTCGGGCTGATGCCATCAAATTCTGCATAGCTGACTGTTTTTCCTTTTGTCCAGTCTTCCATTTGCTTGAATGGCTCAGAAGCTGGCGGTGCCCATGCAAGGCTCATGTTTGTATCCATTAGCATCCAGTACTTGAATGAAGCACCATACTGCTGGTCAAACGCAGCGCGGTCTTTGTTCAAAAGGTCAAGAACCTCTGGCTTGAATTCAGGCTTACCGTTCACCATATCATATGTTTCGCCCTCTTTACCCATGTAAAGGTCCATCTGTCCTTCTTCGCTGATCAGGTAAGTCAGGAATTGAATTGCTCTTTCTTTGTCTTTTACATCTTTGGAAATCAAAGTTACAGTCCATCCTGAGATGCTGTCACCAGCCAAAGCAGGTGCATCTCCATTTGAGTTAGCAGGTCCGTCGACTGCAATATATACAGAGTTTGGATCTTTAGCATACAATGCGTGTTGTTGCGCTGCAAGGTCACTGCGCTGGTAAAGCATTGCGAAGTATCTGCCTTGTGAAATCTTTTCTTCCATTTGCGGACGCTTATCAATGAAGATGTCCTTTGCAAGAAGACCTTTGTCATTTGCTTCTCTGAAAGTCTTTAACCATGCAAGATACTCTGGATCCTGGCTGCGGTCATACACCTTGCCGTCCTTTTCCATTGGAATCGCAAGGAAGTTTTGCAGATAGCCTTCAAGGGAAGTGTTTCCTACATCAGTAAATTCATTTAAACCGAATGGAATCAATGGTGCGCCGTTTACTTCAGGGAATTTTTCTTTAGCAGCTTCAAGAGCCTTCAAGAATCCTTCAGGCGTGCTCATATCCGGGCTGCCGATTGCTTCATACATATCTTTTCGTACTAGGAATGTCTGGTTTGATGGCTTAAGGTCTTTGTATTTGTCAAAATCTTTCGGTGAAGATGATGCATTCGGATAACCATAAGTGTTGCCATCCTCCTGCTTAAACCATTCAACCTTTGCTCCATCTGAAACTTTATAAAAATATGGATCGTATTGATCTGCAAGTTCATTCAATGGAAGGACAAGTTCACCCTCGATCATCTTTTTGACAGCATCTTCCCACCAGCCGATTGTGATGAAATCTGGAAGCTTGCCTGATGCAATCATCGTGTTCATTTTTTCTGCTTCGTTACCTGCTGGCGAAATGAAGTTGACAGAAACACCAGTTTTATCTGTTACATACTTGGAAACAACATCGTCGCCCCATTTATGTGCGAACCAGGAAAAGTTCACATACCAATCAAAAGTAATCGGTTCCTTGTTGGATTGCCAGCCAGGTGCATCAGCTGTTGCCTTTGGTTTGTCTTTGTCCTTTTCATCGGAAGCGTTTTCATTTGTCTTGCTGGAACAGCCTGAAAACAATGCCAAAACCAATGATAGAACCAGCATTAATGAACAGCCTTTGGAAAGAAATTTTCTCCTCATTTTTTGACCCTCTCTCTTGTTTGTTTTTTTGGGCCACATTATTCAATGTACACTGCTTTAAAAGGTGGGGAAAGACTTTTCAGCTTATTGCCAGCCTTTCCCAAGGTCAAAGGGGTATTTTTCACGAAAAAGCAGTACTCAATTAATAATGAAGCCAAGTTTTATTTAAATTTCTTCAATGAAGAAAAATTTAAATCGTTGTTTAAAAAATCAACCTTTTACTGAACCAATCAGCATTCCTTTTACAAAGTACTTTTGCAGGAATGGGTACACCAGCATGATCGGAAGCGTCGTTACAACCATTGTTGCCAGTTTAATGGACTGGGATGTTACCGTCTTCGTTGCAATCGATCCAGCTGCATTCGTCATCATCTGGTTTGAACTTGACTCGGCAACAACCTTGTACAAATAGGTCTGGATTGGCTGCAAATCTGGATTATTTACAAAGATGACCCCGGCAAAATAATCATTCCACTGATAGACACCCTGGAACAATGCAATGGTAGCGATAACCGGCATTGACAGCGGGATGATTACTTTGATAAAAATCATGAAGTCATTTGCTCCATCTATTTTTGCTGCTTCCTCAAGAGAAGTTGGCAATTCCCTGAAGAAGGAGACAAAGATGATCAGATGGAAGAAGTTGAACATGGTCGGAATGATATATACCAGGAAGTTATCAAACAACCCGAGGTCCCTGATCAATAGGAAGTAGGGAATCAATCCGCCGCTGAAAAACATCGTAATGACACCGACCAGCATGTAGAAGTTCCTGCCGTAAAGGTCTCGTCTCGAAATGGCGTAAGCTACCATCGCTGTAAAAAATACATGGGTGATTGTGCCGATAACCGTTTTGGCCACTGTTACTCCAAAAGATGTGACGATTCCCGGAGTATTAAACACAGCTTTATAATTCTCAAATGTAAATTCTCTCGGCCACCAGTAAATCCCGCCCTTCATGGCATCAACACCATCATTCAGTGAATTGACGAGGACGTACCAGATCGGGTAGACCGTTATGGCACAGATAAAGAGCATGATCAGAATGTTAACATTGTCAAAGATGTATTCGCTTGTTGTTCGCCGGTTCCGTTTAAAAAGCTTAAACACAACCTCACCCCCCTAGAATAAAGATGTTCCATTCAGTTTTTTCGTAATCTTGTTAGCTGACAGGAGCAGGATGAAGGCGATGATCGCTTTCAATAAACCAACTGCTGTTGCGTACGAGTAGCGGGCATTCTGCAGACCCATTTGATAGACGTAAATATCAATTACGTTACTGGCGCTCTCATTCAATGAGTTACGCAAAATCAAGATCTGGTCGAAATTTGAGTTCAAGACACCGCTTACAGCAAGAATGAACAAGATTGTGATTGTTGGGCGAATTGACGGCAATGTGACATGCCACATTTTTTGGAAACGATTTGCTCCATCAATCGTGGATGATTCATATAGTTCTGGCGAAACACCAGCAATAGCTGCAAGATAGATGATTGCTGACCATCCAAGTTCTTTCCAAATATCCGAGAGAATGACGATGGTCCAAAAATTATCAGGTTCAGCCAGGAAATTTGTCCGCTCACTGATCAGCCCTAAACCTAGCAAAATATCATTGATGACACCGATATCCGCCAGCCAGGTAGTCAAAATCCCTCCAAGTACAACCCAGGAAATAAAGTGCGGCAGGTAAGAAATTGTTTGAACCGCTTTCTTAAGCTTCATGGATGTAAGTTCATTAAGCAAAAGAGCAAATATAATTGGAAGCGGGAAACCGATAATCAATTTAATCAAGCTGATTCCCAGAGTATTTTTTAGGACGATCCAGAAGTTCTCATCCTGAAGGAATTCTTTAAACTGCATCAATCCAACCCATGGAGCTTCCGAGATCGTCTTGATGATGCTATATTCCTTGAACGCGATGATCAGCCCATACATTGGGATATAGTTAAAGATGAACATCCATACTACACCGAGAAGCGCCATCGTCTGCAAATACTTTTGTGAAATGATTGTCTTTTTGATTTTTTTGTATTTTTCTTTTTTTGTTGCCTTTTCGATAATGGTGTCACTGACCTGTTGTTCGACTGGCTGTTCTATCTTGACTTCCATTTCTTCACCACCTTGGTTGCTTTGTCTTTCTTGTACCTTCATCATAAAAAAAAGGGCTTACATTTATAAGCCATCGAATTTTGCTTATGGTACCAATTTTTTAGTTTTGGAATAAATGGCCGAAATATTGATACCATCACATTGTTATCGTTTTCATTTTTTCGGGAGGCGAAGAATAACAGCTTGTCCTATTTATGAATTTATTACTTTTTTTGCAGACCCTGTTAACCAAGGCTGTTGATTTTCGTTCCAGGCGCTTCGCTTTCCGCTGGAAGAATAATGAAAAAGCCCTACTGCCGGCTTTTTCAAAAGGCAATTCTTCCTGGCTGGCGCTGAGCCTCCTCGTCGCTTTGCTCCTGCGGGGTCTCACCTGACCAGCTGCGCCCGCAGGACATTGATTAGCTTCCCGAATCAGCCCACGCACGAGGGAAATGCGTTAGCATTTTCGGAGGAGTCTTCGCGCCTTCCACTACAATCAACAGGGTTTAAAAATCAAACTTCAAATTCAACAGAGTCTTTTCATAAAAAAACCTGTGCACCAGACTTTTGAATGAGTCTGAAGCACAGGGTTCTAAGCTTTTATGCAGTTTTTATCCTAATGCCACGTCGAGGATCATCATGATGGCAAATCCAAACATGAGGCTTAATGAGGCGAGGTCGCTGTTGCCGTTTTCCTGGGACCCGGGGATCACTTCTTCGGCTACTACGAAAATCATCGCTCCGGCCGCAAAGCTTAACGCATATGGCAGAAGAGGCTGGATGAACATGACAGCGGCTGCTCCAACCATCGCGGCAACTGGTTCGACCATGCCAGAAAACTGGCCGTACATGAAGCTTTTCTTTCTTGACATTCCTACTTGCCGAAGTGGCATGGAAACTGCGACACCTTCAGGAAAGTTCTGGATCCCAATCCCTATCGCAAGCGCGATCGCACCCATGAGTGACGCTGAAGGAAAGCCTGCAGCTGCTGCTCCGAAAGCCACACCGACAGCGAGACCTTCAGGAATGTTGTGCAAGGTGATGGCCAAGACCATCAAAGTACTTCGTCTTTTCTTTTCAGGATGGATGCCTTCAGCTTTCTCCATCGATAAATTAGGGTGTAAATGGGGCATCAATTTATCTACGACCATTAAGAACAATCCGCCTAAAAGAAAACCCGTCGCAGCAGGCATCCAGCTCGGCAGGCTTCCTCCCTCACCCATCTCGATCGCAGGAGCAAGGAGTGACCAAAAACTTGCAGCAATCATAACTCCTGCAGCTAGACCCATCATACTGTCCAGGAATTTCTGGTTCGGATTTTTCGTTGTAAATACTAAGGCAGCGCCCAAAGCAGTCATTCCCCAGGTAAACAAAGTTCCAATCAGTGCCTGGACAACCGGATGGAAACCCATGAAAAATTCAAGCATATTTTTTCCTCCCAAGACTTGCTCTGTAATCAAATGTAACTCATTTTAATGTATTATATGGATGATGAAGTGGTGAATATATCTTGTTCTGCATAAATCAGACCGCTCTGAATTTGTTTTATCAAGATTACTACATTCTGAAGGTTATTCCAATCTTATTTATCTTTAATCTCCAGGCTCTGAATCTGATGAATGGATTTTCACCAAAAAAAGGGATACTCTAATAAGATAGTTCATACATGGAAGGGAAATAAGTCATGATTGCAAAAACAGAAGAAGATTTTAACGGATTAAAAGAAATTGGCAGGATTGTCGGCTTGATTCGGGATGAATTGGTACAGAAGACAGTGCCTGGGATTACCACAAAGGAACTTGATGAAGTCGCGGGTGCAATGTTTGAGGAGCATGGAGCAATTTCTGCTCCAAAGGGCGAGTACAATTTCCCTGGGTATACATGCATCAGTGTGAATGAAGAAGTCGCCCACGGAATTCCGGGAAGCCGCGTCATCAAAGAAGGCGATATCGTTAATATCGATGTTTCCGGATCAAAAAATGGCTATTTTGCCGATACGGGGATTTCCTTTGTCGTTGGTGAAGGTGACCCGCTTTTAACGAAGATATGCGAAACAGCTGTTGAGGCTTTTGAAGCGGGCTTGAAAAAAGCGAAACCAGGTTCGAAGAAAAGCGGACTTGGAAAGGCAGTTATGGCGACTGCGAGGAAGAACGGAGTAAAAGTAATTAAAAACCTTACCGGACACGGAATCGGGCGGACCATCCATGAAGCTCCTGACCACATCTACAACTATCATGAGCCATGGGATGATGAGCTCTTAAAAGAGGGAATGGTCATCGCTTTTGAGCCATTCATCTCCACACGTGAGGAAGAAGTTTTCCAATACGAACATGATGAATGGACTTATGTTACAGAAAATAGCTTTGTCGCACAATGTGAGCATACGATCATTCTTACTAAAAATGGACCGATTGTTATTACTAGATAGATTTCGAATTGAAACCCTTGCTGCTGCAGGGGTTTCATTTTTTTATGCATCCATCACAATTGATACTAAATTCCTATTTTTCGTATTTCTAAAAAAAATCCAACAAAATGATTGACACATTCTCTGCGACGCAGTAAAGTAATAAACAAGATTTATAACTTAATATTCGTTACTTCTTATCAAGAGAGGTTGAGGGACTGGCCCTATGACACCTCGGCAGCGGACTCCTTTGGAGGACTGTGCCAAATCCAGCAAGCAGCAGCTTGAAAGATAAGAAGAGGCCGACTTTTTAATTCATGTCCTCTTCTTTCTGAAGGGGACTTTTTATTTTTCCAAAAATCCCCACCTACAAATTCATATCGATACTTTCTTATCAAGAGAGGCGGAGGGACTGGCCCTATGAAGCCTCGGCAGCGGACTCACATATTGAGGACTGTGCCAAATCCAGCAAGCAATAGCTTGGGAGATAAGAAGAGACCTTGTCCAGCATCATTGCGGCATGCCCTCTTCCTGTTTCCGGGAAGAGGTTTTTTTATGCATTTACAAAGGAGGAAGACAGTTGATTACGTTTGAACAAGTGGAGAAAGTTTATGAAAGCCGCGGGAATAAGGTAGCGGCACTGAATGGAATTGACCTGGAAATCAAAGAAGGAGAAATATTTGGAGTCATTGGTTTTAGCGGTGCTGGAAAAAGCTCACTGATCCGCTGTGTGAATCTGTTGGAACGGCCGACATCAGGACGGGTGATTGTGAATGGCTGCGACATGACTTCTCTTTCAGCAAAAGAAGTCCGTGAGGTTAAAAGGAATATCGGGATGGTATTCCAGCATTTCAATCTCTTGAACTCCAAGACAGTCTTTGAAAATGTAGCGATGCCCCTCGTTCTCGGTAAGCTCCCAAAAGCGAAAATCAAAGAGCGTGTTTATCAGCTCCTCGAGTTTGTAGGTCTCGCTGATAAAGCAGACAATTATCCGGACCAGCTTTCAGGCGGCCAAAAACAGCGAATCGGCATTGCCCGGGCACTGGCAACCCAGCCTAAGATCCTGCTTTGCGATGAAGCGACATCAGCGCTGGATCCGCAGACAACAAGTTCAATTCTGCAGCTTTTGAAAAAAATCAACAAGGAGTACAACATCACGATTTTGATCATTACCCACGAAATGTCCGTCATCAGGGAAATTTGTGACCGGGTCGCTGTCATCGAGGAAGGAAAAATCATTGAGGAAGGCTCAGTATTTGAAGTTTTTTCAGCTCCCAAAACAGTTACAGCCAGGAATTTTGTCAGCACTATCATGAATGACAATATTCCAGATTCCGTCCACAGAATCATTAAGGGACATTCAGGGCTGCAAAAGGTATTCCGGATTAACTTCATTGGTGAATCAGCTGGCGAACCGCTGTTGTCACAGTTGTCAAAGAAGTTTGATATCCATGTGAATGTTCTGTTCGGAAATATTACCGAGCTGCAGGGAATTCCATTCGGTAACCTGATTGTCGAGTTCCAGGGAAGTGACAAAGAAATTTTGAGGGCACTTAATTTTATACATCAGCAAAAAGTCAACATAAAGGAAGTGACCGCACATGCTAGTTAACTCAGAACAAATCATACAGGCTTTAGTCGAAACACTGCAAATGGTTGCGTTCTCCCTGCTGTTTTCGGCAGTCCTTGGAGTGCCGCTGGGAATTGCGCTGGTCGTGACCAGAAAAGGCCATTTGCTTGAAAACGCACCTGTTTTCAACGTACTTAACAGTATCATCAACGTATTCCGCTCAGTGCCATTCATTATCCTGCTGGTCGCAATCATCCCGCTGACCCGGCTGATTGTCGGCACATCGATTGGTACGGCTGCCGCAGTCGTCCCGCTTGTCTTTTATGCAGGGCCGTATATTGCCAGATTGGTAGAGAACTCCCTGCTGGAGGTCGATCCGGGAGTCATTGAAGCAGCCGAAGCAATGGGAGCCACTCCCTGGCAGATTGTCTTCAAGTTCATTCTTCCAGAAGCAATGAGTTCACTTATTCTTGCTTTCACGATTGCAACAGTCGGATTGATTGGTGCATCGGCAATGGCTGGAGCCATCGGAGGCGGCGGCCTTGGGGATTTGGCGATTACTTATGGATACCAGCGTTTTGATACCCAGACAATGTTCATCACCGTTGGCATTTTAATTGTCATGGTTCAGGGACTGCAATCCCTTGGAAATATAACTGCTAAAAAAATCAGAAGAAGATAACCAGGAGGAAAACAAAATGAAAAAACTTTTACTAGCATTAATCGTACTTAGTCTGGCATTGATCAGCACCGCATGCTCCAGCTCTTCATCATCCGCGAAAGGCGGAGAAACTGTCAAAGTGAAGCTTGGTGTCAGCGGAACGGATCACCGGGTATGGGATTTTGTTGCCAAAAAGGCAGAAAAAGAAGGAATTGACGTCGAAATCGTCACGTTTTCAGATTATGTCCAGCCAAACCTTGCCCTTGCTGAAGGTGAATTGGATGCAAACTCATTCCAGACCGTTTCCTATTTTGACGCTTTTATCAAAGAACACAATCTTGACCTAGTCCCAATCGCAACCACACAGATCGCGCCAATGGGTATCTACTCCGAAAAATACAAAGACGTGAAAGACATTCCTGAAGGCGGAAAGATTGCTCTTGCAAATGAAGCGACGAATATGGGAAGAGGTCTTCTACTACTCCAGGAAGCAGGGCTGATCAAGCTGGAGGAAGGCTTTGACGGCATTGGCTCAATCGATAAAATCGTTGAAAATCCGAAGAACATTGAACTTGTGCCGCTTGTTGCTGGCCAGACACCAAGGGTATTGCCAGATGTAGCCGCATCAATCATTAACAACGGAATCGCAGTCGATGCAGGTCTTACACCAAAGGATGATGCGATCTTCCTTGAGAGTGCTACTGCCACTCCATACATCAACATCATCGCTGTCCGCGAAGAAGATAAAGACAATGAAACTTTGAAAAAACTAGCTGAACTTTACCAGCAGGATGACACGAAAGAATTCATCGAGAAAGAATACAAGGGAAATACGCTTCCTACCTTTGTGCCGCTTAGTGAGATTGGGTGGTAAAAAGAAATCACCTTTCTGCGACCGTAATTGCAGGAGCCTTCCCTTTTCGGGCGCAGCTTTGGTCATTCTGCGACCGTAATTGCTGAAGTTATCCCTTTTCTGGGCGCAGCTTTGGCTGTTCTACAACCTTAATTGCTGAAGCCAACACTCTTGGGTATCCACAGAAGGCTTGAACACTTAAGTTCTGATCAAAGGTTTTAAAGGGGGATTCCCCTGTTGCTCACTATTCTTAAGAAAGTTTAAAGGAGGAATCATGATGTCAACATTAATAAAATCATTAAAAGATATCATTACAGAAAATGTGGTACTAAACCAAGACCTTTACTTAACGACCAGCCATGAAATCCACGCACGCCCGGAAATCGGCAATGAGGAGTTTTTTGCTTCAGCCCGGCTAATCAAGATTTTAGAGGATGAAGGATTTGAAGTTGAAAAGGCGGTTGCTGGACACGAGACCTCTTTTGTTGCTCGCCAAAGGGCTGAAAAACCGGGACCATCGATTGCATTTTTGGCAGAGTATGATGCGCTGCCTGGGATTGGCCACGCATGCGGGCATAATATCATAGGAACAACCAGTGTCGCAGCTGCCATAGCTCTTAGCAAGGTATTGGATGAAACTGGCGGTGAAGCGGTGGTTTTTGGAACTCCTGCAGAAGAGGGCGGCCCAAACGGAAGTGCGAAAGGAAGCTTTGTGAAGCATGGCCTTGTTGAGGGAATCGATGCGGCTTTGATGCTGCACCCTTCAGGACAAACAAGATTGACATCAACTTCTCTTGCTGTAGATCCACTTGACTTTGAATATATCGGAAAGCCCGCACATGCAGCAGCGGCTCCTCATGAAGGAATAAACGCGCTGGATGCTGTAATCCAGCTGTTCAACGGAATCAATGCATTAAGACAGCAGCTGACTGATGATGTACGAATTCACGGCATCATCACCCATGGAGGTGATGCACCTAACATCATTCCTGAATATGCAAAAGCCAGGTTCTTCATCCGCGCAGCAACAAGAAGCCGATTAAATGATGTCACTCAACGCGTTAAGGCAGTTGCAGAAGGAGCGGCACTAGCAACCGGAGCAAAGCTGAATGTTATTGCCTTCCAAAATGAGGTCGATAATCTGCTATTGAATGATCGATATAATGAAGTATTCAAAAATGTGATCGAGGACCTTGGAGAGACCGTTGCAACTGATGAACGAGAGGGAATTGGCTCAACAGATGCAGGCAATATCAGCCAGGTCGTTCCAACCATTCATCCTTATATTAAGATTGGTCCTGATGAGCTCGTTGCCCACACTGTCCCTTTCCGGGAAGCAGCAGCTTCTGCACAGGGAGATGAAGCCTTGTTGAAAGGCGCCAAAGCCCTCGCTTTGACAGCAGTCCAGCTAATTACTGACCAGGAATTATTAACCGATATCAAGGCTGAGTTCCTGCTAAGAAAAGCAGCTGAAAATAAATAATTGACCTATCTTTTTTAACTGGTCCACTAATGAAATAAGACCCTTGCCCAATAGCAAGGGTCTTTTGCTATGTTCTAAGTTTACCAGCTTGATTAAGTCCCTTCTCATTTCTGTTCTTTTGCTCTCGCTACACTGATTAAGAAATCAATTGCCTCCATTTTTTCTCTTGTCAAATTTCGTCCCAGTTCCGGATTTTTTAAAATGGCTTCTGCTTGTTCAATCGTCATCAGATTCTCTCCTGAAATCAATTTACATACCTTTTTTCGATTGGATGCAATCTGTACTTTTTACAGCGCCTCTCCGAAGAACTTCTCCTGGTGAATCGCTTTCCTTTAATTCTAAAAATACTAAAAATTCCATTGACTTGTGAAGGGTAAGTATATATAGTAATGTGTATTATTCTTCTTTTGGACTCAACGGAACACTCTATTGTGATAGATTGAACAAGTCTTTTCTCTCTATCTATTTCCTTCCCTTCTTAAATGGAAATACTTCCTTGCCAACTGAAGTTAGCGTAAATCAGAATTCACTACATCAAGAAGAGGGGCAATTTAAATGCAGCAAAAAATTCCGTTTTCAACCTATGCACTAATTGGAACCATGCTATTCGGCATGTACTTCGGCGCAGGGAATTTGATTTTCCCTATTCAATTGGGACAGCTTGCAGGCACAAACTTTTGGCCAGCATTGATTGGGTTCCTGGTAACGGCCATTGGCCTTCCTTTTTTAGGCATATTGGCGATCGGGCTTTCCGGCAGCACTGGCTTGCGTGATTTAGCGAGCAGAGTACATCCTGTTTTTGGCATTGCCTTTGCCACAGTTCTTTACTTAACAATTGGACCCTTTTTTGCGATTCCACGAACAGCTACTGTTCCCTTCGTTGTCGGGTTTGAACCTTATATTGCTCCAGGACAGGCTGGTTTGTGGCTGGGTATTTTCAGTTTCGTCTTCTTTGCCGTTGTTTATTTTTTCTCACTCCATCCTGCAAAGGTCATGGACTACATTGGCAAATATTTGACCCCGGCGTTTCTCGTCTTTTTATTTCTTTTAATTGGATTTTCGGTTTTCAGTCCGATGGGGAATTATGGTGAACCGTCCGGCGCTTATGAAAAACTTGCTTTCATGACAGGTTTTAAAGAGGGATATAATACAATGGATGCTCTGGCATCCCTGGCGTTTGGGATTGTTGTCATCCATGCGATTAAAAGACAAGGAATTACTGACAAAAAGGATATTGCCAAAGCCACCATGAAATCAGGGATTTTCGCCATGTCGCTAATGATGCTGATTTACGGACTTATAACATTTATGGGAGCATCCAGCGTTTCAGCTATAGGAACATTCGAAAATGGCGGCCAGATTTTTGCAGCAGTCGCACAGCACTATTTTGGCTCCTTCGGTGCGATCCTACTTGCGATCATCATTGTGCTGGCCTGTTTAAAAACAAGCATTGGTCTTATCACAGCCTGCAGCGAGTTCTTTCATGATGTGTTTCCGAAGGCATCATACAAGAGGTATGTGTTTATTCTAAGCTTCGTTTCCTTTGCCATCGCAAACTTCGGATTAAACAATATCATCCAATTTGCTGTCCCAGTGTTAATGTTCCTGTATCCTTTAGCCATCATCCTTATCCTACTGGCCCTTTTATCACCGCTATTCCGCAATAGACAGAGCGTTTACTCTGCTTCGATGGCGATGACATTTCTTGTAAGCTTTTTTGACGGATATAGTGCATTAGCAGCAAATGTTGCAAATCTGAATGTCCCGATCTTCAATTCGATAAAGACTTTATACATGGACTACCTTCCTTTATACGATATAGGTCTTGGGTGGATTGTTCCAGCCTTCATCGGAGCAGTCATCGGCTTTATTTTGCCGAAAACTGAAATAATGTCGGGAACGTACCAAAAAGAACTGTAGAGATTCTCTGCAGTTCTTTTTTCTTTTGCTTTACTGTGATAACAGGCAATCATTTATTATGTTTTTTCTGCGCCTTTAATGCTACCTTTTCCAGTCCATTTCCTCTTTCCTCCGCAAATTCCACATCTGCTTTTGGAAGGGCTTTATTATGTTTTGGTTTATTCTTTGCCATTTCTTCACCCCCCTTTTGATTATCCACTTTTTTAGTTTGCGTTTCTTTTTTAAGGCTATGCCTCACTTCTTGATAACAAGAATGTATATGCACGGGTAAAATGTCGATGATCGATTCGAACACCTAAAAAAATAGCCAACCTATCAAGGTCGGCTTGTGAATATACGTTACCCTTTTATACTTTGTGCGTTTAGACTAGCCTCAAAAAGATCGATGATTTCCAAAAATCGTTCAGCTTCCCTGAAGGTATGGTCAGCTAACAGTGGATGAATATTGCTCTTTATTTTGCAGGCTTCAATCAATTCTCTAGCTGTTTTCTTAAAATCCCTTAATGATGCAACCGAAACCCTGTTTTGATCCAGGAATTGATCAAGCATTGGCACGGTTTCCGATTGTGGCCTCATTGAATCCAAATCCACTGCCTGGAAGACCAATTGGTCAAAGTCATGACTGAATTCTCTTGCCTGTTCAACTAGCTTCCTTTCTGACGGATCTAAAAGATGCCCGATAAATTTTGCATGGTCTGCCATGATTCTTAGAAAGAAAACATTTTCAGCGATAATGGCCTCTGGCTCTGGAGCTAATTTCCCTTCATTTAGTTCCTTCAAACGATTCGCAAAATACGCTGCTTCTCTGCTTACGTGATCAATTAGCAAAGGAAAATTATTATGTCTTATTTCACATCTTAGAGTGAGTCCTAATACTTTTCTTTTGTAACTCCAAATTGAGGCGGCAGCTTGATAAACCTCATTGTTAAAAGCATGGATTTGACGTATATCCGTGTTGGCGCTAAATCGTGCCAGTTTTTCCTCAATCCGCTCAAATATCACAATAAACTGTTGTGCTTCAGCAATTAATTGTTTTTGCTCATACGTAAACCCCAGACTTAAAAATAGCGCATGCTCCTTCATGATCCTGGACCAAAATCTAATTTCGTCCAGGGATCTAAGTACGATTGGATTGGCCATGTTTCCCCTCCTCACTTCACTCTGCATCACTAAAATATATGTATCCAGTCTATGTCCCAAAACTTTTTCGAATTTTTCTTTTTTCCTATGCCAACAGCTATTTTCATATAGGTAAGCGAAAGAGAAATAGAGTCCGGGAGAGCTTAACTGCGTTTATGTGGGTAATGACCGGGTATGTTTTAGATAATAATAAGCCTATTCAAACAAGCATGTTTGAAAGAAAGGAGCCTCATTGTGAAACAGAAACTTTTTTATGGAATTCCAATAGCCCTGGCGATCATAATGGGTGGATGTTCAGCTGAGACGGACCAGGAAAATGAACCGCCAGTTGAGGATACTGAAAACGATGTTGAGGATGAGGATTTTAAATTGGATCAGGAAGAGTCTGATGGTGATGAGAAGCAATAAAGAAAAAATGCTGTTTCTTCAATAGAGACAGCATTTTTTTTTGCCTGGCCATACAAATGACTCAATAAAAAACCTTAGGACCTTTGGTGTCCTAAGGTTGTTCATTCTCATTATTCTTCAACAGACTCTTCAACCTTTTCCTTTTCATCGTCCGTTAAATTCTCATCATCCTCGGTTGTACCTTCGGTTGGTTCACCTGGATCCTCTGTCATTCCATCAGGCGCTGGTGGTGCTTGTTCATCCTGTTCCATCACTGGATCGTCTTCTGGCGGCGGCTCTTCTGTGGCTCCGCAGCCCGCCAGCAAGATGCCTGCCCCTAAGGTAAACGAAAGCATCAAGTTTCGCTTCATCATGTTGCCACTCCTTTCTGTAACAGGTTATTTTACTTATAGCCCCACAGGAAAATCATAAACATTTCCCAGGCCCCCTGCCTTGAAGTTTTGGATGACTAAAATGTTTTCCCAGATTAAAGGACATCTGCATGTGGATGCTAGTTTGTGCAGCCTGCTTGAGGGAATACTGGGTAAGATGAAGCAACATGCAACTGGAGGGTTAAACAGTGAAATTAAGCGTCCTTGACCAATCCGTCATCAGCGTGGGAGATTCGGCTGCCCAGGCTTTTCGTAAAACCGTTGAGCTAGCTCAAATCACAGAAGAACTAGGGTACACAAGGTTCTGGGTTGCGGAGCATCATAACACTAACGGCATTGCCGGTTCCTCTCCTGAAATATTGATATCCCACATAGCTTCGATGACCAAAAGAATCAGAATAGGTTCAGGCGGAGTCCTGCTCCCACAATACAGCCCTTATAAAGTCGCGGAAAACTTCAAGGTTTTGGAGGCTCTATTCCCAAACAGGATTGATGCTGGTTTTGGACGTTCTCCTGGCGGGTCAGCCACTACGAGGCTTGCACTGACAGATGGACTTCGGAAAAGTTTGAATGAGTTCCCCAGACAAATTAGTGATTTAAAAGGGTTTTTGCTGAATGAATTGCCAGGTGACCATCCCTATCATGGCGTTAAAGCATATCCTGACAAAACAGCTTTCCCTGAATTATGGTTATTGGGAATCACGCATCGCGGAGCCAGACTTGCAGCAGAACAGGGAACAGCTTTTACATACGGCCATTTTATAACGCCTGCCAACGGAAAACGGGCATTGGAACAATATTACCGCGAATTTCAGCCTTCTCCATTCCTGAAAAAGCCCAAAGCAAATGTGTGCATTTTTGTTGTATGTGCCGAAACCCAGGAAAAGGCTGAAGAACTGGCTTTGAGCCAGGATTTATGGCTTTTGCGGGTAGAAAAGGGATTGGATACAAGGATTCCATCATTGGAAGAAGCGAAGAATACCATGCTAACAGCGGAGGAGCGGGACAGAATTATTGAAAACCGAAAAAGAATGATCATCGGAACGCCGCAGAAAGTGAAGAATGAACTCTTTGAGCTTTGTGATGAGTATAGGACTGAGGAGTTTATGATTATCAATAATGTACATAGCTTGCAGGATAAGGTGAAGTCATACACCTTGCTTGCGGAAGCACTGCTCTAAAGTATTACAGGAAGGGGACACCCCTTCCTTTCTTATTGTTCCTTCAGATCCTTTTTGGTCATCTCGCTTCGTACATTAACGTCTTTGGAGATATTTCTTTCTTTATTATTTGGGTATTTATTTTTACGTTCGCGGTTATCGTTACGATTCGTCATGATACTCCTCCATGTTACTTTTTGCGGTTCTTGCCTGAATTGATGTCATTGTCATTGCCTAACTCCCCATTCGTACGGCCTTTCTCTTTGGCAATTTTTCCACCCAATCTTACATTGTTCTGGCTGATTTCTTTTCCACTCATGTTTTGTCACCCCCACTTTTTAAGATGCTCAAAATCAGCAAATAAAACTTCCTATTTTAAATCTTTGTGATTGCACACCCATCTGTTATGTAATATAATCTAATTAAAATATTCTGTTATATAACAATATTTCGAAAGAGAGGCAGAAACATGACAAAAACGGATGCCATTGCACGGAGGATTCTGGGTTGGAAGCTGAACAGATGGGACCGCTGGTTTGATTATGAGAAGGGTGTATTCATCAATGACACTGAATTCCAGCCAGAGCATAATCTTCTGCATGCGATGCTGATTGTTGAAAGACTGGAGAAGCTGGGCTACACCTTTTCATCCAATGGTGTTTCCGAGGCTGCTTTCAATCAATTTAGAGGGACAGGTGAAAACCTGCCTGAAGCGATTACAAATGCTGCTTATGCCATCATTGAAAATGACTCAGTCGTGGCAAGCGCAACACTGTGGAGGAAATTATCATAATAAAAAAACTGAGCTGCCTCCTTTAATGGATGGCAGCTCTTTTCATTCACTCCACTTTTTCATCCTTCCCTGCCAGCCAGAATGCGGCGGCAATTGAGGCAATTATGACGATGAAGGGAGCGTAGAACATTGAGAATTCAGCCATTTTCGACCCTCCTATGCATGGTCATCCCGTTTTCCTTGAACATAATCTTTATTGAACAGGAACAGCCTTAGCAATAAATACAGTGACGGGAGCAGCAGCCCAAGTCCCGCAATAAAGGCAATAATGAGAGCGATTGCCATTGCTTCATTTGTGAAGCTGTCATAAAGCTTGAGAAAAGGATAGAGCAGATATGGATAATGCGAAATGCCATAGGCAAAAAACGCGATCAGGAACTGCCCTGTTAACAACCCGAAAGCGATTCCGTAAGATTTACGCTTCCCCAGTAAATAAACTGTACCCGCAAACAAGATGAAGGAGATGGCAAACAGCCACCATAAATCAACGAGCCGGCTGTAATGTTCTGGATTGTGGTCCTTTAGTTCAACGATGATTCCAGTTGCCGTTACAATAGCGGGCACAGACCAAATCAACGCATATTTCCGAAGCAGTTCTGTTGCCGGTTCATCCTGAGCCTTATGCGCATACCACGTTAAAAATACAGCTGATATATAGAGGACTGCAGAAAGACTAAGAACAACTACACTCCATGTCAGCGGGCTGGTAAATAGCGCCACGTAATCCAGGTCAATCCCAGACGCTGTCTCAGTGACAAAACCACCCTCTGATATCGTCAATACAATCGATAAAGATGCCGGGATGAACAAACCAGATAATCCGTATAAATACGTATACCTTTTGTGCTTCAATCCGCCATATGTCGTGAAAGCGTAGTAGGATCCCCGAATCGCCAGCAAGGCGATGGCGATACTAGCCGGAACAAGCAGGATGGTCCCGTAATAATACGCCGTTTTAGGAAAGAATCCGACCATTCCGACAAAGAAAAACACCAGGAATACATTCGTCACTTCCCATACCGGCGACAAATACCGCTGGATGATCCGGGTCAGGATATGCTGCTTTCCCCGGAAAAGGCTGTATGCATTAAAGAATCCTGCCCCGAAATCGATGGAAGCGACAATGACATAGCCAAAAAGAAACAGCCATAGAACGGTAATCCCAATTATCTCAAGTGTCATCGCAGCTCACCTTCCTTTTCGGCTTCCCTGTCTGCCAGTTCTTGTTCAACAGGATTCTTTCGGAACATCCTGGTTAAAACCACGATACTTCCTACTCCAAGCACCAAGTATAAACCGGCGAACATCAGCAGCATTGTATCGACCTGTCCGCTTGTCGTCGCCGCTTCTTCAACCTTCATGATTCCCCGCAGGATCCACGGCTGCCTTCCAACTTCGGCGAACCACCAGCCAAGCTCGATCGCGAGCACCGATAACGGTCCTCCAAGGACAATGAGCCATCGATACCACCTTGTCCGGATAAAACTCCATTTCATCCAGACACCGACAACATACATAAGCGAGAGCACCGTCATCCATATACCGATCGTAACCATCCCATCGAATAGATAGTGGATGTAAAGCGGCGGAGTTTCGTCCTCTGGAAACTCATTTAAACCAATCACTTCCGCATTCGGATTACTGTGCGCCAAAATGCTGAGCGCATATGGAATCTTAAGAGCATATTTGACCTCACCATCATCGAGAACGCCATAGAGCATTAACGGTGCACCTTCATGTGTCTCAAAATGCCATTCCGCGGCTGCGAGCTTCTCCGGCTGGTACTCGGCTAAATATTTCCCGGAAAAGTCACCAATTACCGCGGCGGCAATTGAAAAAATCAAACCGATTTTCATTGTCAAAAAGACGGCTTTTTTATGATAGATGTGATCCGAACCTTTCAGCAGCCTGTAAGCTCCAATCGAAGCAAGGAGAAATGCCGATGTCATATACGCTGTGGCAAGCACATGGGCCACCTTTGTCGGCATGGCCGGATTGAACATCGCCAGGATTGGATTGATATTGACCAGCTGGCCATCAACAAGATCGAAGCCCTGCGGTGCATTCATGAAAGCATTCACGATGGTGATGAACACGGCCGAAAAAGACGCTCCAATCGCAACTGGAATGAGCAGCAGCAAATGTTTCTTCTGATTCTCAAACCTGTCCCAGGTATAAAGATAAATGCCAAGAAATATCGCTTCAAAGAAAAACGCAAAGGTTTCCATAAATAGCGGCAGGGCAATGACATTGCCCGCAAGTTCCATAAAGTTCGGCCACAGCAAGGAAAGCTGCAATCCAATCGCGGTCCCGGTCACAACGCCGACCGCCACTGTAATCACAAAGCCGCGCGTCCACCTCCTGGCCAGCAAAATATAATGTTCATCCTGCTTCTTGATTCCCAGCCACTGAGCAATCATGATCATCAACGGAATCCCGACGCCAATGGTGGCATAAATAATGTGGAAAGATAAAGTAAGCTCCGTCAACACTCGGCTGAAAAAAACAGATTCTTCATTTCCCATCCTTCAATCCCCCTATTCTATCCGGCAAATATTCGGCCGATAAAAGACAATCCCATAATCGCCGCAACTATAAAAGCAACCCACATAAGCACTCGTTCTTGCTTCTTATACATATGGTCATTGTCACCCCGCTCGTAAAGTTTGTTCATTGAATCACATAACTTAGAAAAATAAATCCCATTCACCTTTTCAATATGTAGTCTCCATTATTCCTTATTCCCCTTCGCCCGATAGTTAAAACGAATGCACCGGCTATATATCATTAGGAAAATAATTATCGGTTTGGACTGGGACTTTTCAATGGCTGTTTTTTTAGCAGCGGACTCATGCTGAGGGTCCTTTTCTGCGCTGAACATTATATTGCCGATCTTTATATCGCTGAAAAAGCCAAATGACTGCCGCAACCCAGAGGCTGCTTGCAAAGAAACCACCGACAATGTCACTAGGGTAGTGGACGCCAAGATACACCCTGCTCACTCCAATGGAGAGAATCATGAAGCTGCTTGCAAGAATCACCGCCAGTCTGCCAAACCGGCCTGGAATCTGGCGCCACAGCAGGAAGGCCAGGATACTGTAAAAAGAGAATGCATTCATCGCATGCCCGCTTGGAAAACTGTACCCGCCAATTTCAATCAACCTGTGAAAATCCGGGCGTGCGCGATGGAAAAATAATTTCAGCAATCTATTCAGGATTGGTGTGCAAAAAACCACTGCCAGGAAAACGAGTACTTCCACCCTGAACTTTAATACAAAGAACATTAATAGAAAAAGGAGGATTGCCAGAACAGCAATAAACCGGATGGTTCCGATATAAGTAAAAAGCTTCATGATACTAGTAAGCCAGGAGGATTCCAGGCTCTGGATGAACGAAATGACCTGGCGATCAATGGCCATTAGATAATCAGCTCTCACAAGGAAGGAGAGCAAAATAAATAGGAATAATGAACCCAAAAACGCTAAGGACAACTGCAAATTAAACTTCATATCCTTGTTCCTCCTGTTTCCTTCCATGTTTTTCATCCTTTACTATTCCCCTTATTCATGTTTTCAAAAGACAAATAGACAGAACCACAAGGGAGGAAACTTTTTTTCTTCTTGCCGGGAAGGTAAAATAGACTTGAAAGGAAGTGGGCAAATGGCAAATTCAGTGGCAGGCTCTAAACAATCTCATTTAACGCAGTATATCCCGCCTAAAGGCATGTATGAAACATTTGAAAATGAAGCTCATTATCTTGGGAAGGTCAAGGAATGGGGACTGAGCACAAAGAAAGAGTTTTGGTACAAAGACAGATTCCAGCATTGTCTTGTTACGATAAAAGGTTATGAAGTTTTCGGTGAAACAACTGAATACAATACGCTTGTCGTCGAATTTCCTGATGGCAGCATGACATGCATCCACCCTGCCTATTTGAAGGAAATGCAATCCTCCAATTTCGGCAAGGAAATCATTGAACAGACCGGGGACGAGCCTAAAGCGAAATCGGAGAGGATGGAAAATCCTAAACCGGCAGCAGTTGCAGAAACAACAGCTCCACCAGTGGCGGCTAAACCTGAAAAGGCAGCGAAAACTTCAGTAGACAAGCCTGCTAAAGCAAAAAAAGAAAAAGCCCCTAAATTGGTGCTGCCGGAAGATAAAGTCCATTTTACCGCGAAAGTGAAGCAGTTCGCCTTGAGCTGGAATCACTTCAATGAGGACAATGATGAGGTCATTGTGTTCGAAGATGTCCGGATTGACGAGGAAGAACAAATCGAGGTTGGCCTTGCATGGGGCTCACACAGTAAAACACTGAAAAAGCTCGAACTGGAGCCCGGACAGGAGCTTGAATTCAACGGTAAAATCGTCAAGAAAAGCCTTCCCAAAGGCAAGGACGTGGAAGACGAGTCCATGCTTCTCGATGTTTCAGTAGCATACAAAATCAATAATCCTTCTAAAATCGTTAAAAAATAACTTTACTTTTTAAAATGGATGGATTGGATTTTACCCCGACAGGAAAAAAATAAGTTTGCAATTAGAGCAAATAACCGTCATGCTGTAAGGAACAGATTTAAAAGTCATAAAACACAGGTGAAATAAATGATTGAAATTAAGAATTCTGAAATAAGCGATGGAGAATTTAATCGAGGTGTATTCGCTACCCAAAATATCGCAAAGGGTGAGTTGATTCACGAAGCCCCAGTTCTCTCCTATCCGAACGATCAACATGTACACATCGAGAAAACAGCATTAGCCGATTACGCCTTTGAATACGGGAGCAACCATTCGGCAATCCTGTTGGGTTACGGCATGCTTTTCAACCATTCCTATGAGCCCAATGCAATATATGAAATCAATTTTGACAATCATACTTTTGAATTCTATGCCTATCGTGACATCAAAGCTGGCGAAGAGATTGTCATCAACTATAATGGCGAGGTCGATAATAACGACCCACTCTGGTTTAATAAAGATGAAGAATAAGAAATGCGGCTCCCATGGGGAAGCCGCTTCTTTTATACAGCAGAAATGCTGCCGTCTTCTAAACATTCTAGTTCAACAATTACGTTCGTCCCCTGGCCCATTTCACTGACAATTTTCATCGTTCCATTATGCTCCTGAATGATTTTATTGCTCACCGTAAGCCCAAGCCCGATGCCTTTTTCCTTCGTTGTATAAAACGGAGTTCCAAGATAACGAAGGCGGTCAGGCTCAATTCCCGTTCCCTCATCCGAAATGCTGACAAGCACTTTTCCCTTCTCCTTCTTTTGCAGGTCGATCACGACATTCCCGCCACTCTGCATGGATTCAATCGCATTTTTCATAAAGTTTAAAAACACTTGCTTCAGCTGATGCGGATTGCAAGAAAGCATGACTTTTTCATCTGGATAAGTTGGGATGATCTGGACATTGTGCATCATCGCCTGTGGATGGATGATATTGATCGTACTGTCCAAAATCGCTTTCAAATCATCTTTTACATATTGGATTGCCTGTGGCTTGGCTAGTGACATGAACTCATTGACAATCATATCGATCCTGTCCAGCTCGTTCATGATGATTGCCAGGTAATCTTCCTGCTTCTCCTTATCAAGGCATGTCTGCAGCAATTTTGAGAAACCCTTCAATGCTGTCAGCGGATTGCGGATTTCATGGGCCACCCCCGCAGCCAGCTGCCCGGTGACAGACAGCCTGTCCAAATTACGGATGGAGGCATCATGCTTGACCCGGTCCGTAATATTCCGGCCAACACTGACAAACGAGTCTATCTCCTTTTTTTCATTATAGATTGGCGAAAAGCTATATTCTGTATAAACGGATTCCAGATCGAAAGTGGTGAACTTTTTCCGTAAAATCTGCGGTTCTCCAGTTTCGACAATCTCCTTGAGCTTAAGATCGAGAATGGCATCTTCCTCTGATGTCAAAAATTCACCAAGATTCTTGCCAACAATTTGCTCCGGCTTCAAGCCGATCACTTTTTCATGGGAAGGGGAAGCATACAAAATCAGTTTACCTTTATTAATCACCTTGATCATGTCCGTCGTATTCTCGGTAATCAGCTCGTACAGCTCCCGTGTTCGGTGTAACTCATTCTCCATACTTACCACTTTGGTGATATCACGGTAAATTGCAATGATGGCAATGATCTCGCCCTGCTTATTACGGAATGGGGAATAAGAGACAGCAATGTCGAGCAATGATCCATCCTTATGGAATCGCTTCGTGATCATATTGGTAAATGCTTTGCCATTTTTGACTTCGGAAATGATCCCTGGCACAAAATCTGGATTTGAAAACTCATGAAAGGTCCTGCCTATTAAATCTTCTTCTGTATAACCGAAAATCTCCGTGTACATATGATTGATCCTCAAAAAACGGTTCTCCATATCTATAATGGCAAAACCGTCGGCGGTACAATCCAGGAATAAACTGAGCAATTCATCCGGATTATAGATGGTTGTATCATCCGGACCAAATATCGGAAAATCGTTACGCATAGAGATCTCTCCAAACCTATTAACCTTATAGCTTCATTTTACAGAAAGTTATGATTTTTCAAAAGAAGTATTTATTCTTCTTTTAAAAATCAAGAAGCCGCTATCCCTTATAAGGCAGCGGCTTGAATCTCATTCATTTAAGATATTCTAACACTTTTGCCACAGCAGCTTCTGCCTGGTCGATGCATCCAGGAATCCCGACACCCTCAAAAGAACTCCCCGCAAGGCAGATACCTGGAAGCTCTTGTTCAAGCTCCGATTTTACTTTTGCGATTCTCTCGAGATGGCCAACGGTATATTGCGGCATTGCATTTCTCCATCTGGTCACAACAGTGAATTCTGGCTTTGCGGTAATGTTCATCGTTTTATTCAAATCTCTTAAAACCAATTCGATGATTTCGTCATCTGATAGATTCACAGCTTCCTGGTCATCCGGCTTTCCGACATAGCAGCGGAGGAGGGTCATATCGTCTGGCGATGTTCCCGGCCATTTTTTATGGGTCCATGTACACGCGGTAATTCGGAAATCACTGTTTCTCGAGACGAGGAATCCTGTTCCGTCGATATCTTTCTCGATCGCCGATTTTGGAAATGCCATCGCTACATTTGCGACGGAATTGGCCGGCATGTGTTTGAACGGTTCCATGAATGGATATTCCGACAGCATGCGCTGGGCGTGGAAATGGTCGGTCGCTATCACTACACTGTCAGCGGTACCCACCTCTCCATTTTCGAGATGGACTTTATAGGCCGACCCTGTCTTCTCTACCTTTTCAACTGCTCTTCCCTTCAAAACCGATCCTTCGTCGAGACGCGTTTCAACCTGGTGGACCAATTCCTCCAGACCCGTTGACAATGAAATGAACATCCCTTTTTTGGAACCAGGCTTCTTAGCTGTTTTCGGAGACTTAGGCATCGATTTATTCAAGCCGATCACCAGGCTTCGATGCTTTTGTTCGATTTCATAAAAATTAGGGAACAAAGCCATCAGGCTCAGCTCATCTATATCGCCTGCGTAAATCCCGGATAACAAAGGATCAATCAGGTTTTCTACAACCTCATCACCGAGCCGGCGACGGAAAAAAGCACCTAATGACTGATCGGCTTTTGGTTCATCTTTGGGCAAAATAAAATCTCCCGCTGCACGCAATTTGCCCAGTGGAGAAAATAACCCTGACAACGCAAACGGAGTGGCCTTTGTGGGAATCCCCATGAAAGATCCCTCAGGCATTGTGTGTAGCCTGCCCCTTGCGTAGATATAGGACCTCCCCGCCGTGTTCGAGATGATTTTGTCCTGGAGACCTACTTCCTCGATCAGTCTCATCGCACTCTTTTTTCGCGCTATGATGGAATCCGGCCCTCTTTCAATGATAAAACCATCACGCTTCTCAGTACTGATGACACCGCCAAGACGGCCGCTCGCCTCAATCAATTTCACTTGTATTGGCAGCTGATTTTCCCTTGCTTCCTTTTGGAGATAATACGCAGCCGCCAGCCCAGTGATCCCGCCGCCTATGATGATAACCTTCTTTGGGTCCATATCGCTCACCTATTCTTTTTTGTTTGATTATCTTATAGTTGTTCCCTGAAAGTATGTGAAGTTTTTAACACAAGAAAAGTATAGCACCAGAAATAGACAGGTTGATGGAAGTTTTTTTACTAAAATGTGAACTTAGAGTCCGTGAATAGTGGAGGATTATCAGATTTCCGTCAAAGTTGGATCAGTCATGCATAAGAAAGGCGGAATTCAGCTGGAATCTTGAGCAGTCAAGCGCTGTTGACTGACCTGAATTAAGTTTTTTGGCGAATTTTTCATTATTTCGACCACATTTTGAAATATATCAGCGGATTTTCAATTTTATCGACCACATTTTAAGATATTTCCACCACATTTCCGAATATATCGACCACATCACATTATCACAAAAAAAAATCCCGGTTCCCCGGGATTACACATTCATATCTCTTTTTCGATAAAACACGTAAGTCACAACCGTGAGCACGAACAGCAGCAGTCCTGACAATCCCAGGTACACCGGCTCGAACCCGCCTTCCTCCAGCACAAGCTTCGCATCATAATATTTGAATGGAGTCAGGAACTTCAGTCCGTCCAGCTTCTCATTCAAGTCAATTGCAATCGACAGGATGAAGAGGAAAAGCAAGATTCCTGTTGCCAGGGAGGTGGCTTTTTTCGCATTTTTAAGAACAGCTGCGATGGCCGTTCCAATGACAAGGAAAATCAATTGAAGAATGAACATCCCAATCATCAGCAACGCAATCTCCCCGGTGATGTCCTCGCCTTCTGTATATTTCCCGACCATGCCGACAGAGGCAGCAAGGGTGACAAGATTGAAAATCAAAATATTAACCAGCGCGGCGGAAAGCTTTGCTGATATCATCCACGTCCTTGAAATCGGCTTGACGAGCAGGAACTCTACCGTTTTGTCTCGCTCTTCCTTGGCGATGATATTCGAACCAAGCATCGCTGCATGGATGGCTGCCATCACGGCCAGGTAAAGAAACAGGACTCCAAAATAACCGATCGGTGTCGACAAATCAAGCGAACCAGTGCCCATGATTGCCTGAAGCGATTTTGGCATATCGGCCATCAGCGCATTCATCGATTGCCCGTTTCCCTCGAGGCTTGAGTACTTTGCCATGCCCGAAGCGACCATGAAGATAACGCCAATACACCAGATGATTAACGCTTTCCGGTTTCCTTTCAATTCTCTTTTAAAAAGATTCACGATCTTCCCTCCTCCCTAGACGGAATGGACATCCTTTTTCGAGTATAAATAATAGCTGGCAACGATTGCGGCAATGATAAGAATGGCAGCTGTTAGAAGAAAAGAAGTTTCATAGCTTGCATGCTGCGTGATATAAGCCGAATCAAAATAATTGAACGGCGTCAAATAACGCAACGCTTCATCCTCTGTTGTCGAACTAATCATCCCGAGCATAAAAAAGCCAAAAACCGTTCCTAGCGAAACCGAAATCACCGATTTAATTCTCGGAAAAATTGCGGAGATAACGATTCCCAACGCCAAGAACATCAGCTGAAGAAAGAATAGGGAAACGGCAATCAGGAATAAAGCCTCCTTGTTAAAATCGTCCACCGAGACGATGGATGCCATCACTAATGCCGCGGCGATAAACACGATATTGGTGATGAAGAGGGAAACCAATGCAGCCAGCAGTTTTGAAGTGACGACCTGCGCCCGGGTCACCGGCTTTGTCAGCAGGAAGTCCGCCGTCTTTTCACGCGTTTCCTTTGATAAAATAGAGGTTCCCAGATTCATAGCCTGGATGGCGCCCGCAAGCTTCAGGTACAGGAACGCATACGAGAAAAATCCAATCAATGTTGCGATGCTGTCCACTGACAATCCAATCGCCTTCCTCAACTCAACCGGGAAGCCTTTAAGCAGACTCTTGAACTCTTCTGCATCCTTTGAAAAGGAAGGGAACATCGATAAAAACAAAACCACCAGCGCCACCAGGGACAAGGTCCAGATGACAGTCGACTTCCGGTAGGCCTTCAGTTCGTGAAGGAACATATTCATGTTCTATTCCTCCTTTTCATAGTAATGCATGAAAATCTCTTCAAGGTCAGGCTCCTCCACCCAGAGGTTCGCAATCTCGATTTCCGCGATTTTTTTCATGATGGAATTGAGATTTCCCCTGAATAAAAAGCTAATGATATGGCCGTCCTGCTGCAGCTGGTTCACACCTTCTATATAGAAAAGTTCTTTATTGATAGCGGTGCTTGTTTCTATTTTGAATTTCTTATAGGTGTTTTCTTTTAGCGTGCTGATTTTCTCGACCGTGACAATCCGGCCGTCCTTGATGATCGCAACCCTGTCACACAGCCTTTGCACCTCACTGAGAATATGGGAGGAAAACAGGATTGTCGCGCCTTTCTTGTTTTCTTTTTCAAGAAGCTCGAAAAACTTCTGCTGCATGAGCGGATCGAGTCCGCTTGTCGGCTCATCGAGGATGATCAGCTTCGGTTCATGAAGCAGCCCCTGGACGATGCCGACCTTCTTTTTGTTCCCAAGCGAAAGATCATCGATTTTCTTGGTCAGGTCCAGCTCCATGATCTCAGCAAGCTCCTTGATCCGCTTTGTACAATCCTTTTTGTAAAAGCTTGCCGAGTACTTGAGCAAATCCATGACCTTCATATTGTCATAATAAAAAACTTCGGAAGGCAGGTAGCCAATTTCCTTCTTGATTTCCGGAGCCGCCGTGATGATATCTTTTCCGAAAATCGTCGCGCTGCCTCTTGTTGGATAGATCAATGACAGAAGCGTACGAATCGTCGTCGATTTCCCCGCGCCATTCGGGCCGATGAAACCGAAAATCTCGCCTTCCTTCACATTAAAGCTGACATCCTCAATTCCCCTTGCCTTGCCGTACATTTTCGTCAGATTGTTAATCTCAATCACGTTCATGCCAGACCCTCCCTCCAATTTCTCTCTTCCACCATTGCACTCGAAATGATTTTATCATGGTCGGTTTCAGCGTTTTTCTACCGTTTATCAACTTTATTCACGGTTAAGCTTCTTTTATTTCCGGTTGAACTGTTTTTATTTCCGGTTGAACTGTTTTTATTTCCGGTTGAACTGTTTTTATTTACGGTTGAACTGCTTTTATTTCCGGTTACGGTTAATCCGGATTAAATGACATTCGGTATCGCTATTTCGCTATTCGCTTCTGTAAAACGCCTTCTTCATCATATCGATATACACTTCGGCTTCTTGGAATGCTTCCTCAAAGTCATCAAGTCCTTTGTTCAGTCTTTTCGCTTTTTCGAGTTCCTGGTTGCTGAATCCCTGGAGCGTCCACATGATGATGTTGATGGTTCTTTGGATGTCCGTCCCATCACGAAATTTTTCAAGGTCGATATTATCAAATAGTTTGCTATAGCTGTCTTGCATCAATTCTGTAGTGGTGTTATTCAAGCTCTCTTTCACATCTTCAGAGGATTCCATCGAGGCAGACATCATAAAGTCAAATATCTCTGGATGCCTGGCCATCAGCCTGCTTTTTAGGATCATCAGGTTCTTCAGCCTTTCAAAGATATCTCGTTCAGAAAAATCCAGTTCCTGAAAGAATTCCTCCGATATAACTTCTGTAAAGTGGTTGTATAGAAACAAATAGAGCTCTTTTTTATTATTAAAATAGTGAAACAAAAGTCCTTTTGAAATTCCTGCTGATTTGACGATCTCATTCGTAGAAGCATTTTCGTATCCCTTTTGGGCAAACTCTTTGAGAGCAGCGTTCAGGATTCTTTCCTGCTTCTCCGGATTCAAACTTAAAAACTTAGAAGTCATTGTGCCCTCCTCATTGTTTATTGACCACCTTGGTCAATACTATTGTATTCCTTATTGACCAACCTGGTCAATATCATTCACACCAAACTTTTCGACAAAAACAAAGAGACCGCCGATTGGCAGTCTCCTTGTTGTTTATTTTTTCCGGATTACAGCTCTAACCGGGCTCCCGTCTGCCTGTTCCAGCGGGAGCGGCAAAGCGATGAGTTCATAGTCCCCAGGTTCAATCTGGTCCAGCACGAGTCCTTCAAGGATATGGATTCCATTGTTGTTCAATTCATGATGTGCTTTGAGTTCCTTGCTGTCCAGCGGGTCGACTGATGGCAAATCGAGTCCGAGTAATTGCACTCCCTGCTCAGCGAGATGTGCAGCCAATTCCGGCTCGATATGCGGGATCGATTCCGGGAATGCTGTTTTATCCTGCCATGCATCTGTGCGGATCAGCAGCCGCTTTACTCTGCTTAGATTAATGCCTTCAAGCTCCTTAATACCAATGCTGGCTGGTTTATCCACATGGATTACAAGCGCGGGGCCAATATAGAGATTGAAGTCCAAATCAATGACCTTTTTACCATCGCTTTCGAAATGAAAAGGGGCATCAATATGTGTGCCGGTGTGTGTGCTCATCGTCACCTGCCCGACATTGACCGAACCGCTTTCTTCCATTCCCCAGCTCACTTTATATTCAAATGGCGTGTCGCCAGGCCAGACAGGAATTTTATTGTGTAAAACCTGCGAAATATCAATCCATTCTCCCATTCATTTTCCTTCTTTCTTATTATAACTTCGTCCTCAAGCTCCACAGCTCAGGGAAAAAACGGTGGTCGACGACCTTTTTCAAATAAGATACACCGGCGGATCCGCCTGTTCCAGCTTTGTGCCCGATGATCCGTTCCACCGTGCTCATATGATTGAAGCGCCACAGCTGCTGCTTGCTGCCGATATCGACCAGCTTTTCCGCAAGCTCATAAAGATCCCAGTACTGTTCGACATGGCGGTAAACCGTTAGCCACGCTTCCTCGACGCTGGCATTTGGTTCGTACGGCTGCGACCAGTCACGGTTCAGCGCGGCATCATCGATCTGAAGTCCTCGTATTGACAGTGCTTGAATGGCTGCATCATAAATCGAGCGTTCGTGCAGTGCATCCTCCATCATTTTGTGCAGTTCCACATCATGTTTGTAGACGGATAACACATTTGCCTGCTTCTGCCCTAGAGCGAATTCAATCAGGCGGTTTTGATACGATTGGAATCCGGATGAATGTCCAAGCTTGTCACGGAATTCCATATATTCTGCAGGAGTCAGTGTCGACAGCACACTCCATGACTGGATCAGCTGCTCCTGGATCCGCGAAACCCTCGACAGCATTTTAAAAGACGGCTCCAGGTCATTTTTCCGGATGCAGTCAATCGCCGCGTTTACTTCATGTAAAATCAGCTTCATCCACAGCTCACTTGCCTGATGAATAACAATGAAGAGCATTTCATCGTGGTGATCCGACAGACGCTGCTGGCTGGACAGGATTTTATCCAATTGCAGATAGCTGCCATAGGACAGCTCTTTTGAAAAATCGGTATGGATTTCATGTGAAGTTCTCTGTTCTTCCTTCATTTTCCGGCTTCCCCCTTAGGCTACGACTCCGCGCTCATTGCTGAACTTCTCGTACAATTTATGTTCCATAATTTCTTTTAAGATTTGGACGCCATTCCAGACGTCAGTGTAAGAAGTGTATAGTGCCACAGGTGCCAGGCGGACAATGTTCGGAGCGCGGAAATCAGGTATGATCCCTTTTTCCTTCAAAGCCTTGCAGATTCTCGCTGCTTCTTTATGCTCCAGACTGACATGGCCACCTCTTTTGAAATCCTCTGCCGGACTGCCAATCTTGAAGCCAGCATCGCCAAGCTCATGCTGAATCAGATCCATTAAATATTGATTGATCCTCAATGATTTTTCGCGGATATTCTCGATTCCGGCTTCAGCGAACATTTCAAGAGAACCTAGCAAAGGTGCCAGGCTCAATACATGTGGTGTTCCAATCTGGTAGGCGCCGGCATTTTCAGCAGGAGTCAGGACATGTTCCATATCAAACTGTTTGTCTTTCCTCGAACCGAACCAGCCGGCAAGTCCAGGCTTTGTGCCAAAATACTTTGAATTCACATAGAGACCGGCAACGGCCCCGGGACCTCCATTCAGGTGTTTATAATTGCACCAGTAAGCAAAATCGACTCCCCAATCAGAGAATGAATGCGGAATGGCGCCGATGGAATGGCAGCCATCGAATCCGATCAGGATCCCACGTTCATGGGCAGCTCTCGTCAACCGCTCCATATCAAGGATTTGACCGCTGCGGTATAAAACCGTCGGCAGGACGACAAGCGCAATTTCCTCCGTCATCGCCTCAATGATATCGTCCTCATCGAGGAACCTTCCATCCCTGCTTCTCACCCTGATTAAATGTGTATCCGGGTCTAATCCGTGAATCCTGAGCTGGCTTTGCAGCGCATAGATATCAGAGGGAAAATTCAATTCGTCAGCAAGGATCTTCGTTCTTTTGCCCTCTGGTTTATAAAAAGTAGCAACCAGCTGATGCAGGTTGATCGTTGTGGATCCGCTTACAATTACCTCATCTGCTGAAGCACCGACCAGCGGAGCCGTCAATTCTCCAAGTTTTTCAGATAAATAGAACCACGGATGCTTGCCATCCATCCAGCCATCGATCCCAAGCTCGCGCCAATCAGCCAATGATTCAAGCAGTGTTTGTTCAGCCCGCTTCGAAAGAAGACCAAGCGAATTTCCATCAAGGTAAATCGACCCCGGCTTCAGGTAAAACTCATCCCGAAAACGAGCGAGTAAATCACCGCTGTCAAGCTGTGCAGCAAATTCCGCACCAGGTTCAAAAGAATAAGACCTCATCATCATCTCTCCCATCCCATTTGCAACTAGAGAAATCGTAACAAAGAACAGAAGCAAGCGTCAACAAATGGTCTGATAATTCTTAAAAACTAAAACAGCCCCAATTTCTGAGGCTGTTACGCAGTCCTTATGCAAATCGATAATAAATCAATACAAATGCGGATAATACAAAAATGAAGTTCAAGAAGATAAACACGAATTGATCCACTTTTGTCTTGTGCAGCTTGATTGGCGGATTGTAGAAGGATACGCCTTCGATGATGAAAATAATCAGGACGATATGGATCATGAAATGGCCGATGACTTCTGTGAATCCGAATAGCATGGTTGTCAGGATAAAGATGGTGGTGACGACAAAACCGAGCACCCGGTTCAGGATTCCGACTACGAGCAAATAGCCGACGACGAATTCGACAAATGCGGCCATGACAATGAAAGCCGCAGGTTCAAATCCGAAAGTTGGCACATGGTGGTTCGCGACGATATCCAGCGACATTGTCGGATACACCCATTTTTCAACAGCGACCCAGCAAAGGGAGAGCCCTGTGCCTAAATACAGAAACGGGAAACCTACTTTTTCCAGCTTTGTTTTGCCAACAAGCAGGACGCCAATGATCGCTACATAAAAGCCGTAGTCAAGCATATAGAAAATGCCATGATTAACAGTGACCATAATGAATAAAATGAGTAAAAGTGATGCACCAAACTTTGTTGCGATATGATGCGGCACTAGTAGCAGGCCAATTGCCACCCATGCTAAAATCGTCATTAATGTGTTGTCAATATGAAATTCAGGTGCGAACAAGGTGCCATTTGTGACCTGGATGATCAATGCAGCTGCTGTCCCATATTTTAAAATATATCTTGAATATTTCCTGAAACCTGACAGGAAATCATCCCACTTCTTGATCAGCGGCCATTGTGCCATTTTTGGGATAAACAGTGTTAATAATGCGAGGACGACTGCTGCCAGTAAGGCCAGGCCCATGAATAATGGAGATAAGATATTTTCAATGGTTTCCTTCTTTGGTGCTACCTCGGTGAACCATTTTACGTGAGCATTTGTATAGAAGGGTGTTAGAATGAATCCTAACCCGATGATGATTTGTAATAGTTTTTTCATAAGTAAAACCTCCTGTGGCTAAGTAAACACTATCGATATAGTAATAATACAGGGTGATTTAGAGATTTTTTCATCAGAGTTATGAACGTTTTGTGAAATAATTCACAATTAATCGATTTAACCGGTTTGCTAATTAGGTTTCACATTTCTCTGCGCCGCTATGCTTTTTAATTATGTAGGAATGGGTATATTGAAGATGAGGAATAAAGGATGGTGACCATCAGCTTTGAGACGATTATTTTCGCTTCTGATTATCGGGGCTTTGGCTTATTTTTCATGGCCATATCTAACAGAAAATAAAGAAGTTATAAAAAACGAAATAGAAAACCTAAAAGAAAATCCGGAGCTTGCTTCTGCACTGGAAAAGCTCAATAGTGGAATCAACCAGCTGATCTGGCAGGTCAATGAAAAAAAAGAAGAATTGACACAAGATGAGAAGATTTTGCCTAAAGTATCTAAGCCCGAGCTGGAAACACCTTCTGAGAAAACCTTCACCATCCACAATATTGGAATCGGTGATGGAAAGGGAGATGTGGAAAAACAGCTTGGCGCTCCGAAACGGGTTTCCGTCAATGAATACGGAACAGAGTGGCATGCCTATCATGAAAATTTCCAGAACTTCATCATGGTCTCCTACAGCAAAGATGGAACAGTGAATGCTCTGTTTACCAACCAGGAGCTGATTGCTGCCAAAAACGGAATCAAATATGGGGCTTCGAAAGAGACCGTCCGCCAGACACTTGGGGAACCACTGGGTGAAATCAGGAAAGGGCTTGTCTATTACCAGTTCCAGAAGGACCAGGACTATGACGTCTACAATATCGATGACAGCTATGTAACTGTTTTTTACGATAAACACAGGAATAACACCGTAACAGCCATCCAGATTATCAGCGAAAAACTGGAGCAAAGTAAGGCAGGATTTTATACGGAAGCGAGTGACGCATTGAAGGAAGGTTTTGAATACCAGCTATTCGATTTGACGAATGCATCAAGGGTCGTTCATGGTTTAGGCATCCTGACATGGGACGATCCAGTCAGGGTGACAGCCCGCAGGCACAGTGCCGATATGGCGGAGAACTCGTATTTCAGCCACACGAATCCCGAAGGCCAGTCACCTTTTGACAGGATGGCTGAAGACGATATTGCCTTTTCCGTCGCCGGGGAAAATCTCGCATACGGACAATTCAGCAGCATCTTCGCCCATGAAGGCTTGATGAACTCACTCGGGCACCGGGAGAATATCCTGAAACCAGACTTCAAGCTGCTGGGTGTCGGAGTCGCATTTGGCCCGAAGCATGAGCCTTATTTTACAGAGAACTTTTATAGTAAGAGGAAGTTTTAAATTTCGTTTATAGTAAAATCAGCTGGAAAAAATCGCGTATAATTTCCAATTCGCTATAAAAACGAACTTTTCGCTATAAAAATGAAAAAGTCGCTATAAAAAATTTATTTTCGCTATAAAAATCAAATTTTCGCTATAATATCGTGAACAGGCATGAGGAAGTCCAGATTTCAATACAAGATCCATCCCTTTTTTCAACTTGAATCACTTATATTGGCGATTTTCACAACTTTTCTGGCGATTTTCAAATTTTATTGGCGAAAATATCTTTTTATTGGCGAAAACTACTTACTTATTGGCGAAATTCTACTTTTATTGGCGAACTGGAAATTCCCAGCGTTTTTTTCCAATTTAAAAACCGCTGAATCGGCTCTCACTCCCGATTCAGCGGTTTTTTTCGCAATACTTACTTCACTCGTGGGAATCCGAAGCCTGATGCATAGTCATCGCCTGATGCTGCACCGGATCCGCCAAGGATATCGTTCGATTTTGCACGGTTTTGAAGTTCAGCTCGAAGCTGAGTGTGGCTCATGTTTGGATTTTCTGCCCAGATCTTCGCTGCCAATCCGGATACGTGCGGAGTTGCCATGGATGTTCCGCTGATTGTGTTATATGAACCGTCATACCAAGTTGATTCAATCGCTCTTCCTGGTGCAGAAACTTCCACATCTCGCTCCTGGATGACATAATCCCCATCTGTAGCAGGGTTTCCGCGGGAAGAGAAGTCAGCGACACGGTATGTACCGTTTTCCTGGACATCTTCAAGTGCTGCGACTGCGACTGCGTTAGTCAATGCGCCTGGGTAGCCGATTGTATCTGCATTAGGGCCGCTGTTTCCAGCTGCTGCAACAACCAGAACTCCTTTTCCATATGCATAGTTCACAGCGTCAGCAATCATCGAGCTCTTGCTGCTTGAGCCAAGGGACATCGAAATGACGACATGCGACTTTGTGCGGACAGCTTCGTCTGCAACATGCTGGATTGCGCCAGCGATATCATCTGAATAACCGGATCCCTGGTCATTAAGTACTTTGTAAGCCCAAAGGTCAGCTTCCGGTGCTACCCCATAAATTCCATTGCCTGATCCGCCATGTGCCAGTACAGTTCCGGCTACATGAGTACCATGACCATTTTTATCCGTACAAGACCCATCTACTAATGGGGATCTGCGGTTGGTAAAATCCTTACATTGCTCATCGCTGCCAGCCAAATCGGTATGGTTGACGTTCACGCCCGTATCGAGCACGGCTACCTTTACTCCGTTCCCGCCGGATGTGGCCTGAAGATTGCTATCATTATAGATCGCTTCCATTCCCCATGGTGTGCGGTCAGATGGTGCAGCCTGAGCACCGGACCCGGGCTTCGCTTCCAGCTGGACCTGGGAAACGGTTTCTACTTTTAGATTCTTATTTTTTAATAGTGCTTGATACTGCTTGGCATTTACCGTAGTTGTAAAACCTTTCGCTCCAAAATCCCATCTCGTGCCGAATTGATCTTTCGCCTTAGCTTTTTCAGCTGCAGGACCCTGGACCAGTACTCGGTAAGAATCCTGTGCCTCTGGTGCCTGGCCAAACGCCCCAGCCGCGAACATAGATAGACCCATTGTCATGCTTAATAGTGCGGCTCCAAATGCTTTCCTTCTTTTCATTCAACCACTCCTCTGCATTGATATGGTGTTGCTGGTTTTACAAAATCTATTATATTTAAAATTTTCTGATAATATCAATAAGCTAAACTATTCATTTTTAAGTCTTTAGAATCAGGTAAATATGTACGTTTAAGAAAAAGTCACATGCTATAAGAATTATTTTGAAATTTTCCCAATATCGAAAGAACTAAAAAGAGTGACCTTTTTGTTACAGGTCACTCCTAATGCTGGAAATTAATAGTTAATTTTGCACTTGCAGCTTATATAAACAACAGCAAGCTCACAGCCATAACCGCCATACCGGCCACCACCCCATAGATGGCGAGGTGTGATTCATCGTATTTTTTCGCGGCGGGCAGCAGTTCATCAAGAGAAATGAAGACCATGATTCCGGCAACCGCGGCAAAAATGACACCGAACATGATATCGTTCAGGAATGGCATCAGGAACAGGTAGGCTGCCAGTGCGCCGATTGGCTCAGACAACCCGGATAAAAATGATAGCTTGAAAGCTTTCTTTTTATCGCCGGTCGCGAAATAGACTGGCACGGAAACGGCAATTCCCTCTGGAATGTTATGAATGGCAATGGCAATCGCAATGGCAACACCTAATGCAGGATCCTGGATTGCAGAGGTGAAGGTGGCAATTCCCTCCGGAAAATTGTGAATTCCAATTGCCAGCGCAGTGAATGTGCCCATTTTCAGTAAAGCTGCATCGTTGGCAGGCTTCGAAGAGAGATTCATATCCTCGACTTTCTTCAGTTCATGAGGATTTCCCTGCTTTGGTATGAACTTATCAATTAAAGCAATCAATACAATCCCGGCGAAAAAACCGCCAACGGTCGCCCAGTTTCCCAATTGCACGCCCATCGCCGAAACGAGAGCATCCTTGGCTTTGACAAAGATTTCGATCATCGACACATAGATCATGACCCCGGCTGAAAATCCAAGAGCCAGAGAAAGGAACTTTGTATTCGTCCGTGATGTAAAAAAAGCAAGGACACTGCCAATTCCTGTGGCAAGGCCGGCAAATAATGTCAAACCGAAAGCAAATAAAATCTCCTCTGTCATTGATATTTCTCCTTTAAAATCGATATTTGTCTTGCCCCAATGGTAATTCATCGTCTATGTCTGTTACCTGTTTGAATCCATTAAACGGTTCGAATAATGGGCTTACCCTAAAATGTTTCTTTTGGTAAACTTTCAGGGTGCAAGAACCTCTTTGCCCTAACATTATATGCGTCTGCCCTAAAAAGTTTCCTTAAGTCAACATTTTATCGTATAAGAAACTCATCCTGCAAGAATAAAAATACAAAAACCCCTGCAAAGCTGCAGAGGTTCCTTCTAAACTATAGATTTCTTTTAATTTTGTAATCTGCCTTCTTCTTTTCCAGCCAATTTGGATATTCTGTCTGGATTTTTTGGTCAAATAAAGATTCTTTGATTTCTTTCTTATGGTCCTCAAATACTGCCGTCTTTGCCACTTTTTTATCGGCAACTTTAATGATATGGTAACCAAAGTCTGTTTTTACCGGAGCACTGACTTCGCCCACTTTCATTCCGAAGGCTGCTTCCTCGAATTCTTTCGCCATTTCTCCTTTTCCGAAATAGCCGAGGTCTCCACCTTTATCTGCGTTGCTTGCATCTGTGGAATATTCTTTGGCTAATTCAGCAAAGTCTTTGCCACTGTCCAGCTCTTTCTTGACTTCCTTTGCTGTTGCTTCATCTTTGACTAAGATATGGCTGGCTTTTACTTGTTCATTTTGATCAAAAGTGCCTTTATTTTCCTCAAAGTACGTTTTCATTTCTTCTTCCGTCACTTTGATGGAAGGTTTGATCATTTTTTCGGCGAGCAGATACGTTTCGATATCCTCCCTGATCCTGTCGATTGACACTTTGTTCTGTTCAAGTGCAGCTGCAAATGCATCTTCACCGCCATAGGATTCCTGGAGTTTTGTCAGCTCTTCATCGATTTCATTTCCCGTTACTTTTACCTTTTGCTTGTCAGCTTCCATTTCAATCACTTTATCGGTGATCAGCGAATCCAATGTATCTGCGCCATACATTTCCGTTAATTTTGTGTTCAGTTCATCCTTGGTGATTTTTTCACCATTGACGCTCGCTGCCGTCTCTGTTTTTGAAAAAGCTGTCGCAAAAATCAAGATAAGTCCTAAGGTAATTACGGCAAAAGTCAGCATCAATTTATTTTTTTCCATAAAAGCAATCATTATTTTCCTCCATTAATAAACGCTTGAAGCAGACAAAACAACCTTTAAAGTTTGCTGCTTGCCGTCACGGTAAATTTTCAATTGTGCACTGTCACCCTTTTTAAGCTTGGTATACATATATCTCCTAAGGTCACTCGCACTTTTCACCTGTGCATCATTGATGCCGACGATGAGATCCTGCTCCTGCAGGCCTGCTTTGGCTGCCGCAGAATTTGGGTCGACGCTGGTCACCATCGTACCGGAGTCTACATTTTCCGGCAGATTCTTAAGGTACATTTCAGGGATTTGCTCCAAATCAGCAAGACTTACACCTAAATAAGGACGTTCAACTTTTCCCTTTTCAATCAGCTGGTTGACGATTGGCAGAGCCTCCTGACTTGGAATCGCAAAGCCAAGGCCTTCCACCCCATTTTGCGAGATTTTCAAACTATTGATTCCAATCACTTTTCCATCTGTATTGATCAATGCGCCGCCGCTGTTTCCCGGGTTGATTGCTGCGTCGGTCTGGATGACATTCATTTCCCATTCCCCGGCAGAAGTCGGTACTGAGATGGACCGGTCAACCGCGCTGACGATTCCTTGAGTGACAGTCCGTGATAAGTCCAGTCCGAGAGGGTTTCCGATGGCCAGCACCTGGTCGCCAGGTCTTAAGGCTGAAGAGTCGCCGAATTCGATGACATCCACCGCCTTGGCTGCCTCTATTTTAATAACTGCCAAATCAGTTAACGCGTCTGCTCCGACAACCTGCGCTTCAACCTTCTCGCCATTGTAAAGGGAGACCTCAACCTTAGTTGCACCTTCAATTACATGGTTGTTTGTAACAATGAAGGCTTCCTTGCCCTCTTTTTTAAAAATAACCCCAGAACCAGACCCGGTTTCGACATTACCCTGGCTGCGGGAAAAAGGATTGCTTTCCTGCTGGATATTAGTGATTCCTACAATCGATTTAGAGGAATTCTCAATGATGTCGGCAATTGATCCTGAACTCTTCGCCGAAGTAGGTGTCGTCACAATATTGGAACTGCTTTCTGCTGCTGTTTCCGTCTGAGGCTGCACCTTTTGTCCAGCATCTGTTTCTGTAAAATTAACAGCCGCAAGCGTAATAGCCGAACCGACTACCCCAGCCATGACAGTTGATAGAATGCTTTTGAATTTATTGGACTTTTTGACCGGTTCTGATACAGGGTAACGGGATTGCTGCTCGTTGGCCGATTCCGATTCATGATACCGAAATTGCTGCTCGTTGGCCGGTTCTGATTGATGATAACGGGATTGCTGCTCGTTGACCGGTTCCGATTCATGATTCCTGGATTCCTGCTCGAATTCATTCATGGTATTTCCTCCTCGTTTCTTAACTTGTTTTCATCTTAACCAGAAATTATGAACAAATTATTAACAAACTGAGGCAAGGATTTTAAAAGTTCGGGAAGATTTTGCCCGTCTTAGAAAATAAAAAAGCTGCAGGCATAGTTGCCTGCAGCTTTCATAAATTGTTTACATTTCGATATTCTTCATTAAGTTGGCCATTTCGATCGCAGAAGCCGCTGCGTCCCAGCCTTTATTGCCCGCTTTCGTGCCGGCACGTTCAATCGCCTGCTCGATCGTATCAGTTGTCAGGACACCGAAGATAACCGGAACTCCTGAGTTCATCGCCGCCGCTGATACCCCTTTGGCAGCTTCATTGCAAACATAGTCAAAATGCGGAGTGGAGCCGCGGATAACGGTTCCTAATGTGATGACTGCATCATATTTATTGCTCTTTGCCATTTTTTGCGCCACCAATGGAATTTCGAATGCACCAGGAACCCAGGCAACATCGACATCATTTTCATCGACGCCATGTCTTTTCAAGGCATCCTGCGCGCCGCCCAAAAGCTTGCTGGTGATGAATTCATTGAAACGTCCAACTACAATCCCGATTTTAAGACCTGTTCCTACTAAATTACCTTCAAATGTTCTGTTCATGTCTGATTCCTCCAATTAAAATTTAAGTAAATGACCTAGTTTGCTGTGTTTTGTTTTTAAGTAGTTTTCGTTTTCTTCCCTTGCTGGCATCTGGATGGGCACCCGGTCGACGACTTCAAGGCCATAACCCTTAAGTCCTCTTATTTTCCTAGGATTGTTGGTGAGCAGTTTAATTTGCTTGATGCCAAGGTCTTTTAAAATCTGTGCTCCAATCCCGTATTCGCGAAGGTCAGCACCGAAGCCGAGTTTTTCATTGGCCTCCACAGTATCGTAGCCCTCTTCCTGCAGCTTATAGGCCCGCAGCTTATTCATCAGGCCAATGCCCCTGCCTTCCTGGCGCAAGTACAAAAGGACGCCGCGCCCTTCTTCGTTGATTTGGGTTAGTGCGGCATGCAGCTGCGGCCCGCAGTCACAGCGATACGAACCGAATACATCCCCGGTCAGGCACTCAGAATGGACCCGTACCAGAACCGGCTCATCCGGGTCGATGTCCCCTTTCACAAGGGCAACATGTTCTTTATCATCCACGACATTCGAATATCCGACAGCCTTGAACATTCCGAATTCGGTCGGGAGATTGATTTCAACCTCTCTTTGAATCAGCTTGTCCTTACGGTTCCGGTACTGGATAAGGTCTTTGATCGTGATCATCTTTAATTCGAACTGGTCTGCAATTTTGCGAAGCTGCGGCACCCTTGCCATTGTGCCGTCTTCATTCATGATTTCGCAAATAACGCCAGCCGGCTTGGCGCCGCACATTTTCGCCAGATCGACCGCTGCCTCCGTATGGCCGGCCCGCCTTAAGACGCCGCCTTTCTTGGCGACAAGCGGGAAGACGTGGCCAGGACGTTTGAAATCGGCAGCCTTTGACTCTGGATCAAGCATGCTGAGCACCGTGGCCGAGCGCTCAAACGCAGAAATCCCTGTCGTGGAGAACTTATGGTCGATACTAACGGTAAATGCAGTACCATGTGGATCAGTGTTGCGAGAAACCATCGGCATCAGGTCGAGCCTTTGTGCCAATTCTGTTTCAATTGGAACACAGATCAACCCCCGGCCATGCGTCGCCATGAAGTTAATAACATCGGGTGTTGCCTTCTCAGCCAGCGCGATAAAATCCCCTTCATTCTCCCGGTCCTCGTCATCACAAACGATGACTACCTTTCCTTGCATGAGTTCATATATAGCCTCTTCAATCGGATCAAACATTTTCATCACCCTCACATAAACCCGTTATCCTCTAGGAATTGGGCTGTAATATTGCTTCCTTTTTTTGGAGCTGCTGGAACCTGGTTACTCAAGAAGTGCCCTACATATTTGCCGATCATGTCACATTCTATATTGACGATATCGCCTTTATCCTTGAAGCCAAGCACTGTGTCAGAAAGTGTCAGCGGAATCAGCGACAATGTCAGGCTGTCTTCCGATATCCCGAAAACAGTCAGGCTTGTACCATCAACTGCGACAGAGCCTTTCATGATGACGTATTTCAGCAATTCGGGATCAAGCTGGATTTCATAATACACTGCGTTTTCAACTTGGGTTTTCCCTTTGATGACCCCGACTCCATCCACATGGCCGGCGACAAAATGACCGCCGAACCGGCCTCCGGCTGCCATCGCTCTTTCCAGGTTCACCTTTGAGCCTCTCCTGACGGTTTTCAGGCTCGAAGCTTTTACCGTCTCCGGCATCACATCTACTGAAAACCGGTTTTCGGAAAAGGACGTGACAGTCAGGCATACTCCGTTGACGGCAATACTGTCACCAAGATGGACATCTGTCAGGACTTTTTTCGCGTCAATTGTCAGCACAAAAGATTCCCCGCTGTGCTGGATATTTGCAACAGTCCCGATTTCCTCAATAATCCCTGTAAACATATTAACCTCCCTCTAGACCGGCTCAGCAATGATCCGGATATCCTGGCCGATTTGTTTTACATCGGTGATTTTCAAGGGAACTGTTTCCTCCAGACAGGCAATGCCTTCGCCTCCATATGCTGACGGAGCATTTCTGCCGCCGATCAGCTTTGGCGCGATATAGGTAATCACCCGCTGAAAAGCCTTCTCCCTTAAAAAACTGCCATGGACCTCGGCACCGCCTTCAACATACAGAGAAGTGATGCCGCGCTCCCCCAGTTTTCCCAGCATTTCTTTGATCCCGACTTTCGCAGATTCTAACTTGATGATTTTGATGCCTTGTTCTTCAAATTGTTTTACCCTTTCAGGCTCGGCACCAGATCCTGTCACGATGATGGTCTGTGCTGCCTGGTCAAGGATCAGCCCCGATTCCCATGGCGTTCTCAGGGTGGAATCCAGTATTACGCGAATCGGATTTTTCCCTCCGGTCTCAAGCCGTGTCGTCAGGCTTGGGTTATCTTTAATGACCGTGTTGACTCCAACGAGAATGGCATCCTGTGTATGGCGGAAGTGATGGACGTCCTTGCGTGCTTCCTCACCGGTGATCCATTTACTCTCACCTGCCACTGTTGCGATTTTTCCATCAAGGCTGGTGGCTGACTTCAAGGTTACATATGGAAGTCCCGTGCTTATGTAATGAAAAAACACCTTATTAAGAGCAATAGCTTCGTCCGCTAATAATCCAACCTCAACCTCTATTCCGGCCTCACGCATCTTTTTGATTCCTGCTCCGCCGACGAGCGGATTAGGGTCAACCGAAGCCACAAACACCTTTTTGATACCCGACTCTATGACAAGATTCGAACATGGCGGCGTCTTCCCGAAATGGCTGCACGGCTCCAGTGTCACATAGAGAGTCGCTCCATTCGCTTTCTCACCTGCCATCCGGATCGCATGGACCTCAGCATGCGGCTCGCCTGCCTTCAAATGGGCGCCCATGCCAATGATCTGCCCCTCTTTTACAAGCACAGCGCCAACCTGGGGATTCGGGGAGGTTTGTCCTTCCGCTGCCCTTGCGAGATTGATGGCAAGGGCCATATAGTCTTGATTCTTCACCTTCATCCCTTCCTCTTTTTAAAAAAATAAAAAGACCCCGAAACATAAGCGCTTCGGGGTCCTAAAAAAGACAATATCAAACTAGAGGGTAAAAAAAGGTATACTGCTCCCTTGTTTCTAATCCTCGTTTTTTCCTTCTCCCATCCAGACTTTAACTGTCGGCCCTGGAGTTTCACCAGATCCACCGTTTAACAAATGTTAACCGGGTCACGGACTAAGAAGCACAGGCTTGGCTTCATCACCGCCGGTTGGGAATTTCACCCGACCCCGAAGGAATATATTAAGTTAGTGACATTATACAGAACATGTTCATAAATAGAAAACAAAATGGCCTGTTATTTTTTCATCAGTTTCTCAATTGTCGTCAACAGTTCATCGATCACTTCGTTGTCACCTTCCTGAATCCGTTCAACGATGCACGATTTCATATGGCCTTCAAGCAGCAGCTTAGCCACGCTGTTCAATGCCGCCTGAGTCGCAGAAATTTGGGTGATCACGTCGTCACAATACGTATCTCTTTCAATAAGGCCTTTTATGCCGCGTATTTGTCCTTCTATCCGATTCAATCTCGTGACAAGATTTTTTTTCGTTTTTTCAGAGTGATGGCTTTTTCGCTCTGATGAGCAGCAGCTGTCCGCACAGTCAGCCGGGTGTACTTCGGGCTCTAAAATGTCCATCTAAAAACCCCCTTTTACATCTTTTGCTTATATCTTATCATACCCCCACACAGTAAATAATCGCAAATTCACATCAACTCTTACATATAAAACGTTTTAAAAGGAATAACTATTTTTAACGAATATATTATTAAAGTTTGCTATTAAGCAAAAAAGTGGTGTGATGATGAAAAAATTCCGGCTTCCTGCATCTAATAGCGAGAAAAAAGAAATTCATTGCAGTGGATATGAAAAACTAAAGGCTGTCTTTCAGCATACCGCTGACTTTAAAGAGTTTGAATTTAAAAGGGGAAACTATACTTTGCGGTTTTGTTTCCTTGAAACCATGGTGTCACAGGAAAAGTTCAAGGAGCTTTTATTGATTCCTTTATTGGCTGAAGATTCTCAGGTCACACCAGACGAACTTAAGTTGTTGAATGGTATACGGGCGGATACTCAGAAAAACATGATCAGCGGCATTCTAAGTGGCGGATATGTTTTATTCTTATGCGAACGTGATGAAGGATGGCTATTCACATTCCCTAAAGATATCCAACGTGCCATACAGGAACCGATAAATGAATCAGTGGTTCGCGGCGCGCATGATGGCTTCGTTGAAAAACTTGAAACAAATATCAGTCAGCTAAGGCTTAGAATTAAAAATCCAGAGTTCACGGTTAACTACCATGAGTTAGGCGATAAGACCAAAACCAAAGTAGCTGTCATTTTTATGAAGGGGATAGCTGACCAGAATATCGTTGATGAAGTTGAAAGAAGGCTTTCCTATATTTCGACCGACATGGTACTAAGTCCTGGTTATATTGAGGAGTTCATTGAGGACGATCCGTTTTCTTTATTTCCACAGCTCATCAACACGGAAAGGCCGGATCGGGCAATGGCTAATTTAATGGAAGGCAGGATCATCATCATTGGTGATGGCAGTCCGACAGCCTTGATATTGCCAATCACTTTTTTTGCATTCTATCAGTCATCGGATGATTATAACAGTCGGTGGATTCCTTCTACATTCATCCGTTTGTTGAGGTATGTCAGCTTCCTTATCGCCATCACATTGCCTGCCTTTTACATCGCAATTATTGCTTTTCACCTTGAAGTCATCCCTCATGAGTTAATTCTTCCATTAAAGGGATCAATAGAAGGAATACCCTATCCTCCTCTTTTGGAGGCTTTCTTCATGGAGATAACGATTGAATTGATCAGGGAAGCTGGGATCAGGCTTCCGAGACCGATCGGACAAACCATCGGAATTGTTGGAGGTCTGGTCATAGGTGATGCTGTTGTAAGCGCAGGATTGATTTCTAATATCATGATTGTCATCGTCGCTGTCACTGCGATATCTGCGTTTGTCGTTCCTTCCAATGAAATGAGTACGGCCGTCCGGCTGATCCGGTTTCCCCTAATGGTTGCGGCTGCAATATTAGGTTTCGTGGGACTAACTTTTGGCCTGATATTCGTCTTCATTAAACTGTGCAAGCTTGAATCTTTCGGAGTCCCATATTTTTCGCCATTGGCTCCATTGCAGGTCAAGGATCTTAAGGACACATTTTTGAGAATGCCACTTTGGAAAATGGATGAGCGTCCGCGCAATTCACATGCTGTAAACACCAAGAGACAGCGGGACTCTAGAGGATGGAAGACAAATGAACCGAGATAAAGATACGATTACCCATCAGCAATTTTTCTTTTTGATCATCCAGACACAGTTGGGTGTAGGTGCCCTTTCATTGCCCTATCAAATGCATAAATCTGCGCAGTCAGATGGATGGATTTCGGTACTTCTGGCCGGCCTTTTGCTTCAAGGAGTCTTATTAATGTATTTCATGCTTTTAAAAAAATTCATGTCTAAAAACATCCTTGATATTTCAGCGTTTCTGTTAGGCAGGAAGATTGGTAAACTAATTTCTCTTTTCTATATGCTATATTTCATCAGTGTCGGAAGTCTGATTCTTGTGCTCTATACCAGAGTTATCGATCGCTGGATCCTTCCCTATACTCCAAATTGGGTAATCGGCGGTTTGCTTGTGCTGGCCGGAATCTATTTAAGTGTAGGTGGATTGAAAATCCTGGCCCGGTTTTACACATTGGTCACACCGCTTATCCTTTTGCTCTTGCTGCTTGTTTCCTACACGTTGAAGGATTCGAACATTTATTATTTGTTACCGATCGGACAAGCTGGCATCAAAGATATTGTCATTGGCAGTAAAGACGCGATCCTTTCCATGCTGGGGTTTGAAATCATCCTCCTCACTTTTCCAATGGTATCAGGAACGACACGTCAAAAATTCAAGGCAGTATCCTTTGCTAACCTGTTCAGTACCATACTCTATGCCTATGTAGTTATCATCAGTTTCATTTACTTCAGCCCGGCTGAAATAAAAATATTGCCAGAACCGCTTTTGTATATCTTAAAATCTTATACGTTCAAACTCATTGAACGAACGGATTTACTATTTCTGTCAATTTGGATATTCCTTGTATTCACTTCTTTCTGCACTTACCTGTTTCTGGCCGCTGACTCTGCCGGTAAAATTTTTTATAAAATGGATCGACGGAAACTTGTGTATTGTTTGGCGTTTATCATTTATGGCTTTTCTTTTTTGCCTGAAATAGATATCAAATATTTAGATATCATGAGCAGTAATATCCCGAAGGCCAGTTTTATTTTCATCCTTTTCCCTGCCTTTTTACTCACCGTTTCATTCCTGTTCAAAAAATCCGAGCATGGAGGTAAGGCCAATGATCCGAATTCTTAAAACAGGCATTCTTGCTATTGTCACCCTTCTGTTGCTTAGTGCCTGCTGGGATCAGCATTTATTGAAGGATGTAAAATTATTCATGGCGGCCAGCTTCGATTTGACGCCTGACGGAAAAATACTCGATGAGCTTACATCCCCAACCATAAAAAAGAATCAAGAGGGAGGAGGGGTCAGTGGATATACCATCAGCACTGGCATCGGGAATACACCAAGAGAGGCACGGGGGGACGTAGACAGAAAAGCTGAAAAGGTCTTTGATGCATCCAAACTAAGGGTGTTAATCATAGGGAATGAGCTCGCAAAGAAGGATATCTATTCTGTACTTGATTTATTCTATCGTGATCCCAAGAGTGCCCTAAGCGCCAAAGTAGTCGTAGCCGAGGGGATGGGTAAGGATTTGCTGCGAATAAATTTTGAAGAGGAGAAGGTCAGTTCTTATCTCTATGATTTATTAGAGAGCCAGGAAATCGCTTCCCTCATTCCCGCGGAAAACATTCAATCGATCTGCGCGGAGATGTTTGATCCAGGAGAAGATTTCGTATTGCCTTTCCTTCGTCCATCAGAAGACAGGAAAACGGCCAGTGTTGAGGGTATTGCCTTATTTAACGACAGAAAATTCACTGGTCGGGTACTTACCGGGGAGGAGGCGGTTATTTTCCTATTGCTTGACGGCAATTCGGGAAAGTCGCCAAAATTCACAAAAAGAATAGCAGAAGGTGAAAGTTTCAATCCGCCACATTTTGTTTCTTTTACCGTAAAAAAAGCAAAGGAAACATTAGAGGTAAAAGTGAAAAACAATCGGGCTATTGCGAATATAAATTTAAAGTTAAAAATTGATATCACCGACTACGCTAAGAACCAATTATACAATAAGCACGAAATTACAAAATTGAACAATAAACTATCTGAGATGCTGACCAATGATGCAGTAGCCGCAATTAAAACTCTTCAGGAAGCAAATAGTGATAGCTTGGGGATTGGCAGAAGACTAATTGCACTATACCCCGACTATTGGAAGCATGTAGATTGGAAAAAGGAATATCCAAACGTGGTCATCACTCCAAAAGTCGATGTAGAAATTGTTGGACATGGAATCATAGATTAAACTTGATTCCAACAGGAAATAACAAAATACTCCTATTGAGCTTCCGAATCTAAAGAAGATCAATAAGGAGTATTTTTTAAGTTAAACCTGACTATTTTCATTTCTATTTTGCAAAACCAACAACATCTCCCGTGAAATCCCGGCCGCGAACAGGCAGCCTAAAAGAAGTGCCAATGTGCCGTACAAAGGGTCTGTCACCTTGGAAAAAATCAGTTGGACATAGAAGTAAAATCCTGCTCCGATGGCTACAATGAATAAGGAATTCCAAACGTATCGGTACATATTTTTCCTCCTCAACCTTCTATTAATTTAAACATTATCATAGACTCTACTAGTTGTTTATTGGGAAAATTCCTGTCGAAAACAGAAGAGTTATGAAGGGAATGAACGAAAAATTGAAACAAAAAACCACATTCATCGTCCTGTTCATGTTTGTTAGCATTTTAGCCTTCATTCCGTTTTTCTATACGGATGAACCTCCTGCTCAGGCTGTTTCATCACCGGTTGATTTGCCAGAGGTAATTAATGATTTTATTGTAAATGAACGGATTCTTGAGGGGGCATTGGCGGGTATCAGCATAAGGTCAGCCGAGGACGGAAAGCTGCTGTATGAGCATAACGGAGAGATTCGAATGCAGCCGGCTTCTGTCCTGAAGCTGTTCACTGCCGCTGCATCACTGTCAGTTTTAGGGGAGGATTATCGCTTTACTACCGAAGTTTTGACAGCTGGTAAAATAGCTGGCAGCACTCTATCAGGAGATCTTTATTTAAAAGGTGGAGGCGATCCGACACTACTTCCAGCTGATTTTGCTGAAATGGCCAAAAAACTGAAGAAGAAAGGAATCCTGAAGATAGATGGGGATGTTGTCACCGATGACAGCTGGTATGATGATATTCGTTATTCTGAGGATCTAACCTGGAATGACGAGCATCAGTATTATGGAGCGCAAATTTCGGCACTGACAGCCTCACCGAATCAGGACTATGACGCCGGAACAGTGATAGTCTCCATTTCCCCGGGTAAAAAAGACACGGCCGCCAAGATTTCGCTCGAGCCTGATACAGATTTTGTCACAATCGTTAATGAAACTAAAACAGTCGAAAACAAAGGAAAACAGAATATCCACATCGAACGAGAGCATGGCACAAATACCATTGTCGTAAAAGGGACGATTCCTGCTGATTCGCAAGCGCTAAGGGAATGGGTAGCCGTCTGGGATCCAACGCGATATGCCGGAACCCTTTTTAAGAAAGCCCTGGAGGACCAGGGAATACAGATTGTTGGGAAAATAAAAGACGGCGAGGCAACAGATGACATGCCGGTATTAATTTTTCACAAATCCATGCCCCTTGCTGACCTGATGGTACCCTTCATGAAGCTCAGCAATAATGGCCATGCCGAAGCGCTCGTGAAGGAATTGGGCAAAGCCGTCCACGGTGACGGAAGCTGGGAAAAAGGCCTTGAGGTTATGGCTGAGGAACTGAAAAGTTTCGGTATCGATACACACCAAATCTTAATCCGTGACGGTTCAGGTATATCCCACGTGAACTTAATTCCGGCAAATGAAATCACAAAACTACTTTATGAAGTGCAGGGGGAGAAATGGTTTCCTGTTTTCAAGGATTCCCTTCCAGCTGCCGGAGCAAAGGACAGGATGGTTGGCGGGACGATGCGAAACAGACTGAAAGAAGAGGCAAAGTTAGTTACTGTTCAGGCCAAAACCGGCTCGCTAACAGGAGTAAGCACCCTCGCAGGTTATGTGGAAAAGCCTGGCGGAGAGACTCTTATTTTTACGATTATGCTGAATAATCTGCTGGATGACAGGGACGGCAGGAAAGTTGAGGATCAAATCGTTAGAATACTTTCAGGACAATGAATAAAGCTTGAATGGTCCCCTTATTTGGATAGTTTGGGGTATCTTTCGTCCGGAATGGTGCCTTTATGTGGACAGCTTCGTCTGCATAAGGGTATTTTTCAACCGGAATGATGCCCTTATGTGGATGATTTTGACTGCATAAGGGTACCTTTTGCCCTGAATGGTGCCCTTATGTGGATAGTTTCGACTGCATAAGGGTATCTTTCGACCGGAATGGTGCCCTTATGTGGATAGTTTTGCCTTCATAAGGGTATCTTTTGCCCCGAATGGTGCCCTTATGTGGATGATTACACTTGCATAAGGGTATCTTTCAACAGGAATGATACCCTTATGTGGATAGTTTTGCCTGCATAAGGGTATCTTTGCCTCGAATGGTACCCTTATGTGGACAGTTTCACTTGCTTAAGGGTACCTTTTGCCCCAAATGGTACCCTTATGTGGATGATTCCACTTGCATAAGGGTATCTTTCAACAGGAAAGGTACCCTTATGTGGATGGTTTCCCCTGCATAAGGGTATCTTTTGCCCCGAATGGTGCCCTTATGTGGATGATTACACTTGCATAAGGGTATCTTTTGTCCTGGATGGTACCCTTATGTGGACAGTTTCACTTGCTTAAGGGCATCTTTCGCTCTGAATGGTGCCCTTATGTGGACAGTTTCACCTGCATAAGGGTATCTTTCTCCTCCATGAATCATTTATCAACAGTTATATAGCGAGAAGATGGACCATAGCCCTCCAATGTATAGTTTTCGGATAGAATGTTCCTAATGGCTTTCTTTGTTTTAACAGTCTTGCACCATTGATGAACCGTATTGACTGTTAAAGCTTCTTCCGGAAAAAGCAATTGAATATCTCTAACACTTCGCAATACTGCTTCATGTATAGTTTCCCGTTTTCCGCAATTAGTGCATATCAGTGTTTTTCTAGTAACGATGGTATTCATGCTATGACAATGAGAACAGGTTATTCCCTTCTTCAATTTGTCGAAACTATATTCAGGCAGTCGTGAGTATGGTGAATCTTGGGTATGCAGGGATTGCAGCCGTTCCGCTAGGTTTGTGTGAGTATTTTTTATTGGAGCAAATTGTTTTTGCAGGTTTTTAAGAAGTCTTGGAATCTGATTCGGAAAGATAATTGGTAAATTACGCGGGGCTTGATAGAGGTAAAAGTTGGTGTTCACAAAGACTAGTGTTGATTCAATATTTAAGTTGTATCCCAGGTCTCGTACCATCCTTCGCAGGAGAGATTCTGCTCTTTCCATTTGTAATAGAGGATTTTTGATTTCTACTCCATTGTTGGTGTACCACCTATCGCCTTCGATATAATAATCTCCCTCCAAGTTCTTCACTTCGAACATGTGAATCATCTTGGACAGGAATAGGGAATCGATTTGGAATTTGGTATTTCCATGTTCCAGGAGCAAATCATTCAAAACCAGAAAGCCTTTTTCTACCCCCTCCATCCAACGATCAAAAATTACTTCGCCTTCATATCCTTTTTCCAGGTATAGATAGTTACTATGTTCTTTCGGAGACAAATTCATTCTCGCATTCAGCTTTCTCAGAATCTGTAGTTCCAACGATTCAACACGCGATTTAACTATCAAAAAACATTCCTCCATTCATTATGTATTGCAATTAAATAGTATGTTTTATTTAAATATTTAACAAGGCTTTTTATCACAAGCTTTGAAAAGTAACCTAATTGAGAAAAAGCTGTGCAGAATGAGAATCTGCACAGCTTTTTTCTGGTTACTTCGCAAATCTATGATTTCCGATTGTTACGGTTACTTCTCTTGAGAAAACCCATTTGCTTACTGCTGTTTTCGGATTAAAGAAGAACAATGAGCCATTTCCCTGCCCCCTGAATGCTAGGGCTTCTTTAACTGCCTTCTTTGACTCTGCGTCCGCTGCCTTGTTGATCGCACCATTTTTCACCGGTGTGAAGGCATAATAGCCGTTTGATTTTTGATAGATGACACCCTTGATTGTATTTGGGAATTCAGAGCTTGCTACTCTATTCAAGACAACAGTCGCTACTGCTACTTTCCCTGCATATGGCTCGCCTTTCGCCTCAGCGTGGACCAGTCTTGCAAGCAAGTCCTGATCTGCCGCGGATACCGTTGCGGCCGGAATCGTCAACTTTTGTCCTGGATATAGTAGATTGCTAGTCCGGTTATTGGCCTTTTTCAATTGATTCACAGGCACAGCATATTTACTCGCAATTCCCCATAAAGTATCTCCTGTTTTCACCTGGTACGTTGCCGCTTCTGCAGCCGCACCCATTGAAAATACAGATAGGGATACTACAGCCGTTAGCGCTGCCAAAGTCTTTTTCATCTTTTTCATTCTCCATACCTCCCAGTAGAGTTGCTCTCTTTCTCTACTAACAAGGCTAGCAGTTGTAACATATTGATTCATCGCCCAATAAGTGCCAATCAAGAAAATTCATCACAATCTATTGAAAACGCTTGATTCTTTTTAAACCTAGCAGTTTATTCCAGTCTCTTTTTTCTTCCTTCAATAACCAGCACTGTAAGGATCCGGTTCATTTTTTACATAGTGTTACAGGTTTGTAACTTAGCTAGAGGCGTATTCGAGAGATTCAAAAAAATGTCGTTTTATCAAGAGTTATTTATTTTATCGTCCATCTACTGGGACAGGACCAATTTACCTATATTTAGAGAACTGAATATAATTATACTAATTTCTTATTTAAAATTATTATTATTTAGTATTGATTTTTATTTGAAAGGTGTTATCATTTGATTATCAACAAATTTAATAAAAGGCGGGATGAACAATGAGTAATGATCAAAAGAAGCATTTGACTACAAGCTGGGGAGCGCCGGTCGGGGACAACCAGAATTCCATGACAGCTGGACAAAGAGGTCCTACTTTACTGCAGGACGTTCACCTTTTGGAAAAATTGGCGCACTTTAACCGCGAACGCGTACCTGAGCGTGTTGTGCATGCAAAAGGCGCCGGAGCACATGGATATTTTGAAGTGACAAATGATGTAACCAACTATACGAAGGCTGCATTCCTTTCCGAGGTAGGCAAGAAAACACCTTTATTCGTCCGTTTCTCAACGGTTGCAGGAGAACTTGGATCAGCTGATACAGTGCGTGATCCACGCGGCTTCGCCGTAAAGTTTTATACAGAGGAAGGAAACTATGATATCGTCGGCAACAATACGCCGGTATTCTTCATTCGTGATGCGATCAAGTTCCCTGATTTCATCCATACACAAAAAAGGAACCCTCAGACTCACCTGAAGGATCCGAATGCAGTGTGGGATTTCTGGTCACTTTCACCTGAAGCGTTGCACCAGGTAACGATCCTGATGTCTGATCGCGGAATTCCGGCTACTTTCCGCCATATGCACGGTTTTGGCAGCCATACATTCAAATGGACGAACGCTGAAGGCGAAGGAGTCTGGATTAAGTACCATTTCAAGACAGAGCAAGGTGTGAAGAATCTGACAGCCGATGTGGCAGCACAAATTGCCGGGGAAAACCCTGATTTCCATACAGAAGACCTATTCAATGCAATTGAAGCCGGTGACTTTCCTGCATGGAAGCTTTATGTACAAATCATGCCGCTGGAGGACGCGGACACCTATCGTTTCGATCCATTCGATGTCACAAAAGTTTGGTCTCAAAAAGACTATCCGTTGATTGAAGTGGGCCGCATGGTATTGGACCGCAATCCTGAAAACTACTTTGCCGAGGTTGAGCAGGCTACATTCTCACCGGGCAGCCTTGTCCCTGGTGTCGACGTATCTCCAGATAAAATGCTGCAGGGCCGCCTGTTCGCTTATGCTGATGCGCACCGATACCGTGTAGGCGCAAATCACAATCATTTGCCAATCAACAGGGCTAGAACAGAAGTCAATTCCTACCAGCGTGACGGCCAGATGCGCTTTGATGGAAATGGCGGCAAATCAGTAAACTATGAGCCTAATAGTTTCGGAGGACCAACTGAAGTAAATGAGCACAAACAGGCAGCATTCCCTGTCAGCGGCGTGGCCGAAAACGCGGGCTATGATCACCATGACCATTACACACAAGCCGGTGACCTGTACCGCCTTATGAGCGAAGAAGAACGAGAGCGCCTGGTTGCTAATATCGTCGCTGCCATGAAGCCAGTTGAACGCGATGATATCAAACTCCGCCAGATCGGCCACTTCTATAAGGCAGATCCCGAGTACGGAACCCGTATCGCCCAAGGACTGGGACTGCAGGTGCCACAGGAAGTTTAATAGGTATGAAAAAACGGATGTCCTATATTGGTAACGGGTTTACTTGTGAGGTGCAAACAGTCAATTATCATATGAACTCTCATAGCTAACCACGGACAAAACACTTGGTAATTCACAAGGTAAATAACACAAAAAGACCGACTTATCAAAAAGTTGGTCCTTTTATTACTAATTATTGTCTTATTCAACTAAACACCCGTTTGTTTAAGTACATTTCTTCACAAACTATGTAATAATAATCCGATCCTTTTTAGTATCTTCACTCACTTTTTTAGGGCCATCCTTGCGGGATGGCCCTTCCATTGAAGTATTGAACTATCCTTAGGTTAGTCTCTCGATTCAAAGTAGTGGATCGGACGAATCTCAATCCCCCATCCAAATTGCTCCCCCGCAACAACCTGTACGGTCGGATGTAAGGAAGCAATCCTGATCGCTTCCTCCATATTCTGCGCTTCTATAAGAAAAGCGCTGCCTATCATCTCCTTCGTTTCGATAAAAGGACCGTCCATAACCTTCACCTTACCGTTCGCCCGTCGCAAGCATTTCGTTTCGAAGGATAGACCAGCATCAATCATCACTTGACCGCTTTTATAGAATTCCTCTAGGTGAGGCTGACATTCCTGCATAACAGCATCAATCTCCCCCTTGGGGCGAACATCCATTTTGGCTGAATCCAGGTAACCCAAACATAGAAATTTCATATTTTTTTCTCCTTTTACAATAAATTGAAGCATTTATTTTTGCCTCTATTTATTCGACGAACAACATGTATCAAAATCGACATACCTTTTTAAAAAAAATTCAAAAAAATATTCGACCATTGAACTTGATGTAAATTAAGCTCTAAATTTACTACCTTTTAGCGCACTCTTCGGCACGTTTCAATAGAAGCTCTTGTTCACGGACATTGCCCGCAAGTGCCGCAGCTCGTTGGAATTCCAAATAGGCTTCGTCAAATCTGCCCAATTTCATGAGAAAATCGCCGCGGACACTCGGCAATAAATGATAGTTTTTTAGGGATGGTTCCGATAGCAATGTATCGACAATCTCGAGTCCAATCTCCGGTCCATATGCCATCGATAAGGCAACTGCACGATTTAACTCTACTATAGGTGTTGGCATAATTTGAGAAAGTGCTTCATAAAGCGCTGATATCCGCACCCAATCTGTCTCCGAAGCCGTGCGTGCCTGGGCGTGACACGCCGTGATAGCCGCCTGAAGCGAATAAGGACCCAGGTCGACACCAAGCCGTTCAGCACGATTAAGCGCAGCCAGTCCGCGACTTATAAGGAGTTCATCCCAGAGCGCTCGGTTTTGATCCATAAGCAGTATGGGCTCCCCGGTTGAGTCGACTCGCGCTTTAAACCTCGAAGCTTGAATTTCCATAAGCGCAACAAGGCCATGGACCTCAGGCTCGTCGGGTACAATTCCCGCCAATGTACGACCAATCCTCAGGGCTTCTTCACAAAGCTGGGGCCGTAACCATACATCACCTTTAGACGCGGAGTATCCCTCGTTAAACATGAGATAGATTACCTCGAGAACCGAGGAAAGTCGAGACGTGAGCTCGGCCTTCGGCGGAACTTCAAATGGAACTCGCGCCTCTGATAGCGTTCTCTTGGCTCGTGTGATCCGTTGCGCGACCGTTGACTCTGAGATGAGATATGCTTTTGCAATTTCTTCGGTCGTTAGTCCTCCGAGTAGTCGCAGCGTGAGTGTCACGCGTGCGTCTGCCGACAGAATAGGATGGCAGGTTATGAATATCAGACGCAGGAGATCATCGCCAATGTGATCATCAAGTGCATCGTCAAAATCCGGTTTGTCCAGAGTGTTCAACTCATACCCCAACTCTTCATATTTGCGATCCCTCAATTTATTTCTGCGGATCAGGTCGATGGCTCGCCGTTTTGCAGTTGTCATCAGCCATGCGCCCGGGTTATCAGGTATACCTGAAAGCGGCCAGCGCTCAAGGGCGATAAGAAGCGTATCTTGTGCAAGATCTTCGGCAAGTCCCACATCTCGCATGATCCGTGTTAGACTTGCAATAATCCTAGCCGACTCGCTCCTCCAGATAGCATCAACGGAGCTACTGAAAGCCGTGTCCGTCACCAAGATTCCTCCTTTATGAAATGAATTAAAAAAACTCGTCATTACTTATGGTACGGTTCACGGTAATTAATGCAAAATTAATTCTTAACTATTTGTCTCTATTACTGAACAGAAATTAAGTACAATGGTTCACAATTTCCCTTTATTATAACATCACGAATTAAAAATATTCAAAAAATTCTAAGAGAAAAAAGATTTCTTCAGTCATAGTTTAAATTCCTTGTACAACTAAACTTCCATTTTGTTAAATACCAAAATCAGTAGTTAATGGTTTCGTTAAAGGATTATTTCCACTGAATTAAGAATATAAAGTGATAAAAGACTGAAAAATTGGAGAGTGAAAACATGATTCATGATATTAAGGAATATGTAAAATATTTAGATGGGATTCATAAACGAACGATGCAATATGTAAAAGCAATACCTAATGAACTCCTAGATTGGAAGCCTTCTGAAGATAAATTTTCTACAGGTGATTTATTGCGACATATCGCTTCATCTCGGTTGATGTTTCTAGGTATATTTGAACATGGTTCGTGGACATACACAGGGCATGATACTAGTAAGGGAGCTTCTATTGAGGATATTTCAAATTATTTAGAGGCATGTCAGATTAAACTTACAGAGAGTCTATTAAAAGCTGGCAACGATGCATTGACACAAAAGGTTTTAACCCTTCATGGTCATGAAGTTAGTGTTTGGAGGATACTTATGGCAATCCCAGAACATGAAATCCATCATCGTGGACAAATCTCTACTTATTTGCAAATAAACAAAATTGAACCTCCTCAAATTTTCGGATTAAAAATTGAGCAAGTTAGAACATTATAATTTTAAGAAAAAGCTTTGGGCATCAATCATATATCCAAAGCTTTTTTTATATCTTGTTACACTAAACTGCATCGTTACTTTAAGTACATTGTTTCACAAAGTCTTCGATAGTCTTATTTCATTTTTAACATAAATATCCAAACACCATAAAAATACCATACAATCCACTTACCAAATCACCACAAAATCACACACCCTCCAATAATTATTTTAGATGACCTCCATCAATAATCATGTCAATTGTCTTCAAGTTCCCCTCTAACAAATAGAACAGCAGGCCATTTATGACCTGCTGTTCTTGTTAAATCATCTATTAGAATGTATGTGCCAAATCCTTCGCACGGGCAATTCCGTTTTCTTTGATTTCCTGTGCTTTTTCAGGGTTTGCGTTGTGACCTTCAAGAACAAGGGATTCAAATGAAGGTACACCGAAGAAGTTCATGATTATTTCGATGTAGCGATTTCCCATTTCCATGCTTGCTGCAGGCCCTTCTGAGTAGTATCCGCCGCGAGCCTGGATGTGAAGGGCTTTTTTATCGGTCATTAAACCAACTGGGCCTTCTTGTGTATATTTGAATGTTTTGCCTGCGACTGCAACGGCATCCAGGTATGCTTTCATGACTGGCGGGAATGAGAAGTTCCAAAGCGGTGTCACGAAAACGAATTTGTCTGCTGCTGTGAACTGGTCAACAAGCTCTGCAAGACGGCCGATTTTCGCCTGTTCTTCTGCAGTTAGTGCTGAAAATTCAGTGCCTTTTTGCAGTTTTCCCCAGCCGCCTAAAACATCGGCATCGATCTGAGGGATGTTCTCTTTGAAAAGATCCAGACGAATGACTTCATCTGTTTGGTTTTGCTCCTTGTATGTGTCAATGAAGGCTTTGCCTGCTGACAAACTGAATGACTGTTCTTCAGTCAGTGGATGTGCTGTGATATATAAAACTTTTGCCATGATGTAATTCCACCTATTCCTTTATAATCTTAAGCCATTTCCAATAAAAAATCTCGAAGTAAAAATAGCTTTCTTCGAGATATTACCTCGTTTAAAAAAGCAGGTCAATTAATCTGCTCGTTCATTATCTTAAAGTCTTTAATGCACCGCTCCATGCCACTACTTCATCCAGCATTCCATTGACATTATCAACATGCAGGGCCTGTGGTTTGAATTCCGTTCCGTTTTCAAAGTCAGTAAATAGAGATAAAGTTGGATGTGTCCGGACATCGGCTATTTTTAGTTCTCCGCAAATACCTCTTAAATGCTCAGCTGCACGTGCTCCGCCTGTTGAACCATAGCTGACGATTCCGGCTGCTTTGTTGTTCCAAGCTTCGCGTGCAAAATCAAGCGCATTTTTCAATGCTCCGGTAATACTGTGATTGTATTCCTGAACGATGAACACGAAACCATCGAGGGTTGAAAGCTTTTCATTCCATGCAGCAATCCCTGGCTCTGTTCCATCTGTTGTTCCCAAAAATGGCAAATCGAAGTCCGCTATATCGACGATTTCATAATTTGCGTCTCCGCGCTTTTCAGCCAGTTCCTTAACCCATTCGCCAACTTGCGGACTCACACGGCCCTGTCTTGTGCTTCCTAAAATAATCCCGATATTCATTTTTTCTGCAGTCATGATTTTTTCCTCCTTCGTTTTGTTCCCAAATAGTTTGTTTAATAGACCCATTTTGTCCACCGCCTGTATTCTTTTTCTATGATGCTGTTTCTAACTTGATCCTGTTCCCCGAAGGGTCAACTGTAACTATTACACCATTTTCTTCTGTAACGGAAGCACCAATGCTGCTCAGTCGGGCAATTGTTTCTTTTACCGACTCTTCATCTGGAAGTACCAAACTGAATGATCCGAGTCCTACACTATTTTCCGCTGGTTTTGGAGCGCCAACTCCATTCCAGGTATTCAGTCCAATATGGTGATGATATTTCCCTGTTGAAATGAACAGAGCCTGAGGTCCATATCGGGAAACTACATCAAAGCCAAGTCCCTTTGTGTAAAAGTCTTCCGTTTTGGCTAATTCAGACACATGCAGATGGATATGGCCCATTACCGTGCCTGCAGGCAGACCATTCCATGATCCTCCCTTGTCCTCCTCAAGGAGACTTTCTGCATCCAATGGATCCGTGGTCATGACAACTTGAGACTCATTCCATGTCCAGCCTGAAGCTGGCCGGTCTATATAGATTTCAATTCCATTTCCATCTGGATCAGCAAGATAAAGCGCCTCACTCACAAGGTGGTCTGATGCTCCCTGAAGCGGAAACCTTGCCTGCACAAAATGCTTCAGAATGTTTGCCAGATCAGCGCGACGAGGCAATAAAATGGCAAAATGATAGAGTCCTGTTGTCCTTCTCTGTTTTGGCACTACATCCTCTGGCTGTTCGACTGACAGCAGCACATTCCTGCCATCCGCAGTAAACTTCGCTGATCTCTCCGTTTTTTCGAATACCTTAAAACCGATCACGTTTTGATAAAAAGCAACCGAACGCTCAAGATCTTGCACCTTTAAATCCACCCGGCCCACAAAAGTGACCGGAGGCTGATGAAAATACATTTGATTTCCTCCTTTAAGCGTTTTTTGATTGAAAAATAACATTATCAATAGCGAAAAGTGATTTATTTGTGATGGCCAGATAAATGGAGATGGCCATTAACGCAAGGTCAAGCTCATATCCTGCCATCTGGCCGTTTCCAAGGAATCCTCCAGCGAGCTTCACTTTGATAACCGCTACAGCCAAAACAACCGCAAACAAAATCGAAACAATCCTTGTTCCAACGCCCAGCAGCATCGCGATACCGCCAACCAACTCTATTAGGGCTACAATATATGCCGAAAAACCTGGCAGACCCAAACTTTCAAAAAAACCAACCGTATTTTCAATGCCACCCTGGAACTTGGCTGCACCATGGATCAGGAAAGTTGCTCCTAAAACGATTCTTAAAATTGTTGCTCCAACTTCATTCATCTTTATCATTTGCTTCATTCTCCTTTTTCATTTCCTTTAACGAAGATAGCACTGCGGTTACAATCTCGTTAGTTAGTTACTTTATGTAAGTTATTATATTTTAGTTATAAATGTACGTCAAGTAATCTTTTTGCTAAAAGTAAATTAATGTTTATAATATAAAGTAAGGAGTGATTGAAATGGATAAGACTATTTGTCCCAGATTTGAAAAAGCCATGACCATCCTAAGCCAAAGATGGACCGGACTGATCATTTATCAGCTCATAAGTGGTCCACAACGATTTTGCAGCATCGAGTCTGCAATCGGAATCAGCGGCAGGGTTCTTTCCGAACGTTTAAAGGATTTGGAGAATGAAGCGATTGTTAAAAGAGAAGTCTACCCAGAAACTCCTGTGCGAATTGAATACTCTCTGACCGATAAAGGCAAGGCACTTGAACCTCTCATGCGGAAAATTGAAGATTGGTCCCAGAGCTGGCTGAAAGTTGAAAACTAAAAGACAGTCTAAAAGAATAGGATAAAAAAAGACGTATGCACTGGCATACGTCTCTTTCATTTCCTCGCTTATCTGCCTAAGAATGAATTCAGCATCCAAACGTGTTTTTCCAAACCTGAATGAATGGACAGAAGTAAATCGCTTGTTGTTTCATCTTGTACTTCTCCAGCCAGTTCCATTCCCCGCTTTAATTCTTCGATGATGGTTGTATAGTCATCAACAATGCTTGCAACCATATCTGAAGCGGACTCACTTCCTGCAGCTTCTTTTACCGAAGCAAGCTCGAGCGCACCAGTCATCGTGGCCACCGGCTTGTCCCCCATCGCCAGTAATCTTTCGGCAAGTTCATCAATATGTAAGGCAGCTTCGTTGTAGAGTTCTTCGAATTTTGAATGCAGAGTGAAGAATTCTGGTCCCGTTACATACCAGTGGTAGTTATGAAGCTTGATGTAAAGGACTGTCCAGTTTGCAATTTGCTGGTTGACCATTTGTGTTAATTCACTTTTCATCTTGATTTCCCCCTTAATACTATATTCGGCTTCATTATAGTCCAAGATTATCCAGCAATGTCTGCAAATAAAGGATTGTTCACATTAATGTCAACTTTTAAATGACAGTATGTGCTCGTACCAGGGGCAAAAACCAAATTTCACCATAAACTATACATAAAAATAAGTGAATTTCTCCAAACTATGCATAGAACTGGAGGTGTATGATTATGGGGTTATTCAATGCGCTTAATCAATGGAGAAATACCAGATACGAAAACCACTTGGCCAATATGAAGGATCAAAATAAATGCCCAGACTGCCATGGCAGGGGTTACTATGCTTTTTCCGCTAATGAATTTGTCTATTATGCGGCACCGTACGAATGTCCTGGCTGCAATGGAAGCGGATTATATTCAGACTGGAATGAGAGCACGACTTAAAAATGGCCCTGCAATAAGCAGAGCCATTTTCTTCATGCCAATATAACTAGTTCCTCCTATTTCCCTCTTGCTTGATCAAATACCTGATTCCCCGCCCGGCGAAAGGCTCATCTTTAAAGCGTGGAATGACATGCAAATGAGCATGGAAGATCGATTGTCCGCCCGCTCTGCCTGTGTTCCAGCCGACACTGTAGCCATCTGGCGAGTACTTCCTGTCAAGCAGTTCCTTTGCAGCAATCAGCAACTCCCTTGAATCCTTCCATTCCTGATCTGACAGTTCAAATACATCCTTCTTATGTTTTTTCGGAATGATCAGCCCGCTCCCCTGCAGGATTTGCTGCTCTGATTCCTTCTGGATAAAATAACAAGTTTCATTCTCGAAAATGATTTGCTGCTCTTCATCTGCATGTAAATTACAATATGGACAATTCTCCTGGTACATGGGCAGCCTCCATTCCTCGCATGGACTCATTTAAGCCTAAGCCTGCAATTATAAAAAGCAGCGGCCGAATCGGACACTGCCATATCTGTCATTATTTCGCTAATTTTTTCATCGCATGGATTTGGCCCAGATGGTAGGATTCGTGGAACAAGGCCATATTAGCCAATTCACCAAACGTCTCCAGTCCGAGAAAAGGCTTTTTCAGCTTCTCGTCCAGCATGGAAGCCGGGATCTCTTTGATTCTTCCAAGCTGTGCTTTTAATTGATCAGTCAATAGCTCGATAGAAGGAACATCGCCAGACCAGTCAGATGGACGCGTACCATTTCCAAATAGCGCTATGTAATTCTCAGGGAGATGATTTGATTTTTTTGGGTATCCCATCATGAATTGTTCTGCCACCGTCAATACATGCCCGATATGCCAGTGGATATTATTATTGAAGCCCTCTGGCTGAAAACTCGCCTGCTCCGGATCCAAACCCTCAATATGCTTTAAAAAATTTCCTCTTGTTAATTCAAACTGTTTAAACAATAACTCGCTCATAATTCCATTCCCCTTTCCTGCTTGTATTCATCTTATGTTTATTCTATGTATTTCCAATATATGTGACAAGGAAAAGGCATTATTAATAATACCTATAAGGGTATTTTATCCATAAAAGGAAACCCGCTGTCAAAATTTGTTCAAAACATTATGGCTGATATGTGTCTTCACACTTTATTCACAGATTTCCATTTATTGCTTTGATATTTTATAAGTGTAATCATTATATATTTTTGAAGGGAAGCGATTTAGATGTTCGCTAAATGGTTAAGGGAAAACAATATTGCTGCTGGCCTGTTGACTGTAATTCGTGTATGGCTTGGTTACAACTGGATGACTGCTGGTTGGGGAAAATTGACTGGTGAAGGATTTGACGCAACCGGATTTTTAAAAGGAGCTGTAGCCAATCCTGTGAAAGGTCCAGACGGACACATGGTGTATGGATGGTATGTAAACTTCCTTGAAAGCTTCGCGATTCCAAACGTCGATCTTTTCAACTTTATCGTTCCGCTTGGTGAATTCCTTGTTGGTCTGGGATTGCTCCTTGGATGCTTAACAACTGCTGCCATGTTCTTCGGACTTGTCATGAACTTCAGCTTCTTCCTTGCAGGTACTGTATCTCATAACCCAACTGACATCTTCTTCGGATTCGTCCTTCTATTCGCTGGCTACAACGCTGGCAAATACGGTCTGGACCGCTGGGTGGTTCCTTTCATCCGCAAGACTGTTTTCAAACAGACACCGGAACCAGCACATAAAACTGCTTAACGCGTTATAGATAAAGCCCTCCGCCAACTATGGCAGAGGGCTTATTTTTATTTTGAACGTTCCTCAACAGATTTGAGCAGGATTTTTTTGCGGAAGCCGCCGCTTCGATTCTTCTTCAGCTGGCGCATGAACTCCACTTCCGATTCGGTGATCCCCCGATGGTCCGCAATCGCATAGACCACCTCAAGCAAGTCTACTATTTCACTCAGCAGCCTGTCCGTGCCCGCATTCCGGAATTTTTCAACTTCCTCATTGAATTTTTCCATTAGCTTTTCACTATAGGCACTGCCTTGCAAAACTTCATATTCAACTTTCTTGCCTTTATCCTTCATCAAATCCGGAAAATAGTCCCTTACGAGTTTGTTGTATACTTTTTTTTCCATGACGATTCCCCTTTTGCTGTCTTACTGATAAACATAACCTTAAATCTGCAGCTTCAAACACCTTTCGTAAAATCCCTATGATCATCATTGAATGCACTGCTATCGATCCATCTCTTTTGTTACAATGCACCCTCCTGATGAAGCCATAGGAAAAGCCTGTGGTCACCGCACCACAGGCTTTCATATTTTAGTAGTTTTCAAACTACATAATCTTCCGTTAATTTACTGCAGGCATTCGATAGATTTTCAAGGCATTCCCTTCTTAACTTCTCGTCACAGATGAAATCATTCCGAAGTTCTTCCTCCAGCTTCGTTTGAATCTGCTGAATTTCTTCCCGGAACCTTTCCCTTTTTTCAACATCAGATAAATGAAACTCAATCTCCCGTTCAAAGTACTCTACCGTCCCAAACAATACAGTCAACGTTTCCTCCACCTTCCATCAATTTTTTTAAAAAAATCCTTTGTCCTAAAAACAAAACCTGCCAAATGGATTATTTTCATTCGTCCTGTCAAGATACTTAAGTATTATTTATCCTCTCTCACAATCGGCAAACGTGAAATTTAGCTGTTTTTGCTTTATTGTGCAGTATGGAACAGGAAAAAATAAAAAATCCCCCAAAAAGACGGCGGATTTCCTTTGGCAAACAGTCACCCAAAACCATTCACCGATATCTTCAATTCTCATCCGATCTTTTATTGGCAACCCGACGATCCTAGCAGCGTGGCCTTAGACTCGTGGCTTTGCGTCCTCACCTTTCGATAAGTTTGCCTTTTTCAGTTCTATTTAAAATATAAAACTTTAGAACCATTCTTTCAACAAAATTCGCCAATTACTTACAAAGATGAGTCTATTTTCCTATAACTTTATGATTGCAGGAAAAATACATTTATAAAACGATAAAAAATCGACGGTGAGGACAGTGTTTTGTCTGAAGTCTGCCACTACTTTTACTGGAATCTTTGTTTTCACAATGTAATATCCCAGCAATCTCTATGTAAAGTTCGGTTGTTAGAATAAAAAGAAGAAGCTTTATTACAGGCGAATGGCAGGAGGATCCTTATGGAACAGCATGTTAAGCAGTCGCTAGATGATTGGAAAGCAGAAATTGAAGAGATTCTTAAAGAAATTGATGCGGAGTATGACGAAGTTAAAAATGAGCTGAAAGTGTATACATATAAATTCAACATCACAAAGCAGGTTGTCCAGTCGACAGTTAATCCAGACCTGAACAGGAAGATACGTGAATTGTATCATCAGCCATTTGAGGAGAAATTCAACGATTTGAAAGAGTATATCAAGGAGTTGGAAGAAAAAAAGCGAGTCTTCCAGATGTTCACCGATAAAATCGACAAAGTGACAGAAAAAGAGGATGCGCCGCATTTTGCAATCGCGCAAACTGAATAAAAGGAAAGCCTGGCTGATCAGCCAGGCTTTTTTTATGCTTATTTCTTCCACCATGAATCAAACATGGAAGCTGGAACATGCCGTTTATGCTCTGAAGCAAGATATCTGCCCTCAATTTTGGCAGCTGCTGCTTCGTCGATCTGCTTTCCTTCAAGATAATCATCGATTGCTTCATAGCTGACGCCAAGCTCGGTTTCATCCGACTGCAACGGCTTATTGTCAAGAAGGTCGGCGGTAGGCTCTTTCAGATACAGCCTTGCCTCTGCGTTCAATGCCTTGAGCAATTCCCTGCCCTGCCGCTTGTTCAAGCCGGAAAGTGGAAGCAGGTCTGCTCCACCGTCTCCGTATTTTGTGAAAAATCCGGTTACTGCTTCTGCAGCATGGTCTGTCCCGATCACCAGCAAGCCGTCTTGCCCGCCGATCGCATATTGAGTGATCATCCTGATCCTTGCCTTTGCGTTTCCTTTGTTAAAGTCCGTCATCTTCTCGCCAATCGCTTCCTCGAACTGGGTATTGAAAGTGTCGACAGCAGGCTGGATATTGAAAGTGATCGTTTGGTCAGGCTGGATGAAGTCCAGCGCTTTCTGTGCATCATCCTCGTCTTTTTGCACCGCATAGGGAAGTCTGACAGCCACGAAATTGGCCTCCTGGCCTTCTGACCGCAGTTCCTCCGCAGCCATTTGTGCAAGCTTCCCAGCCAGAGTGGAATCCTGGCCCCCGCTGATGCCAAGAACGAATCCTTTCGCCTTTGATGCAAGCAAATATTCCTTCAAAAAATCGATTCTCTTCCTGATTTCCTGCTGGGGATCAATTTGCGGCTGCACATTCAAATCTTCAATAATCTGCTTTTGCAAGCTCATGATAACCCTCCTAATTCACGAAAAACTATTCAAAAAAGAGCATATCCCTTCTAAAGTCCAAAGTCCAGATTTTCGTCAGAAAACCTAACATCCTAATACCAAAAATGCTCATGTTTATTTTACCCATTACCATTGTGGACGTAACATTTTGTCTGCCAGGATTTTTTTGCTAGACTATAAATCATAGTATTAACGCGAATTAAATTGGAGGCATTCATAATGGCAACCCATGAAAAGTTCAAAGGCTATTTCGGAACCTATACAAAAGGTGACAGCGAGGGAATCTATTCTTTCACACTAGACGCTGTGAATGGAAAGATCCTCGACGTGGAACCAGCTGCTGCGCTGGAAAACCCTACTTACCTGACAATCAGTGACGATAACCGCTTCCTATATGCTGTGGCAAAAGAAGGTGGTTCCGGGGGAGTTGCAGGCTTCAACATTCTCGATTCCGGAAAATTATCTTTCATCAATTCACAGCTTGTTCCAGGAGCATCTCCCTGCCATGTGAGCGTGAATCCGGAAAACACCCTGCTTTTATCCGCCAATTACCATAAAGGGTCTGCAGATTCTTATCTGCTGAACGCTGAATCCGGCAGTATTGAAAATGTATTATCCAGTGCAGTACATGAAGGGTCAGGACCGGACGAGCGCCAGGAAAAAGCACACACCCATTATGCCGGCTTCACTCCTGACGGGAAATATGCAGCAGTGATCGACCTTGGCATCGATCAGTTGATCACCTACACCCTGGACAACGGCCAACTTATTGAAAAGAGTGTATTAAATATTGCACCAGGCAGCGGTCCAAGACATCTTGTTTTCCATCCAAACAACACAATCGCCTATTTGATGACAGAGTTCAGCTCTGAGGTGCTTGTTTTAAAGTACAATAGCGAAGATGGAAGCTTCCTACAGCTTCAGGCCATCACAACCCTGCCTGCAGACTTCACCGAAAACAACCAGGGTAGCGCCATCCATATTTCTTCTGACGGAAACTACATCTACGCTGCCAACCGCGGCCATGACAGTATCGCCGTTTTCAAGGTGGATCCAGAAAGCTACAAGCTCACCTTTGTTGAACACACTTCGACTGAAGGCAATTGGCCAAGGGATTTCATGCTTGACCCAAGCGAGAAATTCCTGATCGCCGCAAACCAAAATTCCAGCAATGTCGCGCTTTATTCCCGTGACACAGAAACAGGCAGATTGACTTTGCTTCATTCTGATGTGAAAGTTCCAGACCCTGTCTGCGTGAAATTTTTACATTACTAAAAAAAAAAAGGGCAGGTGCACTGATCAGCACCTGCCCTGTTTTCTATTTGTCACTTGGAAACCTGACACCCATTTGCAATCTGGCTTCATCGAGGATTTTCATCGTAATCCCTGAGTTTTCAAGCGAATTGTTCCCCGACTCCAGCTTTCCTTGCTGAATCAATGTAATGAATTCCTCTGCTTCATAAAACATATTATCCTCAAGCTGTTCTTTTGAAAGATCTTCCCTGCTGCCATCACGGTAGCAGATTTCTACGTTTCCCGGCGTGCTGATTTTATCAATAATGATGTTGCCTTCCTCACCTTGTATTTCAGAAGGAAGGGACGAATCAGTAATCTTTGAAAACATGATGACAGCATCCATTTCATCATACTTCAAAATTAAGCTTCCTTCCCCATCAACTCCGGACTCAAGTAAGTAGCCGTTTGCCTGGATAGACTTTGGCTCTCCAAACAAAACAACAAGCGGATAGATGCAATAAATACCGATATCCATCAGCGAACCTGCTGAGAATTCCGGGTTAAAGGCGTTCAGGACGGTACCTTCTTTATATTTGTCATAGCGAGAAGAATACTGGCAATAGCTTGCGAAGTACCTTCTGATCGTGCCGATTTTACCGAGGTTTTCCTGGACTGCCTTGAAGTTCGGCATCAAAGTAGATTTCAGTGCCTCCATCAACACAACCTGGTTTTCTTTGGCCGCCTTAATCATATCGTTTAATTCACGGCTGTTGGACGCGATCGCTTTTTCACAAAGGACATGCTTGCCATTTTCCATAAGCGTGATCGCCTGGCTCGCATGCAGTGAATTGGGGCTGGCGAGATAAACAGCATCAATTGCATCACTTTTCGCCATCTCTTCCAAGTCCGTAAAAATGGTATCCACTCCGTACTTCCCTGCAAAGTCCGCAGCACCATCCTCAGTACGGGAATATACTGCAGCCAGCTTGAAATCCTTATGATGACTTGCTCCTTTTATAAATGCTTCTGTAATCCAATTTGTTCCTACCACTCCGAAACGTACCATGTCGTTCACCCTTTCAAATAGCAAAAGCCGGGGCAAGGCCCACAGCTTCTTACTTATCTTATCGAAAAGGGAGTTCAATCACAAACTTAGTCCCTTTTCCATGCTCGCTCTCCACTGTTATCTTTCCATCATGCATTTGCACCAGCTGTTTGACGATGGACAATCCGAGACCGAATTCCCCAAACGGATTGCTCGTCCTCGAGATATCGGCTTTGTAAAAGCGATGCCAGATCTTTTCAATTTCAGCCGGTTCGATGCCAATGCCGGTGTCCTCGATCTCAATCACTGTTGTGCCGCCTTCCATTCGGCCGCGGAGCCAGACTGTTCCGTTTTCCGTGAACTGGATGCTGTTTTTCGTAATATTGATTAAAATCTGGACGAGACGGTCATAATCAGCATGGACCATCGCCGCTTCCTCTGCCTCGATCTCGATTCTGTTATTGCGTTCCTCTGCCTGCAATCCAAGCTGGTCCTGGATGATTTCGAGCACTTCGATCAGTTCGATATCTTCTTTTAGAAGTTGAACCTGGTTTGAGCGGATTTTATCATAATCAAGATTCTCATTGACGAGTCTGATCAGCCGCTTCGTTTCCTGGCTGACCAGGTTGATTCCACGCTCTTTTTCCGCCTCGGGAATCATGTTATTCCTGAGTCCCTCGATGATCCCGCTAATGGTCGTGAGCGGCGTCCTCAATTCATGTGACACATCGGACATGAACTGGCGCCGTCGGTTTTCCAGGCTTTCGATTTCGGATTTTGATTCATTCAGCCTGTCGACCATCCCGTTAAAATCATTTGCCAATTCGCCAATCTCATCAAAATCTGAACTTGGAACTTTTACCGTGTAGTCCCCGGCTGACACGGCCGATGTTGCTTCCTGGAGCTTTTTGATCCTGTTGACGTGGATCCGCGACAGCACCCAGCTCAGCAGGAACGAAACGACAAGGCCAATCAGCATCGTATAAAACAAATACTTATTGATTTCGGTAATCATTTCCCGTGTCCCGCTGATTGGCGAGGTCAGAAGAATGCCGCCAACGAAATTCCCGCGGTCCAGATATGGCAAAACAACCAGAGTCACAGCACGGTCATACCGTTCGAGGTCATAATTTTTCACAATCGCTTTTCCGTTTGTAAGCTGGCTCCACTCTTTTTCCGATAATTCAATCGCCGGTCCTCTCCACCTGATCGGATTCAGAAGCTGGATATTTTCATCAAACACACTGAATTGGATGTCGCGGCCAAACAGGACTCGCGCATACTGGTTGATCACCTGGTCCGGCCGTTCCGAACCCCGGTCGAGATCCCGCAGGATATTCTCGCCGTAGGAAACCAGCTCCTCCGTCTTGTTTTTATAGACCAGTGTTTCAACATATTGGGTAAAAACAAGGCTGAGGATGAGGAAAGCGACAATGATAATACTGATATGGCTGAGGAATTGCTGGTAGATATACTTAACCTTCATGCCCATCAACACATTCATCAAATTTATAGCCGACTCCCCAAACCGTGTGGAAGAATGGCTGTTCAGCAGTGCCAAGCTTCTTCCTTAGTCGCTTGATATGGACATCAACTGTACGCTCATCTCCGTAAAATTGATAACCCCAGACACGCTCGAGAAGCTGTTCCCGTGTGAACACCTGGCGCGGATGCTGGGCGAAAAGCAGGAGCAGGTCAAACTCCTTTGGCGTCAAATTTGTCACTGGCTTACCGTCCAGGCTCACCTCACGTGTCTCTTTGTTGATTTTCAGCCGGCTCGTCCCGACATCGCTGTTCTCATCAGGCTTCTGTTTTTGGTAACGGCGTGCCACAGCCTTGATCCTCGCCATCAAAGCCAGTGGGCTGAACGGCTTCGTCACATAATCATCCGCCCCCATTTCAAGGCCGAGAACCTGATCCGACTCACTATCCTTTGCCGTCAGCATGATAATGGGAATATCACTTCCCTCCTGCCTGACCTTCCGGCACAAGGTGACACCATCCATCCCCGGCAGCATCCAGTCGACAATCATTAAATCCCAGTCTTCTCTTTTATAAGCCTCATAACCCTCGAGGCCATCATTCACAAACCTGCCTTCAATGTCCTCTTTTGAAAAGAACATCTCAATCATCGCGCAGACACTTTCATTATCCTCAATCACTAATATTTTCACGGCAATCCCCTCTATTACGAAATCTGTTATCTCTAAATTATAGCGCAACCGCGACAGAATCAACTGTTTAGGATATTGTTACAGATTATTTAATGGATTGGTCATAGTTTGTTCATGATTACAGTGTTTACAGATAGGGGTAGTTAATATGGGCTGTAACACGGTCCATTGGTTCCCTTTTCTCAGATCCTTACATTTTAGCCAAGACGCTCCATTGTGTAGAACTAGTTGCTTGCATAAGGGTATCTTTCCGCTGAAATGGTGTCCTTATAGAGGGCGATCTGCTTACATAAGGGTATCTTTCCGCTTGAATGGTGCCCTTATAAAGGTGGAGTTGCTTGCATAAGGGTATCTTTCCGCTGAAATGGTGCTCTTATAGAGGGCGATCTGCTTGCATAAGGGTATCTTTCCGCTTGAATGGTGCCCTTATAGAGGGCGATCTGCTTGCATAAGGGTACCTTTCCGCTTGAATGGTGCCCTTATAGAGGGCGATCTGCTTGCATAAGGGATCTTTCCGCTGAAATGGTACCCTTATAGAGGGCGATCTGCTTGCATAAGGGTATCTTTCCGCTGAAATGGTGCCCT
>NZ_JAGGQK010000007.1:0-311986 GCF_018613355.1 Bacillus sp. ISL-35 | reverse complement strand
AATTGGCGAACCTTTCAGTAGTCCTTTAGGGTTTGGTCAGTAACAAAGGCTTTCAGCCGCAGAGAAAACCACCCGTTCTCACGGGTGGTTTTTATTATCTCAAAACAGGAAAACATGCTTTCAGTGGAGAATTATCGTGAGAATTGATTTATAGGAGTGTAAGAAATGAAGACTAAATTAATTTTAGTAGAAGGCCTTCCAGGGTCGGGCAAGTCGACTACCGCGAAATTGATCCACGAACTCCTCATCGAGAATCAGGTACCTGCTGAGCTTTTCATGGAAGGGAACCTCGATCATCCGGCAGATTATGAGGGAGTTGCTTATTTTACAGAAGAAGAATTTGAAGAACTTCTTAAAAAGAGCGACAGTCTCAGCAAAGTTTTTCAGGATGAGGTAACCGTCAAGAGGAGCCGTCATCTGCTGCCATATATGAAAATCAAAAATGAACTAGGTGACGGTTTTCCAGATGAACTGTTCGCGGCTATTTCCGAAAACGATGTATATGAACTTCCGTTGGAAGAAAATATCGCAATCATTTCGGAAAGCTGGGAAGAGTTTGGAAAACAAGCTGCTGAGGAAGAAAAAGTCTATATTTTTGAATGCTGTTTTATCCAAAACCCTGTGACCATGGGCATGGTTAAGTATGGAGCTGCTGATGAAGCAACCATTGATTATGTCAAAAAACTCGCACAGGCAGTTGAGGCTCTAAATCCATTGTTAGTCTACGTAAAGCAGGAAGACATAGAGAAATCCTTCCGAAAGGCAGTAAGCGAACGTTCTAATGACTGGTTCAATGGGTTTGTCCATTACTATACATCTCAAGGATACGGGCTCGTAAATAGTTTAAGTGGGCTGGAAGGCACCATTAATGTCCTTAAAGCAAGACAGGAACTCGAGTCTAGGATTCTTAAAAACCTGACCATGCCTGCGTACATCCTGAACAATTCCCAGTTTGATTTTGAGAAGCATCGGGGTAACTTGGAAGAAATACTAGAAGGATAAACAAATTATAAGCAGGAGCCTGATTCAATTATTGGATCAGGCTTTTTTTAGCAGGACGAAATAAGGTAGGGAATCATAGTTTGATTTCTATGAGATTCTTTGGATGAGGAAGTAGAGTCAGAATCAAGGGGAATCATGTCGAAATAAAAATATTTTTCTTAGGTAAAAAGTACGAGGTAAATGGAGAATTAAATCGAATACAATTATCTGGAAAAAGTAGATTTCTCTAATTTTTCTATTATATGAGTGGGGGAAGATGAATGGCCAAAAAGGTAGTGTTTTTGCTGTTATCGCTGGTTTTTGTCATGTCAGCAGCTCTTGGGAATGTCAGTGCTGCGCCAAAGAAAGAGGAGATCAACTCAACAGTCAAGGGTTCGATTAAGGAGAACGGGAAATCTTTAAAAAACAGTCTGGTCATCCTGCAGGAAAAAGGGAAATCCGACCGTATGTTTACTGCAACTGATGCGTCCGGTGCATTCAAGGCAAAATTAGCTGATGGAACTTACACAGTTAAAGCGATCAAGAGCAAGAATGAGTGGTTTAGTACAAATGAAAGTTTTGCAATAAAAGAAGGAAAAATCAAAGGGAATAAAGATGGTGCAATTCATCTTTCAGATAAACAGAAAAAGAAAAAGCCATCGTCTGAAGCCAGCAATTTTAGCGGCGTACTCAAAGAAGGCGACAAAGGATTGAAGGCTGACTTAATCCTCGCCAGATACGGTGAATATGATGAAGAAATCTATGTGGTTTCTTCGAAGAACAACGGCAGCTTCTCTGCATACCTGCCTGATGGCATATACTATTTATATGGTGTGGAAGAAGCCAGCGGGTTCTATCGCTATACCAAGCAATATACCGTTGTAGACGGAGTGGTCCAACTCGACGGGGAAGCACAATCGAACCTGGAAATTACCCTTCCAGTCAAGGCTCATCATGGTAAAGTCGGTGATTCAGCGAAACCGTTAGCCGAAGCATCTATTATTTTGGAAAAACGAGTTTTGGGTGAAGAATACGACAGTGAATTCATAGAGTTTGTTACTGCGAATAAAAAGGGTGAATTCTCTTTAAGAAAACTGGAAGATGGGATCTATTCGGTCGGTGTTGACCATGCAACCTATTCTGCCTGGAACCAGTTAACTTTTGAAGTGGTAGATGGAGATATTTACATTGAAGGAGAAGAAGTTTCTTCTTTTCATATAGTGGTTCCTGACCTGAATGTAAAAGGGACCGTGACTGATGGAAAGAAGCCGGTTGCTAATTCCTACGTCATTATTGAAGGGGATGAATTTGGCTTTGGAACTCCTGTTGACTCCAAAGGCAATTTCGCATACCGTCTGGCAGACGGGCATTACACTATTTTCACGATTGATGAACCATACCGATCCACCATGGTGAACGTTTCTTTTGAAATCAAGGATGGGAAGATGGTTCAGGATGGACAATTTGTATCCTCGCTGAACATCCAATTGCCGCCGGTCACTTTTTCAGGGAAGTTAGTCGAGGACGGTGTTTCTCTGCAGGGTGAGGTTGCCGTAGAAACTCTTTCTCAGGATGGCAATTATGAATCGTATTATGCCATGACAGACGAGAATGGAATTTATTCCATGCGCTTGAAGGATGGCAGCTACCGGGTAACATATGGTTACTTATTCGAGGAAGGAGAAGGAGTGCCATTTGCCACAGACTTTGAAATCAGTAACGGTAAGCTGTATGTAAATGGACAGCAACAATCCTTTCTTGAGCTGGAAATTCCTCCAGTCAGCCTCCATGGATTGGTGAAAGACGGAGAGAATCCGGTTGTCTATGGTGATTTAGTGGTAGCATCTGAGGACTATAGTGTACATGTCTGGAAAAATATCAATTCTGATGGAACATTCACGATGCGCTTACCTGATGGAAATTATCATATTAGAGAGGTTTATTTGGAAGGAACAAGCGCCCCTGTGAATCTTGCATTTTCAATTCAGGACGGAAAACTGTATGTCGGTGGAGAGCTGCAGGAAGTACTGGAGGTCAATCTTCCATCCGTCACTGTGACAGGAACTCTTTCCGAATCAGGAACTCCGCTAATGGGTGAATTATATGTCACGCAAATGAACGAAGCAGATATGCCTTTAGAGGCCTGGAGCATGACAAATGAAGAAGGAGTTTTCAAATTCCGTCTCCCAGACGGAGAGTATGCCGTGGGAAGCGTCTATCTATTTGATGGCACATCGTTTAGTCCAAGCTCCATTTTTACCGTAGAATCAGGAGAACTGTATATAAATGGAGAAAAGAAGGATCAGCTGGATATTCTGGTTCCTCCAATTTCTGTAACAGGTACACTCACTGATCAAGGAACACCTGTATTTGGAAGCATGACAGTTATAGAACTTAACAATGAGGAAAACCCTCTCTATGCCTGGACCTGGATTGACAGCGGAAACTTCCAGCTGCGCATGCCGGATGGGGAATACAGAGTGTTAGATATCGGCCTTGAAGATGGCACATCCTTTAATGCCGGCCTAGAATTTAGCGTAGTTTCCGGAAAACTATATATCAATGGAGAACCGGCCGAAAGCCTGGATATTGCCGTACCTGCAGTTAGTCTAAAAGGCACCTTGTACAATGGCCAGAATCCGGTAACAGAAGGTATTGTTACGATTAGTACAATGGATGGAGATTGGGTAACAGATAGCTATGTCTATGAAGGCTCCTTTAATGGACGACTTCCAGATGGCGAATACAAAGTTTTACAGGTAGCTGATTACCAAATTGGCTGGTTTAACTTTGACCAACCATTTACGATCCTTGAAGACAAAATCTATGTTGATGGTCAGGAAGTTGAGTCCCTGAGCCTGAACCTGCACGACGGCTGGCAAGAGCCGTAAAATTATTTCGATGAGCCTATTCCTCAGGGAGTAGGTTTTTTTATTGTTCAGCTGGTGTTTGGTTGACGTGACTAATCGTTGGGAGGGGAGCGTATTGGTTACTGAAAAAACCAAATTACGGAAAAATAGGTTACCAACAGAGTGTATTGGTGACCAAAAAAACCAGAAACAGGGAAAACAGGTCACCAATAGAGCAGATTGGAGCACGAAAAATCCATTATCTGGAGAATATAGGCACCAATGACGCGTATTGGTACCCTTGAAATCCAGAATCTGGAGAAACGAGTCACCAATGAGACGTATTGGAGCACGAAAAAACCAGTATCTGGAAAAAGCAGGCACCAATGACGCGTATTGGTCCACTTTAAATCCAGAATATGGAGAAACAGGTCACCAATGAAGCGTATTGGAGCACGGAAAATCCAGTTTCTGGAGAAAGTAGGCACCAATAAGGCGTATTGGTACACTTGGAATCCAGTATCTGGAGAAACGGGTAGCCAATGAGTCGTATTGGAACCCTGGAAATCCAGAAACAGGGAAAACAGGTCACCAATAAGAGTTCTGGAAACATAGTTTGCAGAAGCATAGGCTCTTAGGCATAACAAAAGAGGAATTTTAATATTTTTAGAGAAAGTAGATAAAAAATAGACGGTGGTGAGGGCGATGGAGGGTTTCAATTACAAAGACTATGACGGGCTTGGTCTAGCGGATCTGGTAAAAAGGAAAGAGGTTCAGCCTATTGAACTGGTTGAGGAAGCGATCCGGTTAACGGATTCACTGAATCCGAAAATGAATGCCGTGATTAATAAGATGTACGAGCAGGCACGAAAGGCTGCTGGGCAGCAACTGACAGGCGCTTTTGCAGGGGTACCGATGTTTCTGAAGGATATCTCGCAGGAGATAGCAGGGGAACCGATCACAGCAGGTTCCAGGGCATTTTTAAAATATCGGGCAAAAGAAGATTCCGAATATGCTAGACGCCTGCGCCAGGCTGGCGTGGTTTTTCTCGGACAGACCAATGTACCTGAATTCGCATTGGTCGCAGTGACGGAGCCTGCCCATTATGGACCGACTCGAAACCCGTGGAATCTCGAACACACTCCTGGCGGTTCAAGTGGAGGTTCTGCAGCAGCAGTTGCTTCAGGATTGGTTCCGATTGCCGGCGCCAATGATGGCGGAGGATCGATTCGGATCCCGGCAGCCTACTGTGGGTTATTCGGACTGAAGCCAACCCGCGGCCGGACACCGGTTGGACCGAATTACGGCCGGGCATGGCAGGGCGCTTCGGCGGAACATGTGCTTACCCGTTCAGTCAGGGACAGTGCGGCCATGCTGGATGCACTTCATGGACATGAAAAAGCCGGTGCATTCTCTGCTCCTCCTTTTGAGGGAAGCTATCTTTCAGCGGCAAGCACTCCAATCGGAAAAAAGCTCCGGATTGCTTATTCAGTAAAATCGCCAATCGAGACGGAGGTTGACGCTGATTGTCAGGAGGCTGTCCTCAAAACGGTTCGGCTGCTCGAATCGATGGGGCACCAGATTGAAGAGGTGGAAGCGCCTGTTGGTGGCCATAAAATCGCGACAAGCTATTTGACCATGTACTTCGGGGAGACGGCTGCGCTTTTAACATCATTAGAAGAAGTGCTTGGACGAAAAGCGACTGCCTCGGATGTCGAGCCAACGACCTGGCTGCTCGGCCTGCTTGGCAAAGCAACTTCTGCAGAGGAATTCGTTTTAAGTTTAAGAGAATGGGATAGGGCAGCACTCATGATGGAAACCTTCCATGAAACCTATGATTTTTACATCACACCGACAACTGCCCATCCGCCGGCAAAAATCGGAGAACTGGAACCGTCATCGTCTGAAAAATTTCTGATCAGCACTGTCGGCAAGCTTGGCCTCGGCGGTGTTTTGAAAAAGGCGGGAATCGTTGATCAAATTGCCCAAAAGAATTTGGCGCGCACACCATTCACGCAGCTCGCCAATCTTACAGGACAGCCATCCATGTCACTGCCATTGCACCAAACAAAAGATGGACTGCCAGTTGGAGTGCAGGTGATGGCAGCTAGGGGAAGAGAGGATTTGCTTTTCCAGCTGGCGGGAGAATTGGAGCAATCAGAAATGTGGCAGGATGTCAGGAAAAACCCATTATGGGATTGTTAATCAAACGTTTGAATAAATAGGCTCAAACCATTGGCAATACTGAAAAAGAGGCAGCCACTCGGCTGCCTCTTTTAGCATAAAACAATGATCCTGTATGGCGTGGTTTGTGCCGGGATGCTGAACGTGGAGGGACCGTAAACCACAATCAGGTTCCTATTTGCAGGACTCTTTGTAAACCTCTGACCATTTTCCAATAAAATCGGTATCCCGGGGGACAGATTCAGCTTCAACATGCCATCGCTGCTGATCAGCTGCCTGTTGAAAAAATCGACTTTCACATTCTGGCCAGGTGTTTCTTTTACCATGACAAGCGCCCGGTATTGAGGCGGGTAAATCATCGGAACCGGCGCATCGGCATCATAATAGCCTGTCACCCGGTCACCAATACCCACCATCGCCTGATCGACAAAGTAAGTCCTCGGTTCGATCACAAAATTCACTTGCCTTCCCGTTCCATCGATAACTGACATCAATCGATAACATCCTGCGTCTTCGCCTGATGGCGTAATCGAAAAATCATTGATCATACTTACTGTTCCGCTGAAAGGCTGGTACTTAACCAATCATCTCACCCCGCTCATCGTACTCATGCCTATAGTCTATTCGGCCAGCCCAAAACTGTGCTTGTTACTGTGCTGAATAAAAGGGTAAACAGCCAATAAAAAGGAATGGTAACATGCCTTTCAATTATGACCTCGATTTTGACAGCATTGATTTCCGTGAGCAGCCAGAACTATATCGTGTGGGCAGGGGGGAACAGGGCGTCCTGCTGGTAGAACCCTATAAAAGTGAAATCCTGCCGCACTGGCGATTCAAAACCCCGGACATCGCAACGGAATCATCAGAAAAAATCTATCAGATGTTCCTGGATTACAAGGCGAATAACGATTTTGTCGGCATGGATATGGCGAGGAAATTCCTGCAAATGGGCTACACCCGCGCCCGCCGGTACACGAATTATAAGGGCGGCAGGAAATATGATGACGACGGCAAGGTGAAAGAGCGGCAAAACGATCCAGTGAAGGCCGAGTCCGCCGCAATCTTCATGGGAAAATGGAAACAGGCCAGAACGGATCAAGAGTATCTTGAGATGAAAAAGGAGCACCAGCGAAAATATGGATGAAAAACCTAATAATCTAACCTGAGTAGATGACTTATTGGCGAAAATATAAATTTATTGGCGGAGTTCACAATTTTATTGGCGAAAATCTGATTTTGTTGGCGAAGTTCACAACTTTATTGGCGAAAATCAATTTTTATTGGCGAACTGGAAAAAACCACTCATTTTTCCCAGTTGAAAAGAACCCTGATCTCTATCACGGATCAGGGTTCAATCGTTTATTTTACCGGAGTGACAGCCTCGGTCAGGGCTGCATCCAATTGCAAAGCATAGGCTTCCGTTTGCTGCTCGGTCCAGTTAAACTGGTCATGCATGAAGTTAATCACATTTTCCTTGTATTGACGTACGGTTTGAATATCGAACAAAATCGCGCCTGTCCGCCTGTTGAAGAAGTCGATTGGCGTGGCTGCGGCTTCAAACTGGATTGCATAAATCAGCTTTGCGAATAGCTCCAGTGGCAAACCATATTTGTCTGCTTCCTCCTTATGTGCAGAAGCAAGCTGGAACACAACGGAAACGTTGGAACCATACTGGTAGGCTAGACGACGGGCTTCTTCTTTTGTAAAACCAGCTCGCAGGCCTTCATCAAGCTGTTTATCCACAAAAGAATCGAGGTTAGCAGAACCGCCCACATCTCCACCGGATATCGGCAGATTCTTCGTCTGGCATCCAGGGAAGCTGCGTCCGTCTTCTTTCGCGAATTTTTCAGCAAGCAGGTCGACAATTGTTTCGGCCATTTTACGGTAGCCGGTCAATTTTCCGCCTGCAATCGTAATCAGTTTAGAATCGGATTCCCAGATTTCATCCTTTCTGGAAATTTCAGAAGGTGCCTTGCCTTCCTCATGAATCAGCGGCCTAACGCCTGCCCAGCTGGATTCTACATCCTTTTCCGTCACATTCACTTCCGGGAACATGTAGTGAATTGCCTTCAGCAGATAGCTTCTGTCTTCTTCCGTCATGCCCGGGTCAATAGGATCTTCATTGTAAAAAGTATCGGTTGTGCCGACATAGGTTTTGCCGTCGCGAGGAATCGCGAAGACCATCCGGCCGTCCAGTGTGTCAAAATAGATCGCCTGCTTGAGCGGGAAGCGTGATTGATCGATGACGATATGGACACCTTTTGACAGCTTCAGCGTTTTGCCTTTTTTCGAATCATCCATTTCACGGATGCCATCCACCCATGGGCCGGTTGCATTGACGACTTTTTTGGCATGTACTTCGTATGCTTCTCCTGTTAAAAGATCCTCGACAAGAACACCCGACACAATCCCATTCTTATAAATAAGGTTTTTAACTTTGGAATAGTTCAAAGCCGTCGCACCTTTCGAAACAGCCTGCTTCATAACCTCAATCGTCAGGCGGGCATCATCGGTACGGTATTCAACATAATAGCCGCCACCCTTCAAACCTTCCTTTTTCACAAGTGGTTCCCTAGAAAGTGTTTCGGCTGCGCTGAACATTTTCCGGCGTTCGGACTTTTTGACGCCTGCCAAAAAGTCATAGACTCTAAGTCCGATTGACGTACTGAAGCTGCCGAATGTTCCGCCCTTATGGAAGGGGAGAAGCATCCACTCCGGTGTCGTGACGTGGGGGCCATTTTCATAGACAATAGCCCGTTCTTTTCCGACTTCGGCGACCATTTTCACTTCGAATTGCTTTAAATAACGGAGGCCGCCGTGCACCAGCTTTGTGGAGCGGCTTGATGTGCCTGCTGCAAAATCCTGCATTTCCAGCAGGGCGATATTCATGCCTCGTGTTGTGGCATCCAGCGCGATTCCGGCACCGGTAATTCCGCCGCCAATCACAATTACATCAAATGCCTCATTTTTAAGCTTCGTCACTATATTTTTACGGTCGAGATTTGAGAATCTCATACGATACGCCTCCTTGAATATGAAAAAAAGAGAGACCACAAACAACATTATCGCCAAAAGCCGTAATGTTATCGTGGTCTCTCCAGTTCTCCTACCCGATTTATTAACTTGTAATCATTGTATCACAGATACATGAGATTTTCATGTGTCGGATTCTTGAAATTGGGTAATTTCCCATAATTCCCTTTTGGATGTAGTGATTGCCGTGGCGCCGGCATTGAGTGCGTTTTTTACCTCTTCGGGAGTTCTGATCAATCCGCCGGCAAAAATGGGAATATTGACGCGTTCCTTGACCTCTTGGATCATCCAGGGCATGGCTCCCGGTAAAACTTCAATAAAGTCGGGCCTGGTTTTTTCAATAAGTTTATAGCTTTTCTCAAGAGCATGTGAATCAATCAGAAATACCCTTTGCACAGCGACCACGCCTTTTTGCTTTGCCTTTAAAATGACACTCGTCTTAGTGGAAATCAGGCCGTATGGTTTGTACTCCTGGCAAAGATATTCGGTCGAATAATCATCACTCTTCAGTCCCTGGATCATATCGACATGATAGATCATTTTTTTGTCATGCTGTTTCGCCATGGCATTGATATTTTTTAATTGGGCGACATGAACTTCAAGCATGACGCCAATTTCAAACGGGCTTTCAAGGAACTGCTCAAACTCTTTCATATTTGAAGACGCGGGCAAGATTTTTTGATTCAAAGGAATCCCTTCCTTAACAAAGATTATCAACTATCTTAACATGAGACATTCGGGAGTTTCCATGTGTCAGCAAAATTATACACAAAATAGCATACTCATATTTGTGCAAAAGCAATCGTACTAGTACGATAGTACCAAATACATTAAATAGAAGATAATGAGGAGAAAACATGCAGATTAGCACGCGAAAGAAGAGTACACAGGTTTTTGAGGAAGACGCCGTCCTGGCTGCGATTGAAAGGTCTTTGGCGATGATCCAGTTCGATCCAAATGGAAAAGTTCTTTGGGCGAATGAAAATTTTGCGAAGACGATGGGCTATCGAGTGGAAGAAATGCCGGGACTTTTGCATAAACAGTTTTGTACCGCCGATTTTGCAGAAAGCCGGGGATATGCAGAATTATGGAGAAACCTCCGCAACGGCAAAAGCTTTCAGGAAAAGATCCAGCGAATCACCAAGAGGGGGAAGCTGTTGTGGCTGGAAGCGACCTATACGCCGGTGTACGATTCTGCAGGGAAAGTAGCTGGCGTTGTGAAGGTGGCCACAGACATAACGCAGCGTGAACTGAATACAAACAGACTTGCAGAACAGCTCCAGCAGATGTCTGAAGACCTCAGCAGCCGGGCAGAAATGGGCATTACGAGAAGTGAAGAAGCAGCAACGGCCGCCAGCAGACTGGTGAAGGAATCGAAGGAAAGCCAGGAGATCCTCGAGTCGCTGAAATCCGAGGCAAAATCGATCGGAAGTATCGTCCAGACGATCCGCGAAATTGCCGCACAAACCAACCTGCTTGCCCTGAACGCAGCCATCGAAGCGGCAAGAGCTGGTGAACATGGAAGGGGCTTCAATGTCGTAGCGGGAGAAGTCAGGAAGCTCGCCACCCGAGTCCAGGATTCAATCCAGGAGGTCAATAACCATATCGAAGGGATAACAGGCGAAATCACAAAAATTAACGAAGCAACCCAGCAATCACGAAATGGCATTACCAATAACCAGAAGCTTAATGAACAGGCAGTGGCCGCATTCAAGGAAATCGGCAGTGCCGCCCGTGAATTGGACCAGCAGGCCAGAACATTTAAAGAAATATTGTAATGACAAGGGACACCGCTGCCAATTCGGTTGCGGTGTTTTTTGTTGGAGAAGGAGTAAACGGAGATACTGCCCCACAATTTTGAAAAATAATCAGTCCACTCGGCAACTTTTCCCCTATAATACTCGTCTCAATAGGAAAAGGGATGAGCATTATTTGTTGAAACGCTTAATTTGTGATATATTTTAAGAATTCAACCCCCTATTTTCTCCAACCAATTTCTTCACTATTCTTTTTATAATATGATTCCCATGGGAATTGATAAATACATTTGCACAAAGAAACAGGAGCTGAACTATGGAAAAGAAATTGAAAAAGGATCTCAAGATTTTCGCTTTGGGCGGTCTTGGTGAGATCGGAAAAAATACGTACGTAATCGAATACAAAAATGAAATGGTCCTTGTGGATTGCGGAATCAAGTTCCCGGATAACGAATTGTTCGGAATTGATTATGTGCTAGCGGATTATACTTATTTGAAACAAAACCAGGACAAGCTGGTTGGAATTTTCGTCACGCACGGCCATGAAGACCATATTGGCGGATTGCCGTTTTTGCTGCAGGATGTGAAAGCACCGATTTACGGCGGTGATTTTGCAGTCGAGCTAATCAAGTCAAAGCTTCAGGAACATAAAATCAAGGGCGTCAAGTTCCACCAGATCGACAATGATACGGTCGTCGAGTTCCAGAATATCAAGGTTCGCTTTTTCCGGACGACGCACAGTATTGCCGACTCATTCGGTGTCGTGGTGACGACTCCGGAGGGGAATATCGTCCACACTGGTGACTTCAAATTTGATTTAACTCCGGTTGGAAGGGGCACTGATTTTCAAAAAATCGCTGAAATCAGCGGTGAAGGCGTGCTGTGCCTGCTTTCAGACAGTACGAACAGTGAGCAGCCAGGCTTTTCTGTCTCTGAGCAGCGTGTCGGCGAAGCAATCGAGGATATTTTCCAGACAGTGGACGGCCGTGTGATTTTCGCCACGTTCGCATCGAATATTGACCGAGTACAGCAGGTTGTGAAATCTTCCCTGAGATACAACCGCAAAATGGCAATTGTCGGGCGCAGCATGGAGAAGACATTCGAGATTGGCCGCAGATTAGGGTATATTACGGCACCGGACGAAGCGTTCGTCAGTGTCAATGAAATCAACCAGGTTCCAAGTAACCAGCTGACGATTATCTGTACGGGAAGCCAGGGTGAACCAATGGCCGCACTTGCGAGAATCGCAAACGGCACACACAGGCAAATCTCCGTTATACCTGGAGACACGATTGTCTTTTCATCCTCACCGATTCCTGGCAACACAATCAGCGTTAACCGGGTGATTGACAAGCTGCACCGAATCGGCGCTGATGTCATCCACCATAAAATCAGCGAGGTCCATACTTCTGGCCATGGCAAGCAGGAAGAACAGAAGCTAATGATCAAGCTGCTGAATCCGAAGTTCTTCATTCCGATTCACGGTGAATACCGCATGCTGGACCAGCACGTCAGATTGGCAGAGCAGTGCGGCATCCCTCGGGAAAACAGCTTTATTTTAGATAATGGCGATGTTCTTGAGTTGTCTGCTGATGGCGGTCAGGTTGCAGGAAAGGTCCCGGCACAGCCTGTATATGTCGATGGCAGCGGGATAGGCGATATCGGGCACATCGTGTTAAAAGACAGAAGGGTGCTGTCTCAAGACGGACTGGTCATTGTTACGATGATGATCGACCGTGATAAAAAGCAGCTTGTCAACAAACCGACCGTTGTCACGAGAGGATTCGTCTACGTCAGGGAATCAGGCGATCTAATGAAAAATGTCGAAGAACTAATTACCGATAAAATTGTAACCGAACTGGCAGGCGGCACAAGAGACTGGTCCAGCATCAAAAAAGCAGTCATCGACGTCGTCAACCCATTCCTTTACAGCAAGACAGGCAGAAGACCAATGATCCTGCCAATAATCATGGAAGTATAATGCGAGAGAACGATCCTTTATGGGTCGTTTTTTTTGTGTTGCAGCAATGGAAGGTTCGGACAAAACACGGCGACGACTTTGAATAATTGTCTGAATCCATCCCAGGTTCGAACAAAATGCTACGAGGAACTCCAAGAAATGTCCGAAGTCACCCCAGGTTCAGACAAAACGGGTGGACCAACTCGAGAAAGTGTCCGAAGTCACCCCAAGTTCGGACAAAATGTGGCCTTGAACTCGAAGAAATGTCCGAAGTCCCCCCAGGTTTGGACAAAACGGGTACACCAACCCGAGAAAGTGTCCGAAGTTACCCCAAGTTCGGACAAAACGCGGTTGCGAACTCGAAGAATTGTCTGAAGTCACCCCAGGTTCGGACAAAATGTGGCCTTGAACTCGAAGAAATGTCCGAAGTCACCCCAGGTTCGGACAAAACGAGTACACCAACTCGAAAAAGTGTCCGAAGTCGCTCCAGGTTCGGACAAAACGCGGCCACGAACTCGAAGAATTGTCCGAAGTCGCCCCAGGTTCGGACAAAACGAGTACACCAACTCGAGAAAGTGTCCGAAGTCACCCCAGGTTCGGACAAAACGCGGGTACCAACTCACAATCATGTCCAAGCCCCACACCCAAAGCAAAACCCACAAAAAAACCCCACTGAAAAATCAGTGGGGTTACGTGTTTTATTCTTCTTCCTGCTTGCCATAAAAGCGAAGCAGATCGCCGTAAATAATCTGGTCAGAGTAGCTCAGTTCATCTTTGGCGGTCTCGATATAGGGTTCACAGCTTGCCGTGTCTGTAGGCTCTTCTGTTGCTTTATCGTAGCATGTGCCTTTCGTGTAGACGAGATCTTCAGTGATGAAGCTTCCGTCTCTCAGGACTACGAAATTGTCCTGGTTTTTGGAGAATAAGTCTCCGCCGAACTCGATATCCTGCTTCGTATCAATGCCGGCAAGGCTCAATAGCGTAGGGCGAAGGTCGATCTGGCCACTTACAGTTGAGATTGTCTTGCCTTCCTGACCCGGAATGTGGATGATCAACGGTACACGCTGCAATTGTGTTGACACAAAAGGCGTGATTTCTTTTCCGAGATATTGTGACATTGCCTTGTTATGGTTTTCAGAAATACCATAGTGGTCACCGTAAATCACGATGATTGAATCGTCGTAAAGTCCTTCAGCCTTCAATTTCTCGATGAATTGCTTCAGTGCTTCATCAGTATAGCGGACGGTCGGGAAGTAACGGTTCAAGGTACCGCTGTTTGAATCATACTCATCGATGAACTTATCTTCTTCATCCAATTCGAATGGGAAGTGGTTTGTCAGCGTGATGAACTTTGCGAAAAACGGTTTCGGCATTTCTTTCAAGTGTTCAACAGACTGGTCAAAGAAATCCATGTCCTTCATGCCCCAGCCTACTGAATTTTCTTCGTTCACTTCATAATCCGGCAATGAGTAGAAACGGTCATAACCGAAGTTGTTGTACATGACATCTCGGTTCCAGAAGCTCTTGTTGTTGGCGTGAAGCTTCGCTGTGTAATATGAATTCTCTTTCAGCTTTTCAGCGAGTGACATATATTCGTTCCCCGAGTGCGTGAAGAATACTGCACCACGGCCGAGCGGATATAACGAGTTTTCTAACAGGAACTCTGAATCGGATGTTTTACCCTGTGCTGTCTGATGGTAAAAGTTATCAAAGTAATAGCTGTCTTTGATGAAATCATTCAGGAATGGCGTGATTTCCTGGCCGTTCACCTTCTCGCCGATGACGAAGTTCTGTGTAGATTCCATTGAGATGACAATGATGTTCTTGCCCTTGGCCGCGCCAAACAATTCCTTAGAAGGTTCAGTGTATTGAGCCCTTGTGTAGTTTTCGATTTCGGTCAACTGGTTGCCATCTGCCAGAGCTCTTTGTGCTGTCGTCTTTGTTTGCAAATAGGCATCGTAAATATGGTGATTGTAAGTCCCGATATTTTTCACAAGGATTTCTCTGTCAAAAGTACGAGTCAATAATTCAGGACGCTCTGATTCGGAAAGGCCAAGGTTAAAAAATGCCAGGCCGATCGCACTGAAGTAAAAAGCAGCAGCATAAACGCTTTTGTACTTTTTGAACGTAATCTTCGGCGTTTTTACAAAGGACAGTGCCAGAATCAGCAGGGCATCCGCAAAATAAATGATGTCGCCCCAACCGATCAACTCTCCGACACTGCTCTTCAAATCACCCATATTGCTTGTCTGTGTAAGCAACGGGATCGTGATAAAATCGCTGAATTCACGATAATAAACGACATTGGCGTACAGAACGAAGGAAGTGATGAAGCTTGTCGCGACGACAAAGATCTTCTGCTTCGTGCCTGCCATGAAAATCCCGAGCCCCAGCACGAACATCAGGAAGCTTAATGGATTGATGAACAGGATGAATTCCTGCATTTTATTTTCAATATCTATATCAAAATTGAATTTATAAACAGCGTAGGTTTTAAGCCATAATAAGACAATGGCGATCATGACGAAACTAATGGAGATTTTGTTCTTATTTTTCCCCATGGAATCCCTCCTAGGAATCTATTGAAGCTTACATTTTACCACAAACGTAAATAGATTTGTAGCTGTACCAAAGTCGCATTATTCTCCGATAGCTATTGTACTGTGGAGTTGGAGCTATTGTTCATGGTAAAATGTGTTAGTTTGCTTAAGTAAACTTTTTTGCCCGCATATTATATACGTGGACAAAGGTAAAAAGGTTTCTATAGACTCACTCGCTTTCTGATTGTTAAAATGTTTTAGCAGTTGATTGGAGGCTGGTCCATTGAATGAACAACGTTATACCAATTTAAAACAAGGCGAACGCGGTGCGATCATAAGTATCGCTGCATACATATTGCTGTCCGCTTTAAAATTATTCGTTGGCTATATCAGCGGTTCAGAAGCATTGAAGGCGGATGGATTGAATAATACGACTGATATTTTAGCTTCAGTATCTGTCCTGATTGGACTCAGGCTGTCACAAAAGCCGGCGGATGAGGATCATCTTTACGGCCACTGGAAATCGGAAATGGTCGCGTCGATGGTCGCATCCTTTATCATGATACTTGTCGGCGTCGAAGTTTTAATCAGTGCCTTCACCTCAGTTTTCGAAGGAACCAGGGAAGCGCCGGATCTGATTGCCGCCTGGACAGGCCTGTTTTCAGCACTAGTGATGTATACCGTCTTTCGTTATAATCGAAACCTAGCACGCAAAATAAAAAGCCACTCGGTCATGGCCGCGGCTAAAGATAACCTGTCCGATTCGTGGGTAAGTATCGGAACTGCAGTCGGCATCATCGGGTCCCAGTTCGGCTTGCCCTGGCTCGACCCTGTAACTGCCGTCATCGTTGGCGGGTTGATCCTGAAAACAGGCTGGGACATTTTCCGCGAAGCATCCCACCAGCTTACTGATGGCTTTGATGTAGACCTAATTAAAGAATATAAACAAACCATCTGCAATATTCCTGGTGTGAAAGGAATTAATGACCTAAAGGCACGAAGCTACGGCAATAACATCGTCGTCGACTGTGTGATTACCGTGAACCCGGCGCTTGATATCAGCACCGCACATGATATTTCCACAAGGGTCGAAGAGAAGCTGATGGAAGAATTCGATATTTATGACGTCCATGTGCATGTGGAGCCGGATTGATAAAGAAAAAGTTATGAAAGACTATGGACTTGTTAATGCTATACTTAGACGGACTATTAGATTTTGAAGGGTACAGGTAAAAATAGATGAAGTTTGTAAAATCTCAGATGAAACAGTTGATTAAGGATAATCCAGAACTGCAAACGCGCTTATCCAGTTTGATAAAAGAACATGAACTGGAGAAAAACTTCGCCCTTAAGGCTTTGTATCATGCTGAAGTAGCTGAGGGCGGAAAGTATCAGCTCGCATACCAAGCACTTGACTTGCCCAAGGGGTAAGTCATTTTTATTTCGAGTTCCAGAAGGTAAGTTATATGACATGGAACGAAAGGGTTGGGAAATTATTGAAATCCACAAACTTTAAGCCTAAGTCTTATATATATAATTACGCTTTTCCAGATGAAGAAAAAGAGTTGTGCGCACTGGAAATGCGCTCGTTTTTTGGGGAGGATACAGAATCCAGCGTCCTGGAGAGCACATTGAAAATCGATCCAAGCCGAAGTCCGTTTATGAGGGGACGTATGGATGTCATCCTTGAAGGTGAGCAATTAGAGGACCTAATCGAGCAAGTGAGAAAGATAGAATTGAATGGCTCTACTTTTAAAGTGATGTATGTAAAAGTGACAGGTCCTGATAAGGTGAATTTTGAAGAGAGGCGCCGTATTGAACGGGAAGTAGGTTTGCAAATTCCCGGAGAGCCGGAGCTTGTGAATCCAGATGTGCTGTTTGGGATCGTGCATGTAAACGGGCGTTGGGCATTTGGTGAATACCACAGCAGTGAACCGGTCTGGCTGAACCATCAACAGAAGCCGCATAGCTACTCAACTTCATTAGGCACTCGTGTCGCAAGAGCCGTCGCCAATATCGCAGTTCCTGATCCAGCTGAAGTTAAAGCGATCGATCCATGCTGCGGAATTGGAACGGTAGTGGTGGAAGCATTGTCGATGGGGATCGACATCGTGGCAAGTGATATCAATCCGCTCATACTGCCTGGAACAAGGGAGAACATCGCGCATTTTGGCTATGCAACGGAAGTGGAGTTTAAGGATATCCGAAAGGTCACTGGGAACTATGACGTCGCAATTATTGATATGCCGTACAATCTGTGCTCGGTCATCACATCCGAAGAGCAGCTCGAAATGCTGAAAAGCACATACGGATTTGCTGAAAAAGTAGTCATCGTCACGATTGAACCAATCGACTCGATCATCGGAAATGCCGGATTTGAAATTGTTGATCGCTGTGTCGTGAAAAAGGGGAATTTCACACGCGAAGTGATTGTTTGTGAGAAATGATTAACGCTATAGGATAAATGAAGGACGATTATGGCTGGCATAATCGTCCTTTCTAATTTCTTACTTAATGGCCTTGCTGACTCTAAGCTTCTTTCCTTTGATCGTTGCATTCTCCATTGCCTGAATGACAAGCGAACCTTTTCCGTTCAGGATATCTACATAGGACATGGTATCGTGGATCGTGATGATGCCGATATCGTCTGCTGATACCCCAGGGATTTTCGCGATCGTTCCAACGAAGTCGACGGCGCGGAGCTTCTTCTTTTTCCCGCCGCTAAAATGAAGCTTCATGATTCCCTGGTTGATGCGGGCTGTCTTGTTATTTTTCACGACACGGCGCCCGCTGATTTTTTCATCGAATGCAGCCAGGTTTCTTGTAACTTCCTGCCTGCTCGGAGCTTCTGCTACAGGAATTTCAAAGCCAATGTATCGTTCGATAGCCTTGATGAATTTTTCTTCATAAGGTGTAGCAAAGGTAATCGCTGTTCCTTTGTTGCCAGCGCGTCCAGTTCGGCCTGTACGGTGGACATAGCCTTCCTTTTCCATCGGAACGTCGTAATTGATGACAAGCGAAACGTTATCCACGTCAATCCCGCGCGCAGCAACATCGGTCGCCACTAGATAACGGAAATTCCCCATCTTGAAGCCATTCATTACGGCGAAACGGTCTTCCTGTTCTAATCCGCCATGAAGTCTTTCGCAGGAATAATTGGCATCCTCAAGCTGTGCAAACACTGTATCAACATTTTCCTTCGTTCGGCAAAAAATAATGCAGCTATCTGGGTTTTCAACAACGGTAATGTCTTTAAGGAGTGAGATCTTATCTTCTTCTTTCACTTCCAGCAGCATATGGTCTATCGTATTCGTTGTAACTCCAGTAGAAGCAATTTCAATATTGACCGGATCTTTCATATATTTGTGACAAAGATTTTCAACATCCTTAGGCAATGTCGCAGAAAACACCATCGTTACTCTGTCTAATGGAAGGTCTTCAATAATCGATTCCACATCATTGATAAAACCCATATTCAGCATTTCATCCGCTTCATCTATGATCAGGTACTTGATTTCATCCAATACAAGTGTTCCTCTTTCGATATGATCGATGACGCGTCCTGGTGTACCAACAACAACATGTGTTTTTTGCTTCAATTCCTCTTTTTGTTTTGCAAAAGGTTCCTTCCCATAAACGGCCATTGCTTTGATTCTTTTAAACCTGCCAATATTCGTAATGTCTTCACGAACCTGTACGGCCAGTTCCCTGGTTGGCGTGAGAATCAACGCTTGCGGATTTTTTTCCTCCCAATCAATCAAATTACAAATAGGAATGCCGAAGGAGGCTGTTTTGCCGCTTCCTGTCTGGGATTTTACGACAAGGTCTTGCTTTTCCAATGCTAACGGAATGACTTCTTCCTGAACCTCTGTTGGCGATTCATATTTCAACACTGAAAGGGCGCGTTTAATTTCGTCGCTTAAGTTGTAATCGTCAAAACTTCTGTTACTCATGTAAAAACCTCTTTTTATTTTATTATTCCACTTATTTATATTTAGGATTCTCGCAAAGAATCATCATATGCATAAACTGAATAGTATTCATTATACTTCAAACGCGAGACTAATCGACTTAAATTTGAGAAAGGGAAGCCTTCGAACAAATTGTGCTCCTTCGATTTGCTGATGAAGCTTTTTTGAAAAAAAATCTGAAGTTACGTGTAAAATAAAAAGTTTCACAAATTATCAATAAACCCACCGATACCCAAAGAGGTTATCGAGATATAATAAAAACAAGAAAGAAAACGATTTCATTTTTGTGAAAGGGTGTTGGACATGAACTATCAAGAAATCAAATCCCATTTAGAAGCATTGCAGATGCAGCTGGCGAATAAGATGCAGAATCCAAACCTGTCTATAGATGAAAAAGACGAGCTGAAAAGAGCAATTGCAAACTACGATTATATTATCGAACTGACCTGCATGAACCATTTTGAGCGCGGAACTGCCATTCATTAAAAAAAGTAAGCCTGAAGGTGGATTTCCTCCAGGCTATTTTTATAAGGTAAGAAAGTATAATTTCCACATCGAGCCAAATCTAGTTCAGCGCTTCTCGGGGCTGACGCTTTCTCATAGTACTCCGCCCAATGGCTTCTGGCTGAAATAATCCAGTGCATAATTGACCTGGTGGATGTCATAAATATTTCTTTCAATGCAAAATTGAATGACAAGGTCGGAGGTTTCGCTGTCCGACAAAGAGTAGCCGGCAGAGCTTAACAGCTTGTCGGTTTCTTTTTTGCTCAATTCCAGTCCCAGCGCAAGGGCGATCACTGTATTCTTGCTTGGCCTGTAATCAGGGTTTGAGCGGATTTTCGAAAAGAGCCTCCGGTCAATTCCCGCCTTTTTATAAACCTCTGCGTCGGTGGACCCTTTTTTATCAATGAAGCCAAACAGCACCTTTTGCAATGTCGGCTTCCGTTTCTGCTGAATGAAACTTTCAATTTCCAGCGGAGAAATGCTTTCGAGGACATAATCCTCAATGGGACCCATTGACTTTTCACAAACAACGTAAATCATGTTCTCTTCAATATACTGCTGCAGTTCTTCCAAAATCCGGTGATCCAGCATGTGGCCAGCCTCCTTAAAATGTCGCTTAACAGGCGACCAATATATGGATGAATCTAGATATGATTATATCAGATTCAGCTTAGGAGGATGATAGACATGAACAAGAATTTAACAGAAATCATTTTTTTGCTCGACCGCAGCGGTTCAATGGCTGGGCTTGAAAGCGACACGGTAGGCGGCTTCAATGCTTTCGTGAAAAAACAGTCGGAGCTTGCTGGCGAAACCATCCTGACAACCGTGCTCTTTGATGATGAATATGAGGTCCTTTGGAATGGAATTGACGCCAGGCATGCAAAGCTGACAGAAGAAGAGTACTTTGTCCGCGGTACAACTGCGCTGCTGGATGCAGTGGGGAAAACCATCCTGGACGTCGGCTACCGGCTGGCAAAGACCTCGGAAGACCGCAGGCCTGGCAAAATCATCTTCGTCATCACCACAGACGGAATGGAGAACGCGAGCAGGGAGTTCACATATGGAAAAGTGAAGGAACTGATCCAGCACCAGCAGGAAAAGTATGGCTGGGAGTTCATTTTCATGGGTGCCAATATCGATGTTGCCAGTGAAGCTGAGAGTCTTGGAATCAATCTTGAGAACTCTTTTAACTTCGAAGCCTCTGAAAAAGGCGTTGAAATGATGTATGAAATGGTTTCAGAATCAATTACTGAAAAAAGGATGAAATAGAATCAGGAGGTATGATCATGACAAACAATAATTTGGGTAACTGCAAGACTTGCGGAAAGGAAATCGCCAAAGGTGTGAAGAAATGCCCTCATTGCGGCAAAGACCAGCGCAGCTTTTTCGGAAGGCATAAGATTATTAGTTTCATAGGCATATTGATTTTGTTTGGAATCATCAGTTCAGCACTTGGGAGCGGGAAAGAGGAAGCGAGTCAGGCAGACGGCACTTCAACAACTACAGCAGCAGCCCCGGCAAAAGAAGAAAAAGTATTTAAAGTGGGAGAAGCTGTGCCAGCGGATAAAGTGGAGATCACAGTAACGAAATTTGAGGAAAAAGACCAGGTTGGCAATGAGTTCGTAAACAAGGCAGTATCCGAAGGCGGCACATTCGTAGCGATCCAATATAAAATCAAGAACACTTCAAAAAAACCTGTCGGAATGTTTGATTATCCTGCTGTCATCCTGGTGGATGAAGAAGGAACAGAGTATGACGCAGACATCGATGCATCTTCCAATTACGCGATCGAGACAAATGTAGACAATGCCAAGATTGCGAGCGACCTGAACCCTGGAATCACCGTTACAGATACAAAAGTATTTGAAGTATCAAAGGAAAGTTTTGCGGCAGGTAAATGGTTCATCGAGGTAGGCGACGAGAAAGTGCAGCTGAAGTAAAGTCAGAACCCGGAGACTTTCCGGGTTTTTGATTCTGACATCTTCCGGACATGAAAGAAGCTCTAAAACAGCAAAATGTGCAGGCTGAAATCAATCTTCCCGTCCACTTTTAGCTTGCCAAATATTTTTAAATCTTTTTTTTACCTGACATTTTACTGACATATTCACCCTGTAAATTAAAAGTATAAGGTCCATGTCCATTCTGGACCTGAAAAAAGAGAATGTTTATAGGAGGATGTCAGAAATGAAAAAGAAATCAGTCATTGGATTCACCATTGCGGGTGCATTATTGCTTGGAGGCTATGCGACCACATCTTTAGCGAATGATGATAGTACCACAAGTACAGCCGCAAATACTGTAAAAAGCTTCTTTGGAAAAGGGTTTGGCCATAAAGGGTATATGGGAGGCAATTCCGAAGCATTGATTGAAAAGGCGAAAGAGCTTGGAATCAGCACATCGGGCAAAACAGCCGAAACATTGATGAGTGAGATTCGGGAAGCAACAATCAAAAAAGAAGCAAAAGAACTGGGAATCAAGACAGACGGCAAAGATATCGCGGCGCTTGCTGAGGAAGTTCAGTTGGCCAATCTTAAAGAAAAAGCGAAGGACCTGGGCATTTCTACAGATGGTAAGGATGCAGATGGACTTCGCGATGCCATCCGGTTAGCAAACCTGAAGGATGAAGCAAAGGAACTTGGAGTGTCTACCGACAACAAGGATGCCCAGACTTTAATGGAAGACATCCGTACAGCGAACTTGAATAAAAAAGCGAAAGAGTTGGGCGTTTCTACGGAAGGCAATGACCTGCAGACACTTCAGCTGGAAGTCCATACTGCCTATATCAATCAGCAGGCTAAAAAGTATGGAATTACTGTAGACGGCAAGGATATCCGCGAAATTACACAGGAAGTCCAAACGGCCAAAGTAAAAGCAGATGCAAAGGAACTGAATATCACCATCGATGGCAAGACAATCGTAGAAATTGCCCAGGAAGTCCGGGAAAAGAAAGTCGTGAACCTGGCGAAGGAATTGGGTATTTCCACTGCGGATAAGGATGCACAGGAACTGATCCAGGAGATTAGGGACAAGGATGCAGACAAGCTTGATGAGCTGTTTGAAGAGGGAATGGGCGGATTTGGAATGAAAGGCTTTGGCGGCGGCTTCGGTCACGGGGACGGATTCGGTGGCGGCTATGGTGGTATGGGACAAAAAGGTGGTTTCGGCGGAGAAGGTGGAATGGGTCCAAAAGACGGATTCGGCGGTAAAGGCGGCCGTGGCGGCATGCACCAGGAAGGCAATGGTCAGGGAATTTAATGGCACAGCCTAAATAAATATAGATTGTGCAAAGTCCCCCGGTACAAAGCGGGGGATTTTTCTTGTAAGATAAAAATATAGATAAGCTCGAGAAGTGCCAGCATCCCTTGCCGGGGCTGTTCAGGCTCCGAAGCTTTGCGGGATAACAGGAGGAGCGGCAATGAAGACAATCTTAATAGTAGAAGACGAACAAACGATTTCGAGAGTGCTGGCGGTTTACTTGAAGCATGAAGGCTATGAGGTGATACAGGCCAATGATGGAGGCGATGGGCTGGCACTATTTGCTCAGCGCAAGCCGGATCTTGTGCTGCTGGATATCATGCTGCCGGGAATGGACGGCTGGGCTCTATTAAAGGAAATCCGTAAAACCAGTGCTTGTCCGGTCATCATGCTGACAGCCCTCGGAGATATCGACTATCGTCTAAAAGGTTTGAATCAGGGTGCGGACGATTATATCTCCAAGCCGTTCGTCGGCGAGGAAGTGGTCGCCAGAGTCAATGCGGTGCTGCGCCGCTCCTCCAATGTCCTTGAGACGGAAAATGAGAAACAATTTGGCAGTCTGAAAATCAATATGGATTCACATGTCGTCACAGTAAATGGAGAAAAAGTGGTGCTGACGCCAAAAGATCTCAGTCTGCTGATTTTCCTTGCTGAGAGGCCTAACCGGACATTCACGAGGGAAGATTTGATCGAAAACGTCTGGGGAATGGATTACGACGGGAGCGACCGGGCGGTGGACCTGTCCGTCAAACGGATTCGCCAATCACTGGCGGCTTGGCCTGCAGCACAGGGGGAAATCAGGACATTACGAGGATTGGGGTATCAGTTCAGTGTTTACGACAAATAACAAACCAACAACTCTTCTGAGATATTGGACAACGAGGTATCTTCTTACCCTGGTTGTCGGACTTCTGTTGCTCGGAGCCGGATCGATGTGGTGGATCAGGCAAACTACGCTGGAGAACCGGTTGAATTTAATGGAGTATCTGGCGGTCGAAACAGCGGATCGATACGGACAGTCCACTTCAAATAATGATTATGGCCGTCTTGATCGCAGGCTGCAGGACAGGGCCAGGATCCTTCAAATGGAAAATCAGCCTCAGCTATTCATTACCGATTTGGAAGGCAATATCCTGAATTCGGGGCCGATGAAGGGCGGAGGGGGTCCTCACCACGCATCCGGAGAAGTTCCTGCCTCGGTGTTTGAAAATGAAGATACGATCAACAAGCTGAAATTAAATGGTCAGCAAATCTACACTGTTAAAACTCCAATCATAATGAATGAAGTTCAAACCGGATGGGTAGTTGTGATGCAAAGTGGTGACGAGTTGGCCGATGTCAATCAGGAATACCGGCTGTTGATTGTTTTGTTGCTTGGGCTGGGTTTACTTGGCTGGATTGTCATTTATCTTCTTACCAAAAAAATCCTCAAGCCCATCCAGGATGTCGCACAGGCTGCTGCACAGGTTAGGGAAGGCAATTATGAGATTAAATTGGATTCCAATCCAAAGGAACTAGAAATACACCAACTCGTCACTTCTTTTAAGGAAATGACGAAACGCCTGACACAGCTGGAGCAAATGCGAGCCGAGCTGCTGGCTGGTGTGACGCATGATCTGAAAACGCCTGTTACCTCGATCAGCGGCCTTGTCCAGGCGGTTCGGGATGGAATCGTCACAGGGGAGGAGCGCCAGGAATTCCTGGAAATCACGCTAAAAGAAATCCAGAGATTGCAGAGCATGATTTCCGATTTGCTCGACTTCAATTCCCTGGCTGCCGGTGCCGTTACCATCCGTCCGGAAAACTGCAATCTGAACAAGCTGGTCGAGGATATCGGGCGGCAATGGCAGTTGACACAAAATAAACCTGTTGACCTAAATGTGATCACACCGGAATCAACGGTACACAGAATGACCGATCCACTGCGGCTGCAGCAAATCCTCATCAACCTGTTGAATAACTCATATCATGCTATGGGCGATTCAGGCTCAATCTCCATTATCCTTTCAGAGGAAAGAATAGATGTAAAAGATACAGGTATAGGAATACCAGAGGAAGAGCAGACGCTAGTATTTGAACGTTTCTTCCGTGGTGAGAAGAAAAAACTCAAGGTCAGGGGACTTGGCCTTGGGCTTCCTTTCAGTAAAATGCTTGCCCGGTCGCTCGGGGCAGACTTGATTTTAAAGGAGAGCAATTCAAGCGGCACGACCTTTTCACTACGGTGGCCAAAAGAAACATAAGAAAAGGGCTGCATCTATCTTTGCAGCCCTCTTAAGCGTTTAGTAATTGATTAATAGATTCATCAAGCTTTTCAGATTCACTGTCATCCAGCCATTCTTCTGGAATGACGATGAATCTGGCATTTCCTCCATTTAAATAACTATAGATGATTTGGGCTTCATCAAGTTCCTCCTTGCCAATGACGACAGGTTTCCTTTTATCATTCTCCTGGAAGAAGTAAAGGATGGTGTCCTTTATCTTCTCTGACAGGTGCCTGAACTTCTCTGGGTGGTATTGTTTGCTAAAAATAACGTTATGCCCTTTGATCAGGAAAACCTTCAATGTGCGGTCATTGATCCTTTCAACCACAACAATGTTTTTATTTCCTCCAGTGAATTGAATCATATTTTCCTTATACAAAAGGATGGAGAGTGATTTCATGTAATTCCTGTATTTTGCTGCTTCTTCAAATTGATATTCTTCGGAGGCCTGATTCATTTTCTTCTCTATTTCATCCAAAATCTCTGTATCAAATCCCTGTAGAAAAGATATGAATTTCTCCACGATCCTATTGTATTCCTCAACTCTTGATCCACCTAAACACAATCCATTGCACTTACCAAGCGTATAGTTTAGGCAAGGAGAACCCTTGAGTGGATGAAGGCAGTTAATTTTAAAATACTCCTTCAAGTTCTCGATTGCTTTTTTTACATAAATCATGCTGGTATAGGGTCCAAAATAAATCGTGCCGCCAGCTTCGGATATTTCAGAAGCAATTGAAATTTTCCGGAAAGGTCCGTCCATTTTAATTGCAATATAAGAGTACGGAAGGTGGCTCTTCATTTTCTTGTTAAAAAGAGGCTGTAATTCTTTAATTAGCTTACATTCAAGCAAGAATGCCTCGAATTCCGTATCAGTATGCAAAACATGAAAATCATTTATGTTAGCAACCATCTTTTTGATTTTTTGTGGATGGGCTGCAGAGTTTTGAAAATATGTTTGGACCCGTTTTTTGAGGCTTTTCGCTTTCCCGACATAAATCACTGTGCCCTTTTGATCTTTCATAAGGTAAACACCAGGAGTCAAAGGAAGGTTTTTGACCTTTTCTTTTATATTCATATCCGCTCCCTCAATTGTCTCTTATTTTTAAAACCTTATATTTCTTCATATTTTAGCATAATAGGTGATTAAAACTCTTTATAAGCAAATAAAGGTGTCATTCTTTAGAATGTTCCCGCTTTCATTCACTATCTCGGCCGAATGCTCGCGAATCACCTCGTATCCCTTGAAACTCATCCTCAGGATGTTACGATAAGTAAAGTTGACAAAAAGCAAACGGAAATAAAAATGATGAGGTGAATGCGGTTGTTAAAACATAAAAAAGTAGCATTTTTAGGTGCTGGATCCATGGCGGAAGCGATGATTTCAGGTCTGGTCAAGTCAGGGAAAATGCATGAAAATCAAGTTTATGTTACGAACAAGAGCAATGCAGCGAGACTGGAACGTCTGGAATCCAGATATGGAATCAATGCGATGCCTCAGGCTGAATTGCCATACGAAGAAATAGATATGTTTATTTTAGCGATGAAGCCAAAAGGAGCAGCGGGTGCTCTTGCGGATTTGAAGGATAAAGTAGTTCCTGGCCAGGTGGTTGTTTCGGTTCTGGCAGGCATTTCAACCGGTTTTATGGAAGAAAACCTGAACAGTGGCCAGCAGGTGGTCCGCGTCATGCCGAACACATCTAGCATGATCCAGGAATCAGCCACTGCGATGTCTCCTGGCAGGCATACAACGAACGAAAATATAGAGGATGCAAAAGAATTGTTAAGCAGTATGGGTAAGGTATTCTTGATTGAAGAGGAACAAATGGATATCTTCACTGGATTGGCCGGCAGCGGCCCTGCTTACTTTTACTATTTGATGGAGCACATGGAGCGTGTTGGCAAAGAAAACGGCATGGACGAAAAAATGGCCCGTGAAATCATTGCCCAGACCATCCTCGGTGCGGCGAAAATGATCATCGAAAAGGATGAAACACCAGAGGTCCTCAGGAAAAATGTAACCTCTCCGAATGGAACGACAGCCTCCGGACTGAACGCTTTGAGAAAATACAATGGCGGTACGGCAATTTCCCAGGCGGTCAACCATGCCACGAATCGGTCAAGAGAAATCAATAAGGAACTCGAAGGCGTCCTCGTTCCGTCTTAAGAAAGTGAAAGCTCCCGGCAGATACAGCCGGGAGCTTTCTTTCTACATATACACTCGATAACCACGCCATTTTTCAAATACATACTGGAACCCATACAATAAGTATGCTTTGTAATGCAGATAGAAGAAAAATTGAATATGGCTCAATTTGTTCAGTCTGATGATTTTAATTTTCTTTAGTACATCAATCAAAAAGAACGCAAAGGCGCCGTCGGCAATCGCATTGAGTGTGATGAATTTTTTGAAGTTCCCATCTGAGATCTTCAGAAGCCACATCGACAGCGGCATATAAGGTCCGATGCTAAAAGGAAGCTCATCACGAAGGAATGATTTTCGTTTGTTGTAAAACTTCCACCAGTTTCGCTTGTGACCATACAAATGGTTGATGATCTCAAAAATTACGATAAAAACTCCTGCAACAGAGTAGCGCTTGAAGCTTCTTTTGCCGATGAACAGTAACGAAAGCCATGGAACAATAATCACTACAAGATTAAAAACGAAATGCCTCTTCGCAATCTTCAGATGTCTTCACCTCAAATCCATTTCATTCCTTCTATAAACTAGCCATAAATTAGAAACTTTAATCAGGTATTAAAAGAAGAAATTCATTCAGTTTATTTTTCATAATTATTGAAAAAGTGGCACTCCTTGACATATAATCACTTGAAGATATTAAAGGAGAACAGATTATGATAAGAAGATTTTTTACCTATTACAGGCCGCATCGCAGGCTTTTCATCATTGATTTCAGCAGTGCCGTCATTGTCGCTTTACTGGAGCTCGCATTCCCGCTCGCTGTCCAGTGGTTCATTGATACCTTGCTGCCTGGCGGGAACTGGAACATGATTGTCAGCGTGAGCATCGGATTGCTGCTGCTGTACATCATCAGCACCTTGCTTCAATTCATTGTCAATTACTGGGGCCATAAGCTTGGCATCAATATTGAGACGGACATGAGGCAGCAGCTTTTCCAGCATGTCCAGAAGCAGTCCTTCCGCTTTTTCGATAATACGAAAACCGGCCATATCATGAGCCGGATCACCAATGACCTGTTTGATCTGGGGGAACTGGCACACCACGGACCGGAGGACTTATTCATTGCCGTGATGACCTTCGTCGGAGCGTTTTGGATCATGCTGACCATCAATGTAAAGCTGGCACTTATTACGATGATCATCGTGCCATTCCTTATTTGGCTAATTACGTATTCCAACCTGAAAATGAACGCTGCCTGGAAAAACATGTACACAGATATTGCCGACGTTAATGCCAGGGTCGAAGATAGCGTCTCAGGAATTCGGGTGGTTCAGTCTTTTACAAATGAAGAGTATGAGATTGAGAGATTCACAAAGAACAACCGCAAGTTCCGCCGTGCCAAGTTGACCGCCTATAAGGTGATGTCGTTCAGCTCGTCCGGTATTTATATGCTGACAAGGCTGATTGTCCTCGTTGTCCTGGTTTATGGTGCATGGCTAAGTTTTCAGGGCAGCCTGAGCTATGGGGAACTCGTCGGGTTTGTCCTCTATGTGAATGTCCTGTTTAAACCAATTGATAAAATCAGTGCGATACTTGAATTGTATCCAAAGGGGATGGCAGGCTTTAAGCGGTTTACCGAGCTGATGGACCAGAATCCGGACGTCGTGGATCGCGAGGACGCGATTGAGGTTCCGCATTTGAAAGGGGATATCGAATTCAGGAATGTCATCTTCAGCTATGAAAAGAACAAACCCGTCTTGGACGGAATCGACCTGGAAATCAACCATGGAGAGACAGTTGCGTTCGTTGGTCCGTCGGGTGCAGGGAAGACGACGATTTGCTCGTTGATCCCACGTTTCTATGATGTGAACAGCGGCAGTATCACGGTCGATGGTATCGACCTCAGGGACATGACGAAAAAATCGCTGCGCTCGCAAATCGGGATCGTCCAGCAGGATGTGTTCCTTTTTACGGGGACGCTGCGAGAAAATATTGCATATGGTTCATTGGGGGCCACCCATGAGGATATTGTCAGAGCTGCAAAGCAGGCACATCTCGAGGACTTTATCGCTGCCCTGCCTGATGGCTATGAAACGCAAATTGGGGAACGGGGCTTGAAGTTATCAGGCGGGCAAAAGCAGCGAATCGCCATCGCCCGCATGTTCTTGAAAAATCCGCCCATCCTGATTCTCGATGAAGCGACATCAGCGCTTGATACCGAGACGGAAAGAATCATTCAAAAGGCACTCGCCGAATTATCGAAGAATCGGACGACGCTGGTCATCGCCCACAGACTGGCGACCATCAGAAGTGCCGATCGAATCGTCGTTGTTACCGAGGATGGGATTGCCGAACAAGGCACTCATGATGAATTGATCGAGCAAGGCGGCATTTTTGCCAACCTCCACAGGGTTCAATTCGAAACTTCCATTTAGGGTTGGTTTATTTTACCTATTTTGCTATGATAGAAATAAAATCATGATAGATTTGGAGTGAAGTTCCATGACCGGAGCTTTAACAGGGGCTTTAGGTATCATTATGGTGTTTTCGATTCCGCTTGTCGCCATTGTTACAAGCCATTATCAAAAAGTAGCCAAAATCAAACACAACATGATTAAAGACGAAATCGAGCTTGAAAGACTGAAACATGAAAACTACCTGCTGGAAACAGAAAAAATGAAGCTTGAACTAACGAAGCTGGAAAGCCCTCTTGATAAGATGAATGTATTATAGCAGCTGCCCTCTCGTGTAATGCGAGGGGGTTTTTTATATGGGGAGAAATCCTTGTAATTAAGAAATTTTTATAAAAATGGTTAAATATCCCTTGAGTAAATGCATAATATGCTATATAGTACATTACAACAGTAATGCACTATGTGACCTGTTAGAGGAGGTGCGGGGTTGATCCTTAATTCAGATAGCATGAAACCGATTTACGTCCAGATTGCTGAGTGGCTGGAAACGGAGATTCTCAGCGAAAGTATCAAGAAGGATGAGAAGGTCCATTCACAATATCAGCTGGCGGAAATGCTGAATATCAATCCGGCGACAGCGGCAAAGGGCCTGAATATTTTAGCGGATGAAAACATTCTTTATAAAAAGCGCGGTCTCGGTATGTTTGTATCGGAGGATGCGAAAAAGATTATCAGTGCGAAACGGAGGAACCAGACATTGAAGTCATTGGTGCTAGAGTTGGTGCGGGAGGCGGAGCATCTCCAGGTGACTGAGGATGAATTGATCGCGATGATCCAGGAAGCCAAACGGGACTTGAAGGGGGATACATGATGAGTGTGCTGGAATTCGAAAATGTAACAAAGACATATGGGAAGAAAAAAGCATTGGATGAGCTGACGTTTTCAATCGGGGAAAACAAGATCACAGGCCTGATTGGCAGGAACGGAGCCGGCAAGACGACGATGCTAAAAATCGCTGCTGGTTTCATGCGCGAGAGTTCAGGTGAAGTAAGGGTATTTGGGGAAAATCCGTTCAATAACCTGTCTGTGTCAGCGAACATGATCATGGTGGATAATGATATGAATCTGCCAGCCGCGCTGAGTCTTGACGAACTATTAGAGTCGGCAGCGAGTTTTTATCCTAACTGGGATATGAAACTGGCCAGGAATTTAATGGACTATTTCCGTCTCGACCTGAAGCAGCACCATACCGGACTTTCTAAGGGGATGAAGAATACCTTCAATGCAATTTTGGGGCTGGCTTCCCGCTGTCTCCTGACAATCTTTGATGAGCCGACAAACGGGATGGATGCTGGTGTCAGGAAGGATTTTTACCGAGCGCTGCTAAAAGACTACATTGCCAACCCACGAACCATTATCATTTCAAGCCATCATCTCAATGAAGTAGAGGACATTCTTGAAGACATCCTGCTGTTAAAGGATGGAAAGCAATTTTTGCATATGACGGTTGAAGACCTGCGAGAGTATGCGGTCGTTGTCAGCGGAAAAGAAGAAATGCTGATCGACTGGATTAGTGGACATGAGATATTCCACCGGAGCAATGCCGGTTTTGGCAGGAGTTATGCGGTAATCCGCAACAACTTGTCAGAAGATCAGATTACGGCAGCCATGAAAAACGGCCTGGAGTTCTCGACGATTTCAAACGAAGATCTCTGTCTGTACTTGACCAGCCAGGAGAAAGGCGGGATTGATGATGTCTTTAACAAAAATTAACCTCTGGGATATTGTAAAAAAGCAATTCCGATTCAAATTGAAATCCTACCGGGGAATGTTCACTTCGCTGATGATCCTGCAAATCATCGGGATCCTGTTTTCGCTTGCCGGAGAAGGAGGCGGGGGCGGAGGCTCTGATACTTTCAGTTATGACATGAAATATTATTCAGGGAATATCATCCTTGCCTTCATGATGATCTGGGCGTTCATTTCGGCGATTGTCGTAACGACCCAGGCGTATCGGTTTGATGATTATGCATTTGTGGCCAACAGGCTGAGCAGCCATTTAGCGAATATCCTGTTCCTCGGCTGGGCAAGTATCGTCGGCGGAGTAACATTTTTGCTGGCGAGCCAGTCGCTAAAGCTGTCCGTCTTGTTCCTGCAGGAGCGGGAGCTCATCGAAAGCCAGCGATTATCAACGCTGCAGATGGCAGAGGGCCTGGCCGGGACCATCCTGTATTTGTTCCTTTTCACGGCACTTGGCTATCTGGTCGGGATGCTCGTCCAAAGAAACAGGATTTTTATCATTCTTCTTCCTGCTTTATTCTTCGGAAGCATTTTCATCAATGTGGTAGCTGGCAGCGAATCCACCCTGGTCATTGATATTGGACAAATTTTTGTGAAGGAAACCTCCCTACTGCTGTTCCTGTTAAAGGTTCTATTAACAACAACCATTGCATTTGGATCTGCGATATTGATCTCGGACAGCCTGGAGGTGAGGAAATGAGTCTCGTTTTATTGTTCTTAATTATCATATTGGCCATGATTAGTTTCGTAAGTTTCTCCAATAAGTTCATCAGTCCGAGGTTTATGAACGGGAGTGGCACCACAAAAGTTTTTACAGGCTATCTAATTGTTTTGCTTTGCGCTGGAATTATTTCCTTCATTGTTCCAAAGGGGGAATCCTATCAGGGAGATTATTTGACAGATCAAGAAATTCAGCAAAATGAACGATATAACGGCGATATTTATTCGATTGTTGAGTCCGGAAAAATTGAGGAAGCAGAAGGGCTTACGAAGATGAAATCATGGGAATTTCCGTTGGAAGGAAAGTCTTTGAATATCAATGCGTTGAGCATCAATGCCTCGGTATTCATCGAGAAGGTAAATTCTCTCGAAAATCAGGTCAAAGTGACCCATTACACCACTTTTTCATATATAGATAACATCGATATCACGGATCGTTTCACTTCACCGGAAATCCAACTGACTGAGACAACTCTGAAAGTCTTCCCTCAAAAACCCGTGAACGTCAAACTTGTAAAGTACGCGAACGCCTTTCCTTTTAACCAGTTCGCTGAAGATGGGGAGCAGTTCAACGGCGGGTATGGGATGATGCAGGGACTGGACTTCATCTATATCAAGGTTCCAATGGAGACCGAAGTCTCTGGCAATGGATATGTGATCAACGAATAGGAAACTCCTCTTTGAGGGTTTTCTTTTTTTATATGTTGTTTTCTTATCTCCTGATCCTTACGTTATAATGATACAGTATAAGGTTTTTTAAATGAGGAATGAGAAAATGGCTTTTTTGAAAAAATTCAACTTTGTTGGGGGCAGGGTCCTTAAAACGGGGATTGCTGTCTTCATTACTGCACTGATTTGTGACCTGCTCGGCTGGCCGCCTATGTTCGCAGTCATCACGGCCATTGTGACCATCGAACCAACAGCGGCTGATTCCATTCGAAAAGCATATGTCCGATTCCCGGCATCGGCGATCGGCGCAGGGTTTTCCGTCGTGTTCAATTTTGCATTCGGGCACAGCCCGCTTACCTATATGCTCGTTGCTGTCGCGACCATCATTGCCTGTCACCGGCTGAAGCTTCATGATGGGGCTTTGGTGGCGGTATTGACAGGAGTGGCGATGGTTTCAACCGTCAATGACCACTATTTGTCGAGCTTTTTCATCCGCCTAGGGACGACATTGACAGGGCTGACGGTCTCGACACTTGTGAACCTTCTGGTGATCCGGCCGGATTACTCCAGATCCATCAAGGCAAAAATCCAGCAACTGGTTCATGAGACAGGGAATCTGATTGCCAGCAGAGGAACAGAAATCACCAAGCATCAGCCTCTGCACCGGGAAACAAAATCAGACTTCCAGAGAATTATCAAAGAGATGGAAAGCATTGAAACATTGTGCAAATACCAAAAGAAAGAATGGAAGCTGCATCAATTCGACCGGAAGAATATGCGGAATATCCACTATGATTTCAAAAAGCTGACGATTTTGAGGCAAATCCATTACCACGTCGGAAATCTTTTTTCGCTGCCTTCGATTCATCTAACTGAGTCAAAAGCGAGTGTAGTAGAAGCGATGGTAAAATCAATCAAGGCCGCACTCCATCATCCAGATTTCTTGCTGGACGAGGAGCATGATGCCATCGTCAATGAATTGCTCAGCTTATTAAGACATGAAGTAGATGAGAGGGAGGCAGACGCCGACCGGTTCTCCGAAGAAACGATCATCTACTATGAACTGGTATCGATCCATGACCTGCTTGAAGAATTGAACCATATCCACCAATTCGAAATCAGGCATCAAAAATTGATCGAAAAATCATTGGAAGTAAGCTCCTGACAGGGGCTTTTTTTCGTTCCAGACACTAGTTAACTACTAATCAAATGCCTGCTTTTAAGTGACACCTCCTCCATACTATTCCAATCTAATTGAAAAAAATTCTCATTTAGTTATTGACTTTTATTAAACAGAGCATTTAATATTTAAATAGGTTAACTGATAATGATTATCATTATCTATCGATGAATTAGGAGCATGGCCATGAAAAAGCGTTATTTGATTGCCTCTTTGATAGTTCTTTCATTGCTTTCTCTCTTTGTTGGAGTCAGCAGCATCACGCCAATTGAGCTTCTGGATTTCCAATCTGAAGCAACGGAAATCTTCCTAATCAGCAGGGTTCCGCGGCTGATTGCCATTCTGCTTGCCGGAGCAGGGATGAGCATCGCCGGATTGATCATGCAGCAGCTAAGCCGGAATAAGTTTGTGTCGCCAACAACGGCAGGTACACTCGATGCGACGAGACTGGGAATCCTCGTTTCGATGCTGTTTTTTGCAAATGCTTCCACGATCGAGAAAATGCTGGTGGCGTTTGTGTTCGCACTTGCCGGAACATTTTTGTTCATGCAAATCCTTGACCGGATCAAGTTCAAAGATGCAATTTTCATTCCGCTCGTCGGGATGATGCTGGGTAATATCCTATCATCCATATCGACATTCTTTGCTTACAAAGCAGATGTCATCCAGAACATGTCGGCATGGCTGCAGGGAGACTTTTCGATGATCATGATGGGCCGTTACGAGCTTTTGTACATAAGTATTCCGATTCTGGTGATTGCCTACTTGTTCGCCAATCGCTTCACGGTGGCGGGAATGGGTGAAGATTTTTCGAAGAATCTCGGACTCGCCTACAAGCGTGTCGTCAATACGGGATTAATCCTGGTGGCACTGATTACAGCCACCGTCGTGCTGACGGTCGGAATGATTCCGTTCCTCGGCTTGATCATCCCAAACATCATCTCGATTTTCAAAGGCGACCATCTGCAAAAAACATTGCCGCACACAGCACTGCTGGGGGCGAATTTTCTGCTCGTCACAGATATCCTCGGTCGAGTACTGATTTATCCTTATGAGATTTCCATCTCCTTGATGGTCGGCGTCATCGGCAGCGGAATCTTCCTGTACCTGCTGTTTAGGAGGAAGGCCTATGCGTAATTCCGTAAAATTAATCATCCTTGCTTTGTTCGCTGTTGGTGCCAGTGCCTTGTACTTATTCCATGACCTCAATGGCAGCTTTGATTATGCTCTGCCAAGGCGGGCTTACAAGGTGGCGGCGATGTTGATCACCGGAATTGCGATTGCCTACTCAACGGTCGTATTCCAGACGATCAGCCACAACCTCATCCTGACACCAAGCATCATCGGACTGGATTCGCTTTATATGCTGCTGCAGACTGTGCTGATTTTCTTCCTTGGTTCCGGTCATGTCACAGTCGTCAATAAACAGGTGAACTTCATTCTGACAGTGGCCATCATGGTTGTGTTCGCCCTGCTGCTCTACAGGCTTCTTTTTAAAAAAGGAAATCAGCCAATCTACTTCTTGCTGCTGGTGGGTATCATCGTCGGAACGTTTTTCTCAAGCATAACGACCTTCCTGCAGGTGCTGATTGACCCGAACGAGTTTCAGATTGTGCAAGACCGGATGTTTGCGAGCTTCAATAATATCAACACGGATCTGGTATGGTTGGCGGTTGCCTTGATCATCCTGCTGATCCTATATGCATGGAGGTTCACGCCCTATCTCGATGTGCTGTCACTTGGCAGGGAGAACGCGATTAACCTTGGAGTCCCCTATGACTCTATCGTAAAAAAAATGCTAGTGCTCGTTGCCGTATTCATTTCGGTGTCCACCGCCCTAGTCGGACCGCTGACGTTTTTGGGCTTGATTGTTGCGAATCTATCCTATCAAGCTTTTAAAACTTATAAACACAGCGTCCTCATCAGCGGTGCGATTTTAATCAGTGTGATTGCCCTGGTTGGCGGCCAGTGGATCGTGGAAAGAGTGTTCACGTTTTCCACCACGCTTAGTGTCATCATCAATTTCATCGGAGGCGTGTATTTCATTTACTTACTGCTGAAGGAGAGTCGATCAACATGATTTCAATTCGTTCACTGTCCAAATTTTACGGAAAGAAGAGTGTCGTCGAGGATGTGACGGTCACCATCCAAAGAGGCCAGATCACTTCGTTCATCGGTCCGAATGGCGCCGGGAAATCGACGCTGCTTTCAATGGTCAGCCGGCTGCTTGATGCTGATTCCGGAGAGGTGCTCATCGACCAGACCGATGTTAGGAAAATGAAGTCGAATGAATTCTCGAAGGTTGTCTCGATCCTGAAACAGTCCAATTACATGAATGTCCGCCTGACCATCCGTGAACTCGTTTCTTTCGGAAGGTTTCCCTATTCAAAGGGAAGGCTGACCGATGAGGATGAGCGGTTCGTTGACCAGGCGATCGACTATATGCACCTTAGGGATATGCAGGACCGTTACCTGGATGAATTATCTGGTGGGCAAAAACAGCGAGCATTCATCGCGATGGTCATCGCCCAGGATACCGAGTATATCCTGCTTGATGAACCGCTGAACAACCTGGACATGAAGCACTCCGTCCAGATTATGAAAATCCTGCGCCAGCTGGTCGATGATCTCGGAAAAACGGTCGTCATCGTCCTCCATGACATCAATTTTGCTTCCGTATATTCAGACCGGATTGTTGCCTTGAAGGATGGCAAAGTCATCAAGGATGGCCCAACAAGGGAAGTCATCCAGTCAGACGCATTAAAAGAAATTTACGATATGGATATCCCAATCCAAGAAATGAACAATTGCCGGATTTGCGTTTATTTTAATTCTTAGTAAAAGGGGAGAAATACCATGAAAAAAATCTATCAATTTGCTTTAGTTTTATCGATGTTATTCGCATTGGCAGCTTGTGGCTCTGAGGAAAAAGCAGAAACAGCATCAGCTGGAGAAACAAAGGAAATGACCATCAAGCATGAGTACGGGGAAGCTACAGTCAAAAAGAATCCAGAAAAAGTAGTCGTTTTCGATTTCGGTGTGCTGGATACACTTGATGAGCTGGATGTGAAGGTGACCGGTGTTCCACAGGCAATCGTTCCTGAGTACCTAGAGAAATATGCAGGCAAGGAATATACGAATGTCGGCAGCCTGAAGGAGCCTGATTTTGAAGCCATACATGCCATGAAGCCTGACGTCATCTTCATTTCCGCAAGACAGGCGGAACTGTATGATCAGTTCGCAGAAATCGCTCCAACCGTATTTGTCGGCATGGACTACACGAATTACATGTTCTCTTTTGAAAAGAACATGAAGCTGATCGGCGAAATTTTTGATAAAGATGATGTTGTTGCTGATAAATTGGCGGTCATTAATGCAAGTGTCGATGAAATCAATAAAGAAGCATCCGCTGCAGATGAAAAAGCATTGCTCGTGCTCGCGAATGAAGGAAAGGTAAGTGCATATGGCTCCGGGTCACGTTACGGATTCATCCACGATGAGTTCGGCTTCAAGGCAGCAGATGAAAAAATCGAAGCATCCACCCACGGCCAGAGCATCACATTCGAATACATCCTTGAGAAAAACCCAGGAATTTTGTTCGTCATCGACCGCACCGCAGCTGTAGGAGGCGAAGTCGGCGCGAAGGAAACCATCGAAAACGAGCTCGTGAAAAAGACAGACGCTTTTAAAAATGGAAAGGTCATTTACCTGGACGGAACCAACTGGTACCTAAGCGGCGGCGGTTTGCAGTCACTAAAGTCAATGATCGAAGAAGTGAGGTCGGCATTGTAATGTTTTATCAAATGAAGAGGTTGCTTGTGAAAGAGGGACATTCCGGCCAGGTGGTTGAACGCTTTTCGAAAAAGGGCATGCTGATTGAAAAGCAGCCCGGCTTCCTTGATAAACAGGTTCTCGTAAAAAAAAGCCGCCGAGGCGATGAAGAAGTCCTGGTGATGATCAGCTGGCAAGCAGAACAGGACTGGAAAAATTGGGAGAAGCATCCCGACCATATCGCCGGACACAAAGCTAAAATGGTCCAGCCAAAGCCAGACTATATCCTCGAATCCTCCCAGGATGTTTATGAAGTGATGTAAGAGACTCAATTTAGAGTCTCTTTTTTAATTGGAAAAAATCCGCATTTTTTTCCAATTCGCTATATAAATGAAAAAGTCGCTATAAAAATGAAAAAGTCGCTATAAAAGTGGAAAAGTCGCTATATAAATAGAAAACTCGCTATAAAAGACAAAAAGTCGCTATATAAATTAAACTTCCGCTATAAAAAGTTCGGCAGCACGAAAAATCGGCTTTTAAAAGAGAAGGTTCCTCGCAATTTTAAACTCAAACTTCAATAATTTTCGTTTATGTTACACTCCCTGGAGGAAAATGCAAAGAAAAACGTTTTCACCAAAGGGATGTTGTTTTTGTAATAAATTCGTCAATGTCTTGGTTAGGAAATGGCCATTTGTCGTGCTATTCTATGTTGTGTAGATTTTCACAAACGTACTATTTGGAGGAATCATCTGTGGACGGCATAAAAGGTTTGCTTGAGGAACCGTTAATTTTATTATTTGTGATCTTATTTCTCGGCTCTGCACTAGGGGAAATTAAAATACGAGGACTTAGTCTCGGAACGTCTGGTGTATTGCTGGCAGCTATGGTGTTCGGACATTTCGGCTATCAGGTGTCAGCGGTCATCCAGCAGCTGGGACTTGGCTTATTCATCGTGGCAGTGGGCTTGTCAGCAGGACCGCGCTTTTTCCGGATGATGAAAACGAGTGGAATTGTGTTTGGCATCATCAGCTTGCTGATCGTTCTGGTTGCTTCGATTACGACGATTATTGTGTCCAAGCTGTTCCATCTGTCGCCGGCATTGAGCATCGGCATCATGACCGGTGCGCTGACAAGTACACCAGGTCTTGCTGCCGCACTTCAGGCCACTGGCGATCCGCTTGCGTCTGTCGGCTACGGGATTGCCTACCCATTTGGCGTCCTGGCAGTGGTGCTGTTCGTGCAGCTATTGCCGCGCGTGCTGAAGGCCGATCTGGCGGAGGATCTGAAAAAGAAATCAGGCCCTGTCCGCAATGATGAGTCGCCCGAGGTCATGACGATAGAGGTGACCAGCCCTTCTATTAACAAACGAACGCTAAAAGAGCTCAAGTTTAATCGGAACAATTCGGTCGTCATCAGCCGGGTCATCCGCGGCGACCGGAATATCATTGCTCTTAATGATACCGTTATTCTGGTGGGGGACAGGCTAGTCGCTGTCGGATTGCCAAACGATTTGAAAAAGCTTTGCGAAGATATCGGCCGTGAAGTGGAGACGAACACGGTAAACCATGACAATGTAGAGCTTCGCAAAGTGACCGTGGATGCGCTTGAATTGATTGGGAAGACGATCAAGGAACTTGAATTAAGACGCAAATACGGTGTCACAGTCACAAGAGTTGAACGAGGCGGTTTCGAATTCAACCAGAATCCAAAATGGCGCCTTGAACGCGGCGATGTCCTGACGCTGGTCAGCAGCAAAGACCGGTTGGATGACGTCGAAAAACTGTTCAGCAGAAAAAAACTGACAGTGACCAATATCCATATTTTATCGTTGAGTCTCGTACTGCTGCTCGGCGTACTTGCCGGGATGGTGCCGATTCACTTCCCGAAACTAGGGACCATCACATTCGGCGTCGCCGGTGGACCTTTATTCATTGCCCTGATCATCGGCCACTTCGGAAGACTGGGACCAATCCATGCCCGCTATTACCAGCCGTCGAATCAGGTCATCCGTGATATTGGTCTAGTCCTATTCCTTGCAGGAGCAGGTACAACCGCCGGAAAAGGTATCGTCCAGGTCATCCAGCAGGAAGGCTTCAATCTCGTCATCGGCGGTGCAATCATCACAATCCTGCCAGTAGTCGCCGGCTTTTTCATCGCAAGAAAGCTTTTCCGGCTCAGCATCATTCACTCATTAGGCGCATTATGCGGCGGAATGACAAGCACACCCGGACTTGGCGCAGCCAACCAGCTGATGGACTCCGAAGACCCATCCATCGCCTATGCCGCCGCCTATCCATTCGCGCTGATTTCAGTCGCGATTGCATCACAGGTTTTGATTTTCTTTTTATAAATAATTGAAAACTCCTTCCGGATTGAAATCTAGTGGGAGTTTTTTTTATTGGGCTATGGCGTGGTGGACACACCAGTTGCAGCTTATGACGGACAAAAATAAGAGAAAAAACGAAGAAAGTGTCCATCATCGACGTCATGACGGACAAAAATCAGGGAAACGACGAAAAAAGTGTCCATCATCGAAGCCATGAAGGACAAAAATCAGGGAAACGACGAAAAAAATGTCTATCATCCAAATCATGACAAACAATCATATAGAAAAAATCCGTCCATCTCGAACCAAATAAATTTTTATTGAATTTACTAAACAATATTGACAATATTTTCAAAAGGAATTATATTATCATTATTGATAATGATAATAATCGCAATCTATAATACAGCAGGTGATCACGATGAAGGAAACGAAAGCAGATTTGATTTTACATCCAGTACGAATGAAGGTTCTTCACACGCTATCAAGCGGGAGGAGGAAAACAGTCCAGCAGATTGCCGAGAAGCTGCCGGAGGTGCCACAGGCGACTTTGTACCGCCATTTGAAAAAGCTGCTTGATGGAAAAATCATTGAAGTAGTAGAGGAAAACCAGGTAAGAGGAACGCTTGAGAAAGTGTATGCCTTGCCTAAAAATAATGAAGTTGTTTCAAGGGAAGAGGTGCTTAAAGCCGGACCGGATGAGCATCTGGACTATTTCATTAAGTTCATGGCGAATGTATTGATGGATTTCGAGTCCTATATCCGCCAGCCAAATTACGATTTCCAAAAGGACATGGCGAGCTTCAGGACGGCAAGTCTATATGCGAGCGATGAGGAATATAGTGAGTTTATCAGGAAGTACGTCGAATTGATCACGCCGCTACTCCACAATGAAGAAACACCAGACAGGAAGAAACGGACCGTGACCAATATTTTAACAACCCATAATCCAATTGAAGAGGGGAAAAAGGATGATGAACGTCCAGATGGTTAAAGAGGAAATCGCATTTAAGAGTGATGTGATGTTAAAAGGAACATTATTAGTGCCAGATTCGGGGAAGGAAACTTATCCAACCATTATGTTTCTTCCGGGGTCAGGCAAATTGAATCGTGATGGCAGCACACCGAATGGGAAATTCAAATTCAACCTTTATAAGGATTTGGCGGAGTTGTGCACTTCACTTGGCTTTGCCACGTTCCGCTATGATAAAAGAGGGGTTGGCGAAAGTGAAGGGAATTACCATGCTGCCGGGCTCTCTGATGCACTGAAGGATGGGGAAGCAGCGCTGGATATGCTGGCGGCTCACCCGAAGGTCGACGGAAGCAAGTTCATCATCATGGGACATAGCGAAGGATGCATGGTGGGTACGGCCCTGAACGCAATCAGGCCTGCAGCAGGACTTGTCCTCCTTTCCGGCGGCGGTGAAACGCTTAAGGAAGCGCTGGATCGGCAAAGACAGCTGCTTTTCGAAGAGATGAGAGAAAAGAAGGGTATCCAGGGCTTCATCATCAAAACGTTCAACACCCTCGATAAAGCTGAAAAGCAAGCACAGGGAACCTACCAAAAAATGATTCAATCCGATAAAGATGTGACGAAAACACTGGGCTTCATCAAGATGCCGGCCAAGTATTTCAGGGAGCATTTTGCGCTTGATATCGAAGCGGCTTTGGCGAAAGTGACGTGTCCTGTACTGGCGATCAATGGCGCAAAAGATTTCCAGGCCAATCCTGAAAAGTTGAAGCGCATTGAGCAATTTGTCCAGGGTGAACATGAAATCCATGTTGTCGAAAACATGGACCATGGCCTGAAGGAGCAGCTAACACCAATGACTCCATCAACCTATAAGAAAGATTATTTAAAAACAATCGGCAAACCGATCCACCCAGAGGCAGTTAAACATCTGACTTCCTGGCTTCAAAGATATCTTTAATCATAAAAGTCCCATTACCATAGCGGTAACGGGACTTTTTCGTGTTTTATAGGAAATAATCTACTTACTGAACGATTTCTCTACTCAACAAACGGCTTGATTTTCGGAAACACCTTGAGGGCGTTATTGTAAAATACATCCTCATGATGCTCCGGCGGGATCAGGTCCTTGATAAAATCGATGTACGGTCCAATCGGGATGAGCGGCCAGTCTGTGCCGAACAGAAGTTTATCGTAGGAATCGGCGAATTCCAGTGCGTGGCGCAGGTGGTCGAGGAAACGCCCCTGGCTTCGCTTATCCAAAGCCTCCTTCGTCCCGACGATCAATCCTGACAGATCGGCAAAAACATTCGGATTCTTATAGATGATTTCCGCACCTGTCAGCGTCCATGGATCCCCGAAATGGGCCATCATGAAATTGATATCACGATTATTGACCGCAACCTCGTCAATGGCCATCGGATGGGAATACTTCAGATAGCCGCGTTCAGAATACGTATCGCCAGTATGGAAAACGACCGGGAGCTGGTATTTTGCTGCCAGCTTATAGACGGGTTCGTACACATCGTCATAGGCATAAAACGGATAGTATCCAAGATAAATCTTGATCCCGACTGTCTTCGGATTCTGCAATTCAGCCTCAAGTCGGGTGAGGGCTGTCTCATCAAGGTCGTATGGATTCACCCCGGCACACCAGAAGATATTAGCTGGGACCTCATCCTCCAAATCCAAGCCCATCGGCGTCCGGGCTTCATAATCCGGAAACCCCATCTTGTCGGTTTCGGTCAGCCCCATGCCAATCCCGAGAACCACATTGGCCTCATTGAACTCCTGAAGGATGCCGGAAGCGGAATAGTCGACGAACGACAGCTTCTCGGCTGTTTCATAAAAGGATTTTATTTTTGATAGATGGATATGGGCATCGATGATTTTCATATTTTCTCCTTTTAAAATTGAACTCTTCTCAGCTTTTTCAACAGATTTGCTGACAGTTTACGATCATCAAACAGCAGGAACAGCGGAGCGCTTTTTTCAAAATGGCCCTGGTGTTTGGAAGCGAGCTGGAGCACTTCTTTATTCGTATAAGCCTCGGTAATTCCTGCATCGTTGTTTGGGATAAGATAAAGCTTTTCAGGCGAATGAATTGATTCGAAATAGGAGTCGCCATCAAGCAGAAGCGGAATCTCCTCACTGCCAGCTTGGTAGGAGCGCATGGTTTTACCCTCATCAACGGAAATGCTGAAATCCGCGAGATTATCGGCCCCAGCAAAGATGTCCGTCATCCACACTTCCTTGGAAATATTTTTGCCGCCATCATTCACGACCTCGGCAAAAGAAGCGACTACCGGCACGCCTGGAAGCAGTAAATAGTATTGGACATACTGAACGCCATTCCAGTCTTTATGCTCCTTGAATTCGGTGGTAATCGCAAGGCCGATCCACTTGTTGCCGTCATTGTCCTTCCGTTCGACCACGGAAGCGGTGCTGCTTTCTTTTAACAATGAGAAGGTGTTGATTCCGTATGGAGCTGTCTTCATGCCGCCAGCCCATGGATTCCACCAGCTCTTCGCCTTCGGTTCAGGATAAGAATGGGCGAGCCATTCCTGGCCGTTCACCTGGAGGGAGAAGATTCCTGGATAAAAATCCGGGTCTGCCTTCATCTTAATGACACCATTATCAACAGTGAAACCACCGCCTTCAATGCCAGAAGAAACCGTGCCAGCAGGGGACAGCAGCATTTCTAAGAATCTTGCCTCCGTTCCGTTTCCTTCATACGAAGCATCGATGATGGAAATGGGATTCCATTGCAGTTGGGAGGTAAGGGAATAAGCCGTCTTCTCCAAATCAGAGGTGATGGCATGACTTTCATTTCCCACGGCAAGTGTGCCATCCAGGTAGCTGTTTCGGTATGTTTTTAACGTAAAAGTTGGCTCGGCATCAGGCCGGACGACAAGTTGCTCCGCCTGGAATCCGAATTCAGCCGTCGTCTCCGGCTTTTTAATTATTGGAGTCTGCTTTGCATAGGCAATAAATTCCTCGAAATTCTGAAAAGCCCCAAGTGAGAGCGTGATTGTTTCTGAAACAGCCTTCGCACCTGGTTCCATTTTGCCGAATTGATCTTCAATGACAAACTGCCAGCCCTCAGGAGCAGCGTTGCTTTTTTCAGACCAGCTCAACCCGATTGGACCTGAAGAACCTTCAGAAAAATACCAGTTTCCTGTAATCATCTTTGAATCCAAGTCGCCGAACTCGATGATCCGGTTCCCGGAAAAATGGACAACCTGATTGTCGAGCGGGAAATAGGCCTCTTCGATTTCCTGATAGACTGGTTGGCTGAAAGCTACGTTCTCGTGAACCACTGTCCCGCGATTTTCGATTTCCGCCCATGTATGGACGAGACCATCTCCAAACAAACGGTATGTCTGATTTAAAATAAGGCCTTCCATTTCACCTGATTCCAGCTTGATTTTCAGATCGATGGAATCATCATTTGCTTCCCAGGTGACAGATTCCGGACTTTTTTTCGTGAACTCGAGTGAATAGGGTTTCCCTAGCTTTGGTGTCAGAAATGCAAATGGCTGCTGTCTTTTGGCATTTCTGGCAGCGGTCGTCAACAGGTCCCGCTTGCGGACGTTGATTTGCCCGAGACCATTGAAGATATGCCAGAAATCCTTCGCTTCACCGCCGAATTTTTCACCTAGTCCTTTGAAGGGAACAGAAATGTTTTGTTCGAATATCAGTTGATCACCGTTTTCTTTTATAGCGGTAATCTTCAGTTCAGGATTGTAATAACCGTGTTCTTTTACCGTTAGAGGAATTGTGATGGTTTTACGTCCACTCGCAGGCACATTTACGCGGTACGTATCATGCTCTAAAACTACCTGTTTTGTATCAGGGAATTGTAAAAGGAACGCCGCGTCATCCCGCAGATTGTTTTTTACTTCTACTTGAATAGTAGTTTCTTTGTTTAGAAAACTGAGATTGCCGGAATAGCTGGCTTCGATTTTTGCCGGATCGATCGGGAAGACTCCCAGCTTCAGCTCACATGCAAGCCCATTCACCAAAACCGTTGCATTGACGCTTGGATGTGTCCGCCAATTGCTCGGTTCTTCTCCTTTTCTAACGGTAAAGGCTGCCGAAATGGTAGATTCATCGTGTACTACTAAATCTGAATCGAGTTGATAAGAGATGCGATCTTCGGCGCCGCCGCTTGCTTTAAAGCTAAGTGGCTCACCGCTCTTATTCACAATCCTGATTTCAAATTTTCGTTCTTCTTCCTGGATGATTTCATGGTCGGCCATCTTCATTTCAAGAAGGAAGTCATCCGTTTCAACCAGCGACATGCCACGGCTCGTTCTCTCGAATTGAACCCGGGCATTGGTGTTTCCGTTCTGCCAGCTATATTCATAGAAGGTAAAACCATTTTCTTTGATTCCGTCCGGCTTCACGTCTATCATTCTCGTACTGTCCTCATACCAATTCAGCTTTTCGAACACTGGCTGCAACAGCGGTGTATTCAGCACTTGCGGTATGAAATTCATCAAATGAGTCGAGTCATCCCGGTCTTCCCAGAAAAAGCCGCATTTTTTATAGAGCGGTACAGCCTTCGTATTCCCGGCCCATGTGTAAAGATCAAGCCGAGGCCAGCCAAGTTCCACGGTTTTTTCCAGCGCCTGGAGCACCAGCTTCTTGCCGATCTTGTGCCCTTGATAATCCGGGCGGACATTGAGCAGGGGAATATACAGCGAACCTGTATCCTCCTTATACTCCGACAGACCGCAGTAACCGACGACTTCTTCTCCGTCCAGCGCCAGGTACAGCTCGATATTGTCCGAGTTCGCTTCCTTCTTTTTGACCTGCTCCTCCGTCATGACGCGCGTATCGCCGCCCCAGCCATCACGGCTCAGGTTCCACATCTTCGCGACCCCTGCCGCCAATCCTTCGTGGTACTTCTCAATTTGAATCACCTTGTTCAATTGTGTCACGTCCATTCTCCTCTCTTAACTACGGGCCGTCTTCCTTTTTAGATAAAATAATAAGCTGCTTTGTTGCATTGTCCATGTTTATAACCTCCTTCGATTTGATGGGAGTGTACAAAGCACTCCATCTCCATCGTAAAGGGAAATTTTACTAGTGTAAAGAAAATTCAATCTATTTAGTTTACAAGATTTTTCGATATAATGAAGAAAAAAGGAGTGAGGCTTCATGGAGCAAACGATTCATTGGGGAATCCTTGAATTTGAGCAAGGCCAAATTTATATTGCAGCAACGCCTAACGGCTTATGCTATGTCGGATCGCCAGAGGAAGACTTCGATTATATGGTAAAACGGTTTCCAGCGGCGGACTTCGCAGAGAATGCAGAAGCACTGGAACCATACGCACGTGAATTAAAGGAATATCTGGAGGGAGCACGCACTGATTTTTCCCTGCCGGTAGATGTAAAAGGAACCCCATTCCAGGAAGCCGTCTGGACAGCATTGAGGGAAATTCCCTATGGTGCGACGTATACATACTCCGACATCGCCGAAAAAATCGGCAAGCCTGCCGCAGTAAGAGCAGTCGGAACCGCAATCGGCGCAAACCCGATTCTGATCACGGTACCCTGCCATCGAGTGATTGGAAAAAATGGGTCGATTACTGGATATCGTGGCGGGATTGCCATGAAGCAGCATTTGTTGGAGCTGGAGAACGTACAAAGTAAGGGTTAAGGTGCCGAAGTTGCAGGGTTATAAGGATTTAGTCACCGGTGAAGCCAACATGTGCCCGAAAAAAGGGGAAGTCATGAATTTCGGTCACAAGTGAAGGCAACATATGCCCGAAAAGAGGGGAAGTCGCAGATTTCGGTCACAAGTGAAGGCAACATGTGCCCGAAAAGAGGGAGAGTCGCAAATCTCGGTGATAAGTAGAGCCCGCTGGACCTGCGTAGGTAAACTATTAATAACTTCATAATGATAAATATGAATTGTAAGAAATCTGCCATACATCTCTCACACTTTTTCTGCAGCCAAAAGCTATAATGAATCCAAATGGACGGTTGCAGAATACCAGAGAGTGATGGGGGCGATCTAATGAAGAGTTTGATTGTTTACTGCTCAACACATGGTACGACAGCAAAGGCGGTGCATGGTTTACGAAAGCGGATTGAGGGGGATGTCATTGCCATCAATCTTGATAAAACGAAGCTTCACTCGGATTTGGAGCTGTTTGATTCGGTGATGATTGGCGGGTCCATCCATGGAGGCAGCATCCAGGGGAGGGTCAAGAAATTCATGAAGGAGTATGAGGATGTGCTCCTGAGGAAGAATCTAGGATTATTTCTCTGCTGCATGAGGGAAGGGAAGGAAGCGCAGGAACAGTTTGAAGCCGCATTTCCGGCAAAACTGAGGGAAGCGGCAATCGCTAAGGGGATATTCGGCGGCGAGTTTATTTTTTCGAAAATGAATTTCTTTGAAAAAATCATCGCGAAAAGTGTGACCGGCGAGACGGAGGATTTATCAAGGTTCGATGTGGAAGCAATCCATGAGTTTGCCGATGCTTTCAATCGGAACCATAAATATTTACCTGTTTAGAATCGGGGGCTTTCATTGAAGCCTTCGGTTTTTTTATTAGAGTCAGTCTGCATATTCGTGCGGATACCCCTATCTGGCCGTGGTTCGGCATTTGCCATATCTCGGCAACCGCCTGATACCAGTGATCAAATTGGTGAATAAGAATAAATTGACAGGCGAAGAAATGAAGAATCTCGGATTATGAAACCTTTGTGCCGGGTAAACCGTATATGAATTATGCTGAGTTGGAGTATTTGATTTATTTGTGCCAGACAAGTAAAATATATTCTGACAAATTTTTTTTCGGAGAGTGAATTTTTTTGGAAGTTCCCATAGGTTTAGTCATTTTATTAGGTGTTTTAATTCTTTTGTCTGCCTTCTTTTCATCGGCAGAAACCGCTTTTTCCAGCGTCAACAGAATCAGGCTGCGAAACTATGAGTCTGAGGGCCGCGCTGGCAGCAAGAATGCTTTGTATATTTCCGAGAACTTCGATGACGCGCTGTCTACAATTCTAGTAGGTAACAATATCGTGAACATTGCGGCGGCGAGTATTTCATCTAAGGTAGCTGTCGATCTGTTCGGAGCAAGCACTGGTCTTATCATCAGTACTTTTGGTATGACAATCTTGATCCTGATTTTTGGTGAAATTTTGCCAAAGTCGATTGCGAAGGAACATGCAGAAGTGTATTCGTTAAGAATTTCCGGTATCCTGCTGTTGCTGATAAAAGTCCTGACGCCGATCAATTTCTTGTTCAGTAAATTGAAGGCATTCGTTTCACGGATGTTCTCGAAGGATGGAGAAGTCCAGCCATCTGTCACTGAAGAAGAAATCAAAGTGATGGTGGACATCAGTGAAGAAGAAGGCGTCATCAACAACGAGGAGAGGGAGCTTGTACACCGTTCCCTGGAATTCAACGATGTTCTTGTCGGCGAAATTTTAACACATCGAATGGATATGATTACAATCGAAGTAAACCAGTCCATCGAGGAAATCAAGCAGATTTTCCTTGAAGAACGCTTCTCACGGATTCCGGTTTATGAAGATAATATAGATAATATCATCGGCTTCTTGTCCGAACGGGAGTTTTTTGCCGAGTTGATCCAGAATAAAGAAGTCAATGTGCGTGAAATGCTGCGCCAGCCGATGTTCGTGGTGAAGTCGATGAAAATCGCCACGCTGCTGCCTGAGCTGCAGAGAACGAAGAGCCATATGGCCATTGCTGTCGATGAGTTTGGCGGCACGAGCGGCTTGATCACCCTCGAAGACATCCTTGAAGAACTGGTCGGCGAAATCTGGGATGAGCATGATGAGAAGGTCAACATCATGACGAAGATCGATGAAAACACATATGAATTCGATGCGGCTTATGATCTTGATGATTTTGCCGAATTGTTCCATGTACCGATGCCGGAAACGTCGTATCATAACCTCGGCGGCTGGATTTTTGAAACATTGGAAAGCATTCCGGTAAACGGTGATACATTTGTTTACGAAAATCTGCGGATCATCGTCAAGGAAGTAGAAAATCATCGCATTCGTAAAATAAAAGTGGATATCATGCCCGTTTTAGAGGTGGAAGAGTAAAAAAGAAGGTGGAATCAGGCTGTTTGATGCCTGGCTCCACCTTTTTGTTACTGTATAAAAGTTAGCAGCAAGCAGTATTCCCGCCGCAGCAAGCTTCGTTTTTCTCTTCTGTTTCCTGGACTTCCTTGATTTCTACGCCGCAGCAATCAGACTTTGAGTTATTCCCCATTAGGATTTTGATAAAATTAGCCATTGATTTCACCTCCTTTCATCAATAAATTTTGATTAATTAAACGAAGTAGAACACAAACCCAGAGATGGTGGACATCGTGATCACGGATGCAATGAATGCTATGACAAGCTGTTTTTTAAAGATTGATTTTAGCAGGATGACTTCCGGCAGGCTGGCGCCAGCTGAGCTGATCATCATCGCCATCACCGGGCCAAGCGCCATTCCTTTTAAAATCAGCATTTGCGAGATAGGAATCATGCTTGATAAGCGGATGTACAATGGGATTCCGGCGATGGCAGCTACCGGGATAAGCCACCAGGCGTCGTGACCGAACCATTGAGTAATGAACTCCGTTGGAACGAGTCCGTGGATGACCGCGCCGATTGCAGCACCAATCAGCAAGTAGGGATATACGCTTTTCATCAGCGACCAGGTTTCATTTAGAGCGAACCGCCAGTTGAATTTTTGGTTGCTTTCTTCATATCCAGACATGATGACATTTTTGACGTAACGTTGGAATCCGAGCTTATCAAGGGTGAATCCGATTGCAATAGAGAAGACGCTCGTAATGACTGTGTAAATGATGGTAACCTTCCAGCCCATCACGACACCCATGATCGTTAAAATCGTCGGATCTAGCACCGGAGAAGCGAAGAGGAAAACCATGACGATTGAGAACGGGATTTTCTTTTTCAGCATATTAACGACTACTGGTATCGTGGAGCAAGAGCAAAACGGTGTGATAAACGCAAACAGGATGGCAGCAATGCTGGCAATCATTTTACTGCTGCCGGTTAGCTTCTTCTCGATTTTTTCGTAGGGGATGTATCCCTGGAGCAGGCTGATCAAGAAGGATATCCCGATAAAAAGCACAGTCAATTCAAGGGCGATCCAGAAAAAGCTTTTAAGAAATTCAATCATCTTCCTCTACCTTCTTCCTTTGTCATTTTATGCGTTAGCTGGAACGGGGCAGCATTTTGGCTGCTTTTTTGAAGTTCGTGCTGGCCAAGAGAATCGCTTAGTTTCCGGCTGTTCAAAAAACTTCCATGCATGTCGGGCTTTCCTTTCAACTTCCCGCTGTTTTAACTGCGCCATTGTTTGATAATCTTGATAAAACATGTATATCCTCTCCTTAATCAAAATATGTTGATTTATTTATCGAAAAAAATTGATTAAACATTTGAAAAGTAAACCTAACAACAGTTGCTAGGTCTGAAAAGGCAACAAAGCTCTGGAGATAGCAGGTGGTTGATCTCTGTGGTGTTTACTGTGTAGTAGCTCCAGGTTCCCTTCGTTTCTTTTTGGATCAGATTGGCATCAAGCAAAATTTTCAAATGGTACGATAATTTTGATTGGGGCATGTCAATCAGTTCACTTAGATCACAAACGCAGCTGGAGTCTTGCTGGCAAAGAAGATTGAGGATGTGCAGGCGTTTTTGGTCGGCAAGGGCTTTGAATTTCTTCTCGTATTTTTCAAAGGTGCTTTGTAGCGGCGGTTCCTTAGGTGCTTTAGTGTCCGCTGTCAGGTCTGTTAAAGGAATGAATTTTTCCACTTTCAGCTCTCCTTAATCAAAATCTCTTGATATATTGTATTATATTTCCTTCCAAACCATTTTGCAACCGTTAAATCAAAATTTTTTGATTAATCTTTTTGAGTCAAAAAAATTTCATGAATAAAACTATAAACCTAGAAAAATAGTTATATAATACAAATGGGAGGTGCAGTGGATGGGTTGCAGAACAGGATGGGACATTAAATCGTCAGAAACCATGCAAGGAATTATTTCTAAAGCCGAGAAAGAATTCCCTAAAGTAAATGAATCGGAAGAGCTTGAAAGCACGGCAGCATTTTTCAAGGCGCTCGGAGATGAGACACGGCTAAAAATCATGACTTTATTATGGTTTGAGGATTTATGCATGTGCGAGATAGTCGATGGGTTATCTGGAGCGGCATCGACGGTCAGCCACCATTTGAAGATCATGGAAAAGGGCAGGCTCATCCAATCAAGGAGAGAAGGCAAATTCACCGTCTTCAGTCTGAATAAAGAAAGGCTTGCACCTCTGATTCCATTTATAAAAGAAGGCGATCTAAATGTTTAATGAATTGGCCAACTGGCTTGTCGTCGATGTTTTCAACATGGAGTTATCCTCAAGACTTGGAGGTGCACTCCACTTTTTCATCTATGACACGACCAAAATTTTATTTTTACTTGCTGTGATGATTTTCACGATTTCATTCATCAGGAGCTTTTTCCCGCCCGAAAAAGTCAAAGAATGGCTTGAAGGCAGAAGAAAGGGAACTGCCAGTGTCATGGCAGCCTTCCTTGGTGTCCTGTCACCATTTTGCTCTTGCTCAACCGTGCCATTATTTATTGGCTTTGTCGAAGCCGGAATCCCATTAGGCATCACCTTCACATTTCTGATATCATCGCCAATCGTCAATGAAATCTCGCTGGTCATGCTGTTTTCCATGTTCGGCTGGAAGGTTGCACTGATTTATGTACTTGCCGGTATGATTCTGGCGATTGTGGCGGGAGCTATCATTGGCAAGCTGAAGATGGAAAAACAAGTGGAATCATATGTATATGAAATCGCGGCTGGCCAAGAACGAATCCATATGCTTGAGGGAGACTCCAGAACGTTCGCTGAAAAAATCAAGGCGCTATTCACCCGGGAGGAGCTTAAGGAAAGAACTACTTTTGCAGCCCGGAATGTTGTGGAGACAGTTCAGAAGATTTGGCTGTATCTCTTGATTGGGATTGGGATTGGCGCGTTTATCCATGGTTATGCCCCGCAGGAACTGCTCGTCAAATATGCTGGAGAAGGCAATTTCTTCGCGGTGCCGATTGCGACGATTTTAGGTGTACCGTTGTATTCGAACGCTGTGGGTTCTTTGCCAATTGTTGAAGCATTATTGAACAAAGGGGTAGGTGCGGGTACGGCGCTGGCCTTTATGATGGCCATCACAGCATTGTCCCTGCCAGAAATAATTTTGCTCAGGAAAGTAATCAAACCAAAGCTGATTGCTGTATTCACCGTCGTCGTGGCAACAGGGATCATCATCATTGGCTATGGTTTCAATGCAATTTTATAATGACAAGGAGGAAATGAAGATGAATATCAAAATACTAGGTACAGGATGCAAGAAATGCCAGGAACTTGAAAAAAATACCCGCACGGCTGTCGAAGAGTTGCAGCTTGACGCACAGGTAGAAAAAGTTGAAGACATCAAGGAAATCATGAAATACAAAGTCATGAGTACACCGGCCCTGGTCATTGATGAAAAGCTGGTCTCCACAGGCAAACTGCTTTCTGTAAATGAATTGAAGGCTATGCTGGCTTAAACAGATCATTGCAGTGTGTGAAACGCTTTGGGTAGACCCAGGGCGTTTTTATATTGAGTTAAATAGGTTCCGTTGCATTAGACTGCAATAACAGAAATGGAGATCTTTACAAAACCTTAATATTTGCTTATATGAAATAACATTGACCATATAAGCAAATCATTATATGATGATACAGTAATTGGAGGTGGAGAGTAATTGACCAAACAAAGTATTGAGATGGATCAGGCTGCTGCAGTGTTGAAGCTGCTTGGTGACAAGACTCGTTTGACAATCATGAGGATTCTGGCTGATCAGGATTGTTGCGTCTGTGAGTTCGTAGCGATATTCGAGGCGAGCCAACCGGCCATAAGCCAGCATATCCGCAAGCTGAAGGACGCAGGTCTGGTAAAAGAAAGCAGGAGGGGGCAGTGGATATTTTACTCACTGAACCGGCAATATGAACATTTCGAATTTGTTCAATTGCTCTTGGATGCACTGCCAAGCCAAGAAGAAAAATTATTGGATCTTGAAAAACAGGGAAAACGGATTTCCTGTGAATGATGGAGGGTATGAAAATTGTCAACAGCAATCATTGCATCACTGATCTTTCTCGTGACGCTGACATTGGTCATCTGGCAGCCTAAAGGGCTGAGCATCGGCTGGTCTGCTATCGGTGGAGCGTTAATCGCGTTATTATTCGGCGTTGTTACTTTCCAGGATGTGATCGACGTAACAGGAATCGTCTGGAATGCAACTCTTACATTTATCGCACTAATTATTATTTCACTAATCCTAGATGAAATTGGATTCTTTGAGTGGGCGGCTTTACATATGGCGCGGACTGCAAAAGGAAATGGAGTCAGGATGTTTGTCTACGTTACCCTGCTGGGCGCAGGTGTGGCCGCGTTATTTGCCAATGACGGAGCTGCACTGATTTTGACTCCGATTGTCCTGGCGATGGTACGGAACCTGAAATTTGAAGAAAAAATGGTGTTCCCATTCATCATGGCGAGCGGGTTCATTGCCGATACGACTTCATTGCCGCTTATCGTCAGCAACCTGGTGAATATCGTCTCTGCTGACTATTTTGATATTGGATTCGTTGAATACGCATCACGCATGATCGTGCCGAACTTCTTCTCGTTGGGCGCAAGTATTTTGGTTTTGTATTTATTTTTCCGAAAAAGCATCCCGAAGAACTACGAGATGTCACATTTGAAAAAGCCTGCGGAAGCAATTAAGGATCTGAAAATGTTCCGCTTATCATGGATTGTGTTAGGAGTCCTGCTTGTCGGCTACTTCGCAAGCGAATTCCTGAATATCCCGGTATCGTTCATTGCCGGCATCGTCGCGATTTTCTTCTTGATGATGGCGAGAAGGAGTCCGGCTGTCCACACGGCTACGGTTGTAAAAGGGGCTCCGTGGGCAATCGTGTTCTTCTCGATTGGCATGTATGTTGTCGTTTACGGTTTGCGTAATGCCGGATTGACAACTATTCTGGCTGATGTCATCCAGGCGGCGGCCGATCAAGGCTTATTTGTCGCAACGATCGGCATGGGCTTCATCGCGGCGATTCTTTCTTCGGTCATGAACAATATGCCAACCGTCATGATTGATGCGCTGGCAATTGCGGATACTAACACAACAGGAGTGGTCCGCGAAGCTTTGATCTATGCAAATGTCATTGGATCTGATTTAGGACCGAAGATCACGCCAATCGGATCGCTGGCAACCTTGCTGTGGCTACACGTCCTTTCATTAAAAGGCGTCAAAATCTCTTGGGGCACTTATTTTAAAACCGGAATTATCTTAACCATTCCTACTTTGTTCATCACATTGGTAGGTCTATATATTTGGTTGCTAATTATCTAACAAGGGAGCGAATCTACTATGGCTAAAAAAACAATCTACTTTTTATGTACAGGAAACTCTTGCAGAAGCCAGATGGCTGAAGGCTGGGCAAAAAAATATCTTAGTGACGAGTGGGAAGTGAAGAGTGCGGGTCTTGAAGCGCACGGATTGAATCCCAACGCCGTTAAGGCAATGAAGGAAGTTGGAATCGACATCACAAGCCACACATCAGATGTAATCGATCCAGAAATCCTCAACAATTCAGAGCTTGTCGTCACACTTTGTGGCCATGCAGACGAGCATTGCCCTGTTACACCGCCGCACGTAAGACGCGAACACTGGGGCTTTGATGACCCGGCAAAAGCTGAGGGAACCGACGAAGAAAAGTGGGCCGTGTTCCAACGTGTTCGCGACCAAATCAGCGACAGAATCAAAACATTTGCAGAAACAGGAAAATAATATGAAGCCAGGGGGAAACTCCTGGCCTTTTTCAAAGGAGGAAATGTGAATGAGCAAGAATTATCAAGCGCTAGTCCCCGGTCGGATCTTTATTGGCGGGGCAGATGCAATCCCTGAACTGCTTGAAAATGAAAAAGTCGATATGGTGTATGATTTGCGTGCAGAAAATAAAGAGGGGAATTATGATTATCCACGCACTCATCTGCCAATGTATGATAACGACTCACAGCAGGATGAGTCGGTCAAAAAGGCGTTGGATGAGATTGAAGCGGCTTACGAGTCCGGGAAAAATATTTACTTCCACTGCTCAACTGGCAGAACAAGGACAGGCACGCTTGCCGCAGGTACTTTGCTTAAGTTGAATCGAGCAGACAGCATCGAGGAAGCAAAGTCGAAGGCACGAGAAGTCCGCGAAGTACTGAATCTGGATTCCCAATTGATTTCATCCCTTGAAAGAATCTTCCCTGAGAAAAAATGAAGATAACTGACAAAGCACGTGAGCAATTAATGAAGAAACAGGTGTCTTGCATCCGACTGTACTTCGCCGGCATCAGCTGAAGGAGCTCAAAAATTGGACTGGCTCTGGATGAGTCGGACGAAGATGACGAGATCATGCTCGTCGATGGAATCAAGGTCGCCGTGGACCCTTCAATCGAATATGAAGCAAAAACGGTGACAATTGATTATGTAAAAGGTGATTTTGTACTGACAAATAAGAATTTTTGCTGACAGCCCCTTTAAAATTGGTGGCTGTTTTTTCATTTTGTATTGAAAATTGCCTAGCTTAAAGTTTATTTGGCGAAAATCAAAATATATCGACCACATTTTTCATATCAGCGGATTTTGGATTTTATCGACCACATTTTGAATTATATCGACCACATTTCCAATTATATCAACCAAGTCGCTTCATTCCGCTAAAAAAAGCCCAGGCACGCAGCCCGGGCTTCCACATTTCTACTACCACAAATTCGGTTTCACAACCATGAACCAGAGCATCGACATCAAAAGAAAAATGTAGGTCCAGATGGTGCGTTTCAGTTTTGCGGCTAGTTCAATTTTGTTCGCGCCTTCTTCGGCAAATTTCCGAAGTGTTGGCGAGAATGCCCGTGCCAGGAAAAACAGGGAGGCGAACAGAAGCGCCAGAGTTCCGACGATCCACGGTGTTTTCCATGTCCAAGGGCCGAGGATGACAAGCAGCACTCCAGATCCAATCAGCACATGGCCGGCGTGCTTGGACAGCCGCACGACTGACTTCAGCAATGCCAAGTGGGCTTCGAGCTCTCTCCCCACGGCATCAGGCAGTTTTTTTACAATCGGCATCAAAATGAAGAATGGCCCGATTGATGCAATCACGCTTGCGACGTGAAGATAAATGATGATTCGGTACAATAAATCCATTTTTTATTCTTCGACAGGGCTGAATTCATGCACCCATACGCGCATTTGCGGAAGCCATGGCATTCCCGGGTGATAAGATAGGATCGACTGCTTGTACGCCTCGACATTTTCGAAACCTTCGCGCTGTGCATCGGCATCTGTCAATTCGCCAAGTGATTGAGAGTAGACATTGTCCACGACGAATTTCTTTCCTTTTAACTCCATGATTTCGCCTACATCGGCATAGCGGCCGTTACGGCGAGTTGCTGTTTTCTTGCCTTCCAGCACTAAATTAATATCGTCTTCCATTGTGATCAGACGCTCGATCTCACATGTTTTTGGCGGTAAAGCATTGTTTTGTTCAGTCATTGAAAAAACTCCCTTCCGTATGTTCCTATCTAATGTACCATATTTTTAAAAAAGAAAGCCAAGCCATACAACGTGAAAATAGTGTTTTTCGAAGTTTTTCCCAAAACACCGGAAATAGAGTGTAACATTTTACATAGTTCATCGTTTTAGTAGCGAGATTTTAAAAATAAGGGGCAGTTGTATGGACGAAAGCAGAAGGAATGAACTCGAAAATTTGTATAGGAAGTACACGAAGCCCCTGTATTATTTTTTGCTGAAGCTTTCAGGGTCGCCGCACCTTGCCGAGGATTTGACGCAGGAAACATTTGTCCGGGCAACGATTTCGCTTTCTTTTTACGAGAATGAGGATGTAAGGGCCTGGCTGTTCAAGGTAGCGCGCAATGCTTATCTGGATGAATGGCGCAAGAGACAGCGAAGGAAATGGGTGCCATTTGCCGATTACCTTTTTGCAAAGGATGAGATGGCAAGTCCTTATGGGCTTCCGGAGGATGAGGCGATCCAGGCAGAGACTTCCGATGACCTGCAGCAGCTAATGGCTTTTTTGCCGGAACAGTACCGGTCGATCCTCTATTTGCGCGAGGTCGAAATGTTCAGTTACCAGGAAATACAGGAAGCGCTCGACCTGTCGGAGAACCAGGTGAAGGTGACACTGCACAGGGCCCGGAAAAGGCTCGCGCAAATCGCGGAAAAACAAGGATGGAAGGACGATGAACATGGAATGGACTAAAGACAAGGAAAAGAAAATCCTCTTAAAATACCGATTCACATTAACGTTAAAGGTGATCAGGGTCATCCTGGCCACGCTGTTCCTATTCTGGGTGTATATGATGGTTGTGTCCATCAGCTATGATGCGCTCGGTTTGGAAAAAAAACATCTATTTTACAGCCGGCTGGCGATGGACTGGACCCAGCCGAATATGCAGGAGGACTTCGGCGGTCTTGATTCAACTGAAATCACCCCGTTCCTTACGCAAAAAATCTCTTATCCAGTTTTCAAAATGATTGGAAAGGAGCCTGAACTGGTAGGCACAAAACAGTTGGCCAAACGCGTGATCCCGATGTATTCAACCAATACGACGGAATTCCTGAAACCGAAAACGGAAAGTGAATACCATTTTTACCTGCCGGAGCATCCGAAGACTGGGAACAAGCTTGAAGCAAATGAGGATCCGGCGGTCTGGACGAAGCTAGAGAAAGTCCATGAAGGAACGGTTGCCGAGCTTTCTTTTTCAACAAAAGAGTATATGACGCCTGAAGAAATGCTTGGATTTCTGGAACCCTATGATCTCGATGTTCTTTGGATGCCCCTGTACACCGGGGAGCTGAAGAATTATGAAGAAAGCTGGTGGGGAAGCAGTGATTCCTTGTCAGTCGCACCTTTTGGTTTTACAGGTGGACGTGAAGCGAATGACGGATTCACTTCACAGAGCAAATTAAGCCTGGAAAAGAAATTCACTGAGGAAAATAAGAAACTGATGCTGCAACAAATGAAAAACCTCCTGGAAGATGAATCAACCAGCTACCGGGAGAATTTCCTCGGTCTTTCTCATCTTGAAGAGCGCTACGATTTTCTGATGAAGGAAGGATTCCAGGTCTACGGCGCAGTCGTAACCGGACCGGTGAAAGAACTGCTTAAGCTGAAGGAAAACGAGCAGATTCAGGGTGCGAACCTTGGAGATATGACTTACTGGAATTGGGCAGAGGAATAAAATGAAATTTATGAAGAAGCAGGAGTCTTTTCTAGGACTTTTGCTTCTTCTTTTGCAGTTGGAAATATACTAAAATAGTGTTTTCTAGTACAATAGAAGTAGAAGGTGGACAGCTGTTTATCGGTGTATTTTTCGTCTAAAACACCCATTTATTTCAAATTAAAAATAATTACTTTCGAGGGAAAGCTTGAGCCTTTGTGGCTGTCAGGCATAGCGTGCTGGATCGTGATCGATGTCTGGCGGCTGGGGAGATGAGAAAGATGTTTACTAACTTTGATAGTATTGATGAGCTTAAACGAAGCGTCTACATGTGGCTGCTGCCAATCATCACGATCGCCCTGGTCATCAATAGCTTCTTGAATAATAATAGCCTGTTGGACACAGTCCTTAATACGATGCTGATCAGCTGGTTTTCGGTCAGCTGGGTGCTAGCTTATATAAACAGGGGAATCCGTATAGGTGAATGTGTCACTCTTTTTTTGGTAAGTGTGTACCATGTTTCCACCATGTTCGATGTCGTTACAAATGATCTAAAGGCAAGTGGCGGATCATTAGGAGATTTCATTGTCTGGATGCCGCTGATTATCATGTTCTTCTTTTTGGTGCTAGGGATAAAAAAGGGACTTTACTACTCCATTTTCATCTTCATGATTACACTGGCAATCGGAGTGATTTACAGCGGTCAGATGAATTCTGAATCAATCGATTCACTTACACAGTTTCATGCGGCGAATATCGTCTATATACTTGTTCTCTTTTACGCGCAGAATATGTTCCGCGCTTTTACAGAAAGAGATTTGCTTAAGAAGTATGCCTATCTCGATTCGCTGACCCGTGTGGCCAACCGGCACCAGCTTGATATCTGGCTCGAAGATGAGCTCAAGGCTGCGGAAGAGGAAGGAACGCCATTTTCTATCATCTTTTTCGATATCGACCATTTTAAAAAGGTTAATGATGAGTTCGGCCATAAAATCGGCGACTGTGTGCTCAAGGAATTGTCTGCTATAGTCTCTGGCAATCTAACAGACGGAGACCTTTTCGGCCGCTGGGGCGGAGAGGAATTCATGCTGATCATCAATGATATCGGCGGACAAGCGTATGAAAAAGCCGAGCATTTCCGCAAGATCGTCGAGAACCATTGCTTTAAAGGAGCAGGCAGTCTGACTGCGAGCTTTGGAGTGACAGAATTCCAGTCCGGCGATAATATTGATTCATTGCTGAACCGTGCCGATGAAGCATTATATGCCTCGAAAAACTGCGGCAGAAATAAAGTCAGCGTGAAGGAACCATCCTGATTGATCGGGATGGTTTTTAAATTTCCAACAATAAATGATTAAACTATATAGATAATGTGGTAAGATAACTATGGCTAGGATTCTTTAAAAATAATAGTATATGAAATCGCTTTCAATAGATTGGTAAAAGGAGCAGTGCACCATGAAATATCGTTCTGCATTTGATATTATAGGTCCGGTGATGATCGGGCCATCGAGTTCGCATACAGCCGGCGCTGCAAGGATTGGCCGCGTGGCGCGCACATTGTTAGAGAAGCAGCCAACGAAGGCCGTCATCTCCCTGTACGGCTCTTTTGCTAAAACTTATAAAGGACATGGAACCGACTTGGCACTTGTTGCCGGGATCATGGACTTTGATACATTTGATGAACGGATTCCAGACGCTTTGAAAATCGCGGAGCAATCTGGGATCGAAGTGGAATTCATCACCGAAGATGCGGTCACAGAGCATCCGAATACAGTAAAAATAAATTTATACGATGGACAGGGCAAGGAACTTGAAATTGTCGGGATTTCCATCGGCGGCGGAACGATTGAGATTACCGAAATCAATTCGTTCAAGCTGAAGCTGTCCGGGGCCAACCCGGCGATTCTCGTCGTCCATCATGACCGATTCGGGCTGATCTCGGCCGTGACATCTGTTTTATCAAAATATCAAATTAACATCGGCCATATGGAAGTTTCCCGCAAAGACAAGGGAGACATCGCCGTCATGGTCATCGAAATGGACCACAAACTCGAAGACGGAGTTTATGCAGAGTTAACTGCCCTTGATGGCGTTGACCAGGTCATCCGTCTCGTTGACTAAATTTGATTAACATCAGGAGGGCAAGCCATGTTTCGTAATGTTGCGGAGCTTGTTGAATTAGCTGAAAAAAATAACGTGAAAATCGCCGAAATCATGATTCGGCAGGAAATAGAAGTTTCAGGCCGTACCCGCGAGGAAATCATTGCCCAGATGGACAATAATCTGCAGGTGATGGAACGAGCTGTGGAAAGAGGTTTGAACGGCGTTAAATCCCAGACCGGTTTGACCGGCGGGGACGCGGTCTTGCTGCAAAACTATATCGCCAGCGGAAAATCCCTGGCGGGTAATCTATTATTAGATGCCGTCAGCAAAGCGGTCGCGACGAATGAAGTGAACGCAGCAATGGGCATTATCTGTGCGACACCGACCGCAGGATCAGCAGGCGTCGTACCGGGGACACTTTTTGCCGTAAAAGAGAAATTGAACCCGACACGGATGGAAATGATTGAGTATCTGTTCACGACCGCTGCATTCGGATTTGTCGTCGCCAACAATGCGTCAATTTCCGGAGCAGCCGGCGGATGCCAGGCAGAAGTCGGATCAGCTGCCGGAATGGCTGCCGCTGCAATCGTTGAAATGGCTGGCGGAACACCGCAACAGTCATCAGATGCCTTCGCAATCACGCTGAAAAATATGCTTGGATTAGTCTGCGACCCTGTCGCCGGACTGGTTGAAGTTCCATGTGTAAAAAGAAACGCGATGGGTGCTTCGAACGCCATCACTGCTGCCGACATGGCACTTGCCGGCATCACTAGTCGAATTCCATGCGACGAAGTCATCGGCGCGATGTACGCCATCGGCCAGACGATGCCATCCGCATTAAGGGAAACAGCAGAAGGCGGACTTGCCGCAACACCAACAGGCCGAAGACTGGAACAAGAAATTTTCGGGAAGCCAAAAGAAAAGCTGGTAGACTATCTGATTCAGAAGTAAGCCACTCTCAATCGAGGGTGGTTTTTTACTTTTTCTCGAACCCAAAAGTCGACAGATTTAGCACCTTCTCTTCTGTATACTGGATAAAAGAATACATAGATTCAGTCATGGAGACTTGAATAACGGAGGGAAAGGGTGCTTAAACGAAGTGTATTTCTCGCGGTGACGATTGGACTTGCTGGAATGAGTGCAGCCTATGCTGAAACAACGGAGGATTTGCCCGAAATCCGTCAAAAACGTTTCGACCTGAAGCAGGATTTCACTGAGAAAGAAGAGCAAATTGAATCAATGGATGCGGCAGAGCAAAAATATCTTTTGGAACTGAAGGCATTGGATGACGAGGTGTCGGAGATTAATCAGGATATCCGGGACCTGCAAAGCATCATGGTTGAGTCAGAGAGCACGGCAGCGGATTTGAAAAATGAAATCGACAAGCTGGCCAACACCTTGCAGCATCGAGAGCAATTAATCAAAGAGCGGCTGCGGACGATGCAGGCGCAGGACGGATTAGGCTTGTATGTGGATCTGATTTTTGATTCGAAGAATTTATCCCAGCTGTTCGATGCGGCAACCGCTGTCAGCACCTTCATTAAAGCAGATAAAGATTTATTGGCAGTGCATCAGGCAGACCTTGAATTGAAGAAAAAGAAGGAATCAGCGTTAGAGCGGAAAATTGTTTTGCTGGAAAAAGACCAGCTTGAATTGGAGTCGCTGGAGGCTGAATTGCAAAAGAAGGTAAAAGAAAAACAGCGCTTGCTTGATTCGGTCCAGAAGGAAAAACAGGAAAACGAATCCGAGCTGATGGACATGTATGAAGTCTATGTCAATCTGGCATCCCAGGAGATTGCGATTTTAAAAGAAAACCAGAGAGTGGAGTTTAGCAGTGCTCAACCAGAAGATGGTTTTGTTATCCCTGCCAGGGGCGAGCTGACTTCCGGGTACGGTCCCAGATGGGGGAGACTTCATGCAGGAATAGACATTGCGGATGAATCTCCGGACTCGGTCGTTGTCGCTGCGGCATCCGGGACAGTCATCCGCTCATACTATTCTGCTACTTACGGAAACTGTGTCCTGGTCACCCACAAGATAGAAGGAAGGACCTTCACCACCCTTTACGCACACCTGGATAAAAGCACAGTCACAACCGGGAAGAGCATCAAGAAAGGGGAAATGCTTGGCTACATGGGAAATACCGGTGACAGCCGCGGCAAGCATCTCCACTTCGAAATCCACGAAGGCCAGTGGAACTATGAAAAATCAAACAGCGTCGACCCACTCTTATATGTGAAAAAATAAGCCAGGTTTCCTTTGGGAATCTGGCTTGCTCTTTACGTTAACGTCAATGGTATAATTTATTTACTGATTATTCTGTTAAAAGTAGAGGTTTTGCTTATGTATTCGATTTCTGATTTGGCCGAGGAGTTTGGAGTCACTACCCGAACAATCCGCTACTATGAAGAACTGGGTCTTTTGAATCCAGCCCGTTCTGAAGGCGGCCGCCGCGTCTATTCCAGCAGCGATCTGGCAAGGTTAAAGCTTGTCCTTCGAGGGAAAAGGTTTGGTTTTTCACTTGAGGAAATCAAGGAGATGGTGCTGCTATTTGACGAAGATCGCTCAGGTGAAAAACAGCTGAAGCGGACGATTGAATATGGGGAGGAGAAACTGGCAGAAGTGAATGAAAGAATAGCAGAATTGGTTGAGATCAAAGAAGAAATCGAAAAGCTGATGACTGATTTTAAAGGGAGGCTAAGTGAATGAATTTTTACGAGGAAGAACCGCAATTTCGAGCATTGCTGAAGGAGTTATTAGATGAAGAATTCTTTGAGTACGCAGATCGGGAGCTGCTGGCGTTCGGCGAAAAATGCGCCAATGAAATCGACCAGCGCGCCAGATTCACCGATCGTGAAGGCCAGCCAAAGCTGATCAAATTCGATGCTTATGGTGACGATATCTCGGAAGTTTGGGTGAACGATGGCTACCGGAAAACCGTCGAAGAATCCTATAATACCGGGATTGTCGGCTATGTTCATAAGGATATCCCCGAATTGGGACGCCATGGGAATTATATCTATTCTTACGCACAGGGCTATCTATTGTCCCAAACCGAAGCAGGCTTTTACTGCCCGGTTACGTTGACGATGGCAACCGCATATTTATTGGACCAGTATGCATCGCCCGAGCTAAAAGAGAAATTCCTCCCCCATGTTTTATCAACAGGAGAGACAACTCTATACGAAGGAGCCACCTTCCTGACCGAACGCCAGGGAGGATCCGATGTTGGTGCGAATGTGGTAAAGGCAGTCCAAACAAGTGAAGGCTACAAACTCTACGGTGAAAAATACTTCGCTTCCAACGCAGGAATGTGTGGAGTCGCGATGGTTTTAGCAAGAAAAGATGGAGCCCCATTGGGAACAAAAGGACTGACACTATTCGCCGTGCCATGGCGCAAAGAAGATGGAAAACTCAATGGAATCCAAATACGCAGACTTAAAGACAAACTTGGAGTTCGCGCAGTCCCATCCGCCGAAGTAGAATTTGACGGAGCAGAAGCTTATGTAGTCGGTGACCCGGCAAAAGGCTTCTATTACATGATGGAAGCACTGAACCTCTCCCGCGTTTGCAACACCGTCGCTTCACTTGGCATCATGCGCCGAGCCTACCGCGAAGCAAGACAATATGCACTGAAACGTGATGCCTTTGGCAAGAAGTTGGCCGATTTCCCAATGATTAAGGATTCTCTTGTAAAAATGGTAGTGAAGCTCGAAGTCGAAACGCGGACAGTATTTAAGTATCTCCCTTTGTTTGAGAAAGTCATGAGGAATGAACCGGGAGTAACAGAAAAAGATATCGTCCTGAACAGACTCTATATCGCCCTCTTGAAGAAAGAAACCGCAGAACAAGCGGTTCACTTTGCGCACGAAGCCATTGAAATGCACGGCGGGAATGGGTATATCGAAGACTTTGTAACGCCACGGTTGTTGAGGGATGCCCAAGTATTGACCGTTTGGGAAGGGACTGCGAATATCCTTGGGCTGGAAGTATTGAGGTTGATGGAGAAATTTAATGCTGGGGAATTGTTTTTGCAGGAGATGAATGAGCGGATTGCTGGAATGAACGGAGAGCATGTCGACCAGGTTCGTGATGGAATAGAGCGACTCGAGAAACTGCTGGTGTCTCTTCGGACGGCAACACATGATCACAAAACTTTTCATTCTAAGCGAGTGGCTGAATTGATGGTGAAGATTTTTGAAAGTGTGAATGCGTTGGAGTATGCTGCAGGTGGGGATGAACGGGCTCAAAAGGTAATGGAAGTTTTTATTGAGGATACATGGGGTACACCGTCCAATTTTAATCAAGACATGAAATCTGTAAACTATTTTGATGAAATTGTTAATCTTATAGAAAAAGTAGAACTACCGTAAAAAAAAGTACCAGGACCAACAAATGGTCCTGGTATTTATTTTCTGACAAGTTTAGCGAAGATAAAAGGAAATCGATGATGGAAATTGTTGAAATGAATAGAAAAGTAGACTTCTGTATAAGCGGGTATTCAATTAATCGCCAAATTCCCAGAAGATTGATATTTTATGTCAAGAAATGCAAAACGAATCCCCTTGTCCGACTGTAACTTTCAGAATAGTATTTTATTTGCGGCCGCAAATAAAAAGTTTTAGGGAGGGAATCGTTTGAAGAAGATATTAAAAACAAGTCTATCAACTGTAGTACTTGCGGGTACCCTGTTTGCAGGTTTCCCTGGTGCATCATATGTGCCAAAAGAAGTGGATTTCTTACATAAGGCAGAAGCCGAAAAAGGACATTCGCATGGAGCACTCGATTTAGCAATTATGAATGATGAAAAATTAATTGAATCATTTATTAAGAGAGGACTTCTATCAAAAGATGCCTCAGAAGCAGAGAAACAAAAGTTCCTGAAAAACTATTTAGCTTTAAAGGGGAAAGTGACGGATAGCAAAGAGTCAGATCCTTTGGCAGCAAAAGTAAAAGCAGCAGAATCAGGAAAACAGAAGGACTTCAAAAACTTTAATAATGGTCTGCTAAATGGCAAAGGGGAAAAGAAAGGGCATTTGAAGGGTAATCCTGATTCTGTTTCTGAAAGCGATTACAATGGTGATGTGAGAAAGGATAAGGTACTTGTCCTAGCTGTTGAATACTCTGATTTTAGCCATAATAATATCAAACCAAATGAATCTGACAATTATTATGAGGACTATCCACTATCACACTACGAAGATATGATTTTTGGTGAAGAAGGTGTAACTGCACCAAATGGTACGGATAAACTGGTTTCCATGAAGCAGTTCTATGAACAGCAATCAGGAGGAACCTATTCAGTTGATGGAAAAGCCTATGGCTGGCTCAAGGTACCTGGTACTGCAGCATTTTATGGTGCTGACAGAGCAAATGGAGGCCATGATAATGTTACTCCTGGAGGTTCAAAGCAGTTGGTGGTGGATACCTACGAAGCAGCTTTGGCAGCAGGCATTCCATTAGAAGAATATGATTTTGAAGATCCACACGATTTAGACGGTGACGGGAACCTTCTTGAAAAAGACGGTTTGGTTGATCACTTGATGATCATTCATGCTGGCATGGGACAGGAAGCAGGCGGAGGATCATTAGGAGATGATGCTATCTGGTCTCACCGTTCTGCAAAGTTCTACGACAAGGATGGTCTTGGTAAAGGGAAGCCTGGCTTCTATGATTACACAATGATGCCAGAAGACGGCGCGACTGGTGTATTCGCGCATGAATATGGCCATGACCTTGGCTATCCTGATGAGTACGACACGATTTACTCAGGTACCGGTGAAGCTGTTGCCTACTGGTCAATCATGGCAAGCGGATCATGGGCAGGGAAGATTCCAGGAACTGAGCCGACTGGATTCTCTCCAATGGCAAAACAATATTTCCAGTCTTATTTAGGCGGAAACTGGACAAATGATACAGTCGAACTTGATTGGAACGAAGTATCTGCCAAAGGTACACAGGTGTTGCTAGACCAAGCAAATTCACCTAATGGAAAAAATGCAATCACCGCAAAAGTAAATCTTCCGCAAAAGAAAACAGCTATTAACAAACCAGCGACTGGCAGCTACCAATACTGGGGTGGCCAGCAAGATGAAATTGATTCAAACATGGTAACCGATGTTAACTTAACAGGAAAGTCTTCTGCAACATTATCATTTGATGCCTGGTATGATATCGAAGAACAATGGGATTTCGCATTTGTTCAGGTTTCCACTGACAATGGCTCTACTTGGAAGTCATTAGGAAATGCTAATACTCGTTCTGATGTAGTCCCTGAAGGATACCCAACCATCCTTACATCTATGCCTGGATTCACAGGGAACTCAAATGGCTGGCAATCACAATCATTTGATCTATCTGAATATGCAGGTCAAAACATTAAACTCCGTCTTCGCTATGCTACTGACTGGGGAACTTCCAATACTGGATTCTTCGCTGACAATATCAAAGTTGTAGCAGATGGCCAAACTATTCTTGAAGATGGAGCAGAAACACAAACTACACCTTTTACTTTAAACAAATTTGAAAGATCTGACGGAAACAAGTACTCTGACCATTACTATCTGTTGGAATGGCGTAACCATAAAGGTGTCGACACTGGCCTTGCCAATATTCGCCGTGGAAGCTCCTTAATGAGCTATGATGGCGGGTTAGTAGTTTGGTATGTTGACCCAACATACACTGATAACTGGACTGGAGTGCATCCAGGAGAAGGCTTCCTTGGTGTGGTGGATGCCCATCCGGAAACTCAGTTGAATTGGAGCACTGGAACAGCAGCATCGACTCGTTACCATATTGCCGATGCAGCATTTGGATTAAATCCAACTTCGGGATTAGACCTTCTATATCCAGATATGACACTAAACCTTGACTCACAAGAGAGAGTAACATTGTTTGACGACAGCAACAGCTTCCTAAACACATTCATGCCAGACGCAGGCCGCAAGATCGGCAACTACGGCTTGAAGGTTCGTGTCAACGGACAGGCTAAGGATAAGTCTGTTGGGGCGATTGTGATTTATAAGTAAGATTCAGAACCTCTTGTTGCAACTGTAATTAATATAGTTGCACAAGAGGTTTTTTGCTTAAATATTTGTCGAAAGTTGGGTTATAGTGACTGAATAAATTTATTTGAAAATTAATTCTTTTGAACAGGTTGACACTTACAAATTGAGATGGTATTTTAATCATATGTTCTATATAAAGAACGAAGTAATTCTTTATTAAGATGCACCATAGCAGGAGGAAAACATGAGCGCAATTGCAGGAATCATACATTTAAAAAAAGAGCCAGTTCCCTTTGAACATGGTAGGAACATAATGAAAGGCCTTGAAAAGTTCCCGGCAGACGATATCCAAGTCTGGCACAAACACAATGCCTTCATTGGAAACCATGCGCAATGGATCACTCCAGAGTCAGTTGGCGAACAACAGCCATTCTATGATTCCGAAAGGCAATGCGTCATCACTGCAGATGCCATCATCGATAACCGAGAAGAATTGTTCGAAAAGCTGCAAGTTGAGCGGTCAAAACAGAAACACATGCCAGACAGCCAGCTCATTTTGCTAGCTTACTATAAATGGGGAGAAGAATCCCCAAAACATCTTGTTGGAGACTTCGCGTATATGATCTGGGATGAGAGAAACCAGAAACTATTTGGGGCGAGGGATTTCTCGGGGTCAAGGACTTTGTATTATTACAAAGACGATGAGAGGTTTGCGTTTTGTACTACGATTATGCCACTGTTTACTCTACCTGGAGTAAAGAAGGAATTGAATGAGCAATGGCTGGCAGAATATATAGCTAACCCTGGAAGGTTTGAATCAGTTGAACCAGTATTGACTGTTTATAAAAACATTTATCAAATACCACCCTCCCATTCTATTACAATAATCAACAGATCTTTATTCTTAAATAGATATTGTGATTTAATTCCAGGGACAAAAATGAAATTAAAATCAGATGATGAATATATAGATGCTTTTCGTGAAGTATTTCAAAAGGCAGTTGATTCTAAACTACGCACGCATAAGACTGTCGGGGGACATCTAAGTGGTGGATTAGATTCGGGTTCAGTTGCTGCCTTTGCAACAAAAACCCTTAGAAAGGACAATAAAAAGCTTCATACATTCAGTTATGTACCAGTAGAAGATTTTGTTGATTGGACACCTAGAAGTAGAGTGGCTAATGAGAGGCCTTTGATTGAGTCAACAGTAAATTATATCCATGACATCTCACCTAACTACTTAAGCTTTGAGGACAAAAATCCTTATTCAGAGATTGATAACTGGTTAGAAACGATAGAAAGTCCTTATAAGTTTTTTGAAAATACATTTTGGTTGAGAGGAATTTATGAAGAGGCAAGTCGTAAAGGAATAGGGGTATTGTTAAATGGACAACGAGGTAATTGGACCATTTCTTGGGGTTCGACCTTCGATTATTATGCCTTGCTATTTAAAAGTTTAAGGTGGATAAAACTTAATCAGGAAATGAAGGAATATTGTTATCGTTTTGGTACAGGGAGAAAACGTATACTTTCAAATATGAATAGGAGATTATTACCTAAATTTTATCAGTCACAAGATTTGAATGATGAATTCCCTATATACATCAATAAAGATTTTTCTTCTAGAACAAAAGTATATGAAATACTAAAAGACCAGGGGGTAGATATTAAAGGAAAAGTTGATTCTAACGCTTATAAAGTAAAAGAAGATCACTTTCATAAGTTATATTACTGGAATACAACAGGAACTTATGGCACTAAGTTATCTTTACGCTATGGTCTTGTCGATAGAGATCCAACAAATGACTTAAGGGTAGTCCGCTTTAGTTTGTCTGTTCCTGAAGAACAATATGTTCAGAACGGATTGGATAGAGCCTTAATTAGAAGAGCAACAAAAGGGTATTTGCCCGATGATATACGATTAAATATGCGCAAAAGAGGTATCCAAGGTGCTGACGGAGTACATCGGATGACGTCTATATGGGATAGATTTATAGACGAAATTGAAAAATTAAAAAGTGATTCCTTAATGACGGGAATGATAGATATTAAGGTAATTGATAAGTGTGTTGCTATTATAAAAGATAACCCTAAACCTGAATTAGCATTCGAATTTGAATTTAATATACTTATGCGAAGTTTAATTTTATATAGATTTATTAAGAATCTTTAATTGAAGGGAGGTGATATGATGAAAAAAGCTTGGATTAAACCAGAATTAGAAATACTTAATATCCAAATGACTATGGGTGGACCAGGGCTTAGGACCCCTGATGCAGTCCAAACAGATCCTGATGCACCAGATCATGACGATGAAGTGCTCCATCATAGTTAATCTTTAATTGTACTTAGGTCTCTGCCCTTATATTAAAAAGTATAAGGGCATTTTTTCAAATATCTCCCTTTAATTGCTCTTCCAATCATTGAGGAGTAAAGGATGGGAAAAGTCGAATAAGGTTTCCGGAGGTAACATGTTAAGTACTTTTAAAAAAACTGCTTACAGAGGTTTTAATTTTGTTTTTCTAAGTGAAATAGCATTGCCTGAATTACAAGTTGTTAATGGCATAGAGGAAAAAGCTGATATCTTAATAGAATTAGCTGATTTAAAAGATGAATGGAATGAATTAGCAAAATCTAAACGTTACTATAATGTAACAGGAGAGAAGATTTGGTTTTATATTCCTTATACTGCAATTTATTGTGTATGTGGTGGAAGAAAAATTATTGTTTCACCAATGGATGGTTCTCATGAAGAGAAAATCCGCCTTTACATTTTGGGTTCATGTATGGGTGCCCTTTTAATGCAAAGAAAAATCTTGCCATTACATGGTAGCGCTGTTGCCATTGATGGAAAAGCTTACGCAATTGTGGGTGATTCAGGTGCTGGGAAATCGACCCTTGCTTCAGCGTTATTAAGCAGAGGGTATCAATTATTAAGTGATGATATTATACCTTTATCCATATTAAAAGAGAATATTCCCGTTGTCACTCCTACTTATCCTCAGCAAAAACTATGGCGTGAAAGTTTAAATGCAATGGGAAATATGAATAATGAATATCAACCTATTTTCGATAGACAAGAAAAATTTGCAGTTCCAGTAAGTACACAGTTTTCATCCCAATCAATTCCTTTAGCGGGTATTTTTGAATTAATAAAAACAGATACCGATGAGGTGAAAAAATTTCCTATATCCGGTTTGAGAAGTCTCCATATATTGTTTTATCATACTTATCGTAATTTTTTGATTGATGAAGCGAAATTAAGGGAATGGCATTTTGGTGTAACTGCAAATATAGCTAATAGAATTCCTGTTTTCCAACTTTGTCGACCTAGCAGCAAATTTACGGCCCATGAATTAGCTACTTTAGTTTTAAATAATTTGGGGGAGAATGAATATGATGAAAAATACTAAAATCGCACTTAATCAAGAAGTAGTACAAGGAAAAGGAAATATTGTCAGTGACATGGGGGGAGAAAAAGTGATGTTAAGTATCAACAATGGTAGGTACTATAATTTAGGTGAAGTTGGCGGGGGGATATGGGATATTATCCAGGAACCTATGGAAGTTAAAGATCTGGTGTCTATATTGTTAAATAAATATGAAGTGACCCAATTGCAATGTGAAGAGCAAGTGGCATTGTTTTTAAGTATGCTATTGGATGAAGGGTTAATAAAAGTTATTAATTAGAATAGTAAGCTTTTAGAAGGGGATATAAAATGAGGTTTTTAACAATGCTAAATACCTTTGTTTATCTGAGTACAAAAAAAAAGTTGCTTTTTATAGAAGCATTTCTTTTTTTAGGATGGGCTCGCATTCTAAAGATGCTCCCTTTCTCTAAAGTAGCTCCTTCCTTAGGAGATAAGATGAATGAAACACCGTACAACTCAATTGATTCCCATAGTATAGAAATCAAAAATGTTTCCTATGCAATTCACATAATGAGTAAATATACATTTTGGGAAAGTGAGTGTCTTGTTAAGGCAGTAGCTGGAATGAAAATGTTAAAAAGGCGAAACATTGATAGTACTTTATACTTAGGGATTGCTAAAGATGCTGCTGGAAAAATGATTGCCCATGCATGGCTAAGAAGTGGTTCATTTTATATTTCAGGTTCTGAAGGGATGGAAAAGTTCACTATCGTGGGAGTGTTTGCTAAGAGAATAAAAAGCAATTAGTTAAAAGGGGAAAGGTATGAATAAAAATCTTAATCTTAATTTAACGAAAGTGCCTAAAGAACTTAAGTTAATACTTGAAATTGTTAAAACTGAGAATTTGAGTAATATTTCTATTGAATTGCAATATGGAATTGATTGGGAGTTGTTTGTTGAACTTGCTATACATCACCGACTCTATCCTTCGTTATATTTAAAACTAGCAAATATAGATTACAATTGGATACCTGGAAAGACCGTCGAAACTTTACATAATTATTATATAAAAAACACTTACAAGATGCTCCAATTAAGTGGGGAAATGGAACAATTAAGTCAACTATTATTAAAAAATGAAGTACGTCCGATTTTTTTAAAAGGGCCTGTACTTGCTGCAGATCTTTATGGAGATATTTCTATGCGAACTAGCGGGGATCTTGATATTTTAATCCCAATGAATGACCTACAAAGAACAAATGATCTACTTGAGAGTCTTGGATATAAGAAGGATGAGTACATACAAACTGTGTTAAATGATTGGACATGGAGGCACCATCACTTCACATATTATAATTCAACCAAGCGTATAAAAGTTGAAATACACTGGAGGCTTAACCCAGCTCCAAACAAAGAACCAGGATTTTCTGAACTCTGGAACAGAAAACGGAAAAGTAACATTACCTTCTACCCTATATATTTCTTAGGTAAAGAAGACTTATTTTATTTTCTTGTTACACATGGAGCGCGTCATGGCTGGTCACGCTTAAGATGGTTATTAGATATCCATCAGATTATGAAGCAGGAATTAGATTGGGACAGCATTAATAAATTGTTGAGAAAATTTCAAGCAACTCGTATTGGGGGGCAATCGATAATATTATCATCTCAATTGTTTAACACAACTTTAAATAAAAACAAACACATATTCATAAAGGGGAAAGTCCCACACAGGTTAGCACAGGAAGCAGTATTTTATTTAGAAAACATGGTGAATTTACATACAGCCCCTGTTTCTGAGCATTTTGCGAAATACCACTCAAATCACTTATTTTCGTTAATGTCTTTATCACAAAAAATTATTTTTCTCTTAAGTTTCCTACACCCATATTATATAGATGCAGAAACATTTCCTTTGCCTAAAAACCTACATTTTCTTTATTATCCGTTACGTCCTATTCTATGGATGTGGAGAAGAAAAAAGAAACAGGTATTATCCTAGGGGGATTAAGTTGAAACAAGTCATATTCTTTTTAAAAGAGTTATATTCTTATGCTGGAAAAAAGCTTTATTTTAACCTGATGGGCATGGTGTTGGTCAGTATTTTAGATGGGGCAGGATTATTATTGTTGATCCCGGTAATTAGTTACAGCGGGATTTTAAATTTAGAGGGTGGAAATACAGCAGTCACAACAGCCACCGACTTTTTAAATCATGTACCAAATACACTTGGCCTCTCTCTTATTCTTTTGATTTTTTTAATAGTTAACATCATTCAAAATTTACTTCAGCGATATGTTACAATTCAAAACGTTAAGGTTCAGCAAGGGTTTGCACGTTACCTGCGAGTTGAGATATATAAGGATTTATTGCAGGCGAACTGGGAGTTTTATGTTAAACGAAGGAAGTCGGATCTTATTAATACGATAACTGCCGAATTAGGACGTGTGAGTGCTGGGACGAATATGTTTTTACAGTTAATTACTGCTATTGTATTCACTTTAATCCAAATAGGATTTGCTTTTTTACTGTCACCTAAAATTACCATATTTGTGTTATTGAGTGGATTGATATTATCCATTTTTTCTCGAGGTTTCATAAAAAGGTCTCGCCTGATTGGAGGAAAAACCTCTGAAATGGGAAGAACCTATTTGGCTGGAATTACTGATAACTTTAATGGTATTAAAGATATTAAGAGTAATAACCTTGAACAATCAAGAATGAATTGGTTTTGGGCAATTACCCAGCGAATTCATGACGAACAGATGGATTATATAAAATTAAAAACCTCATCACAATTCTATTATAAAATGGCATCTGCAGTTTTCATCTCTTGTTTTATTTTCTTATCCGTTAACATATTTAATTCACAGGCTGGGCAGCTAATGTTGATTATTATCATTTTTACAAGACTTTGGCCGAGAGTAACTGGAATCCAGTCAAGTTTAGAGCAGATGGCGACAACTGTCCCTGCACTAATATCTGTTATTCAGTTGAAAAAGGAATCTCAAGCAGCGAAGGAAATAGATGTTTTGAACTTCCAAAAAATAAAGCCTCTCAGTATAAACCATGGAATTGAATTTAAGAATGTTTTTTTTAGATATAGTCAAAGTGAAAATATATTTGCCGTTAATGGAATTAATGCTTTTCTTTCCTCAAATTGTATGTCAGCTGTCATAGGGAGGTCAGGTGCTGGAAAAAGCACTTTTATTGATCTGCTAATGGGGTTAAACAAGCCTGAAAAGGGCTATATTCTTATAGATGACGAACCTTTAACCCAAGATAATTTACTAGCATTAAGGAAGTCTATAAGTTATGTTCCACAAGATCCGTTTTTGTTTAATTCAACAATAAGAGAAAACTTATTAATTATAAACCCAAAAGCGACCGATGAACAAATCTGGGAAGCACTTGAGTTTGCTGCTGCTGATTTTGTAAATATGTTACCTCAGGGATTAGATACTTTAATTGGTGACCGTGGTATCAAACTATCTGGTGGAGAAAGACAACGTCTTGTTTTAGCCAGGGCTATTTTAAAAAAACCATCTATTTTAGTACTTGATGAGGCAACCAGTGCTTTAGATAGTGAGAATGAGGCTAAGATTCAAGAAGCATTAGAAAAACTGAAAGGTAAAATGACAATTATAGTTATTGCTCATCGCTTATCAACAATCAAAAATGCTGACCAGGTAATTGTGTTGGATCAAGGCAGATTAATTCAGCAAGGTAGATTTTCACAATTAGCCAATGAGAAAAAAGGAATCTTTAGCAAGCTATTATCTAAACAAATGGAAGCTGTAAATTAATGGAGAGAAAAAGTTGAAAAGTTTGTGATAATGTATTGACGCGTTCTTTATACAGAACTAAAATAGGTATATATTATTAGTTATTGAGAACTTATATTTTTTTGATCTAAATGTTCTCTATCTAGAACAAACTAAGTTTTAAGGTGGGTTAATGAGCAATGAATAATTCAAAAAAAGGGATTGCCAAAGAAATCAATATTAAAGAAATTTTCTTAGTTATAAAAAAACGTCTTTGGATCATTGCCATTATTACTGCCCTCGCATCAATTGCTGGATATTTATATGGTGAAAAGGACATCACCCTTCTGTATCAATCTTCGGCTCGGATCATTATAGGAAAAGAAGCTGACATGAATACTCTTCAGGTAATACTAAAAGATCCAGTAGTACTGGAGAAGGTCGTTGAGAAACTGGAGTTGAATCGAAGTCCCGAGTCTCTTGCCAATCAGATTAATGTTGGTATTCTTGATGATTCAAAGGTCGTTAATATAGGCGTGATAGATACCGATCCGAATAGAGCAGCTGAAATCGCTAATACGACAGCGGAAGAGTTTAAGACTGAGATAACCAGATTGCTTGATTTTAGTGATATGGAGATATTTTCACCGGCAAAAATCAATTCCACCCCAATTAATGAGGAAAAAAGCAAATCGGGAATTATCGGACTGGTTTTTGGTCTATTTGCAGGTATAGGATTCGTTTTCTTTTTGGATTCACTAGATGATACTGTCAGATCCCAAAAGGATGTAGAGGATTATCTTGGTCTACCTGTAGTAGGAAGGATTTCAAAAATGACTAAAAAGAATATTAAGAAGCAAAGTATTCATCCTATAGACTTCCCACGAGGTGATTCAGGTGTTCCGAAGTAAACGAAGGTCAGCAAATGCAAATCAAAAAAGAAATTTAATTGTTTATTCCAATCCAGATTCAATCATAGCTGAACAATTTAGAACGCTTCGGACCAATATTCACTTCTTGACTGGTGGTAAAAAGAGTATCTTGCTTCTAACATCTCCTGGCTCGAGTGAAGGGAAATCCACAGCTGCAGCGAACCTTGCTTTATCTATGGCGCAGCAAAAAGAAAAAGTGCTGTTAATTGATGCGAATCTTAGGGATCCAAATATACACTATATCTTTAAAATTTCTAATGGTAAGGGATTAGCGGATGTACTATCTGGTCAAGAAGAATTAAAGAATGCTGTGTACAACACGGAGATTGGGAACTTGGCAATATTGACAAGCGGGCAGCTGGATTCTAACCCGGCTGAACTACTTGGTTCAGAATCAATGCAGAAGTTATTTCAACAAGCATTAGAAGAATATGATTATATCTTTATTGACTCCCCTCCTGTATTGGAAGTGACAGATACAAAATTACTGGCAAATAAAAGTGATGGTGTAATCCTTGTTATAGGGGAAGGAAAAACAGCTATTGAAAAGGCAACAGAAGCTAAAAAGGCACTTGAGTTCGCTAAAGCAAAAATTTATGGCGTCATATTGAATGAGATGTAGAAACAGTTATTTTTTTAGTATTTTTGTTCGTTATTAAGAAAATATTGTTTGTTTTGTGGTGATGTCTCCTAGCCGATATCAAAGGAGGCACTCGGTCATGCTGTGGGTTGAAAAAACCTTAGACGCTCTGGTCGTCAAGAGTGTGATGTGAGGAGGGGTTAAATGCCCCATTTTATTATAAAGTTTTTACTTATTTGTTTTCTGAAAAGAACAAATAGGTAAAAACTTTATTTTTAAGGAGGATTCGTATGAAGGAAATAGATAAGTTTCCGAAATCGGTGAAAAAAGCAGTGAGGTACATAAAGCAGGACGCCAGCAAAGAGCAGTTAGAAGAAATCAGGAAGTTGATCGACTATGCTATTGAGCTTCGGAGTGTGAGGTTAGATTAAAAGAAGAAAGGAGGCAAAGCATGACATATAGACAGAGGCTTTCGTTATTTATCCTTATTGATTCAGTAATTGTACTGACAGCGATTTTCTTTAGTCACTTTCTAGTACGTGGAACGATCAATACTTCTCCATGGTTTTATTTGATAAGTGCTACAGCCATTTTGATAAGCCATCATTTATTTTCTTTTAAATTCAAACTTTATAAAAAAGCCTGGGAATATGCAAGTGTCGGAGAATTAATCATCATCCTGAAAACGGCATCGGCTTCAATTCTGACTGCAGCAGTTTTCCAGGGAGTCATACTTAACGAAATTTTTATAAGGCGGTTGTCGGTAACGTGGCTGCTTTTAGTTTTGATTATTGGCGGCTCAAGGTTTTGTTGGAGAATTTACAGGGATTTATATTTGAGTCGTTTAAATTTTAGCAAGAGGACACTAATTATTGGTGCAGGTTCTGCCGGAACAATGGTTGCAAGGCAGCTATTAAAGAGCAAGGAATCGGATCTACAGCCTGTTGGTTTTATCGATGATGATGCCAAAAAGCACCACTTGGATATTATGGGCATACCAGTCCTTGGAGGAGTAGACAAAATCGATGTCATTGTAAAAAAAATTAAAATTGACAATATTGTCATTGCGATTCCTTCGTTAAGCAGGAAAGAACTGAATGCTATTTTTAAAGAATGTGCAAAAACGGATGCAAAGACGCAAATCCTGCCAATGCTGGAGGATCTAATGACCGGCAAGCTGTCAGTTAACCAATTTCGCGATGTTCAGGTTGAAGATTTGCTGGGAAGAGATCCAGTTGTGTTAAACGACGATAAAATTTCTGAGGACATCTCAAACAAAGTTGTTCTTGTAACTGGTGCTGGAGGATCAATCGGTTCAGAAATCTGCCGGCAGATTGCACAATTTAATCCGGATAAATTAGTTCTGTTAGGACACGGTGAAAATAGCATCTACTCAATCGAAATGGAACTCAAAGAAAGTTTTAGTGGCTCAAACATTGAATTTATTCCTGTAATTGCTGAAATCCAGGATGCCAAAAAAATGATGGCCGTGATGGAGACTTTCCAGCCGGAAGTTGTTTATCATGCGGCCGCCCATAAACATGTTCCTTTAATGGAACGTAATCCTGAAGAAGCAGTGAAAAATAACATGATTGGCACGTTGAATGTTGCAAATGCTGCAAGCTGGCATGGGGTGAAAACATTCGTAATGATTTCATCGGACAAAGCAGTTAACCCGACAAGCGTGATGGGCGCAACAAAGAGGCTGGCTGAGATGATTGTACAGCATATGGATGAGAGCAGTAACACAAAGTTTGTTGCCGTCAGGTTTGGTAATGTCCTTGGAAGCAGAGGAAGTGTGATCCCTCTCTTCAAGCGGCAAATCGAAAAAGGCGGTCCTGTCACCGTGACGCATCCAGAAATGGTGCGTTATTTCATGACGATTCCTGAGGCATCAAGGCTGGTGATCCAAGCAGGAGCTCTGGCGCAGGGAGGAGAAATCTTCGTCCTGGATATGGGAGAACCTGTGAAAATAGTAGACCTGGCCAAAAACTTGATTAAGCTATCAGGTTATTCTATAGAAGAAATCGGAATAGAATATACAGGAACAAGACCTGGTGAAAAGCTATATGAAGAGCTTTTGAAGGATGATGAAGTAGGAGAGCATCAAGTGCACCCAAAAATTTACGTAGGAAAAACGTCAGAATTATATATATCCGAGATAGAAGAAATTATCGGCACCTTCTCAAGTATGGAAAAAGAAGAATTGAGAGACCGTTTGTTAGCATTAGCTAATAATACGTTTGCCGATTCTCCGATTATGTCAATTTCAGTTTAGGGGTGGAAGTAGATGAAAGTAAAAAAAGCGATTATCCCAGCTGCTGGCCTGGGAACAAGGTTCTTACCGGCAACAAAAGCGATGCCAAAAGAAATGCTCCCGATTGTTGATAAACCAACTATTCAATATATCGTTGAAGAAGCGATAGAGTCAGGAATTGAGGATATTATCATTGTTACTGGCAAAGGGAAAAGAGCGATTGAAGACCATTTTGATCACTCCTTTGAATTAGAACAAAACCTATTAGAAAAAGGGAAATTCGAGTTACTAACTGAGGTCCAAAAGTCTTCAAAACTCGTTGATATCCATTACATTCGCCAAAAAGAACCAAAAGGGCTTGGCCATGCGATCTGGTGTGCTCGGAAATTTATCGGGAATGAGCCTTTTGCAGTTCTCTTAGGTGATGATATTGTCCAGGCGGAAAAACCTTGCCTCCAACAAATGATGGAACAGTATGAAAGATATAATGCTTCGATCCTTGGAGTGCAAAAAGTGAACCCAACTGAAGTATCAAGATATGGGATTGTAGATGGAAACTGTATTGGTGACCGATTTTACAGTGTCAGCGGTTTAGTAGAGAAACCAGCGATTGAAGAGGCTCCATCAAATCTGGCAATCATGGGCCGCTATATTCTGAATCCAAGGATTTTTGATATTCTGGATCAGCAGGAACCGGGTGCTGGTGGAGAAATACAACTAACGGATGCGATCGCCGGTTTGAATGAATATGAAGCGGTTTATGCGTACGATTTTGAAGGCACCAGATATGATGTTGGTGAAAAAATGGGCTTTATTAAAACGACGATTGATTTCGCCTTGCAGCGCGATGATCTGCGCTCAGATTTGCTAGATTACTTTTCTTCGATTTTAAATCTTGAAAAAGCAAGGCAGAGTTAAGATTATGGCTTTGAAAAAGAGAATTTTATTATGTGCTACGGTTGATTACCATTTTAATGCTTTCCATTTGCCTTACATGAAATGGTTCAAAGAGCAAGGTTGGGAGGTACACGTTGCTGCTAAAGGTGATATGGAACTCCCTTTTGTCGATAAAAAATATGATTTGCCAATACAAAGGTCGCCATTCAGCCTGCAAAATATGAAGGCATATCAACAATTAAAATCAATCATCGACCAAAATGACTATCAAATCATTCATAGCCATACACCAGTTGGCGGAGTTCTGGCCAGACTTGCATCCAGGGCAGTGCGAGAAAAAGGAACGAAAGTATTTTACACAGCTCATGGTTTTCATTTCTGTAAAGGTTCACCAGCATTAAACTGGGTAATCTATTATCCTATTGAAAAATGGCTGGCAAGGTATACCGACTGCCTGATTACCATTAATGAAGAGGATTTCCACAGAGCAAAACAGCATCAATTCAAGGCAGACCGTATTGAACATATTCATGGAGTTGGAGTAAACACAGAAAAATTCAGGCCCGCTGAAAAAGAATTTAAAAAGGAATTAAGAATCGCCTACGGCTACAACGTTGGCGATTTTATAATGTTTTACGCGGCGGAATTCAATAAAAACAAGAACCAGCAATTGTTAATTCGAGCCCTGGCACAAATAGTAGATGATGTTCCAAAAGCTAAGCTGTTATTAGCTGGAGAAGGACCTTCATTGCAGGAGTGTCGCAAATTGGCAAAAAAACTAGCTGTTGAAGATCAGGTTCATTTTTTGGGATTTAGGAAGGACATTGAACAGTTACTGCAAATATCTGATGTTGCTGTTGGATCGAGTTTTCGAGAAGGTCTCCCTGTGAATATTATGGAAGCCATGTCATGCGGCTTGCCGGTAATCGCATCAGTAAACAGAGGACATCGAGAACTAATTACAAACCAGCAAGAAGGCTGGTTAATCAAAGAGTCTAACCCACGGATGTTTGCTAAAAAGATGAAGCTGTTAGCAAAGGATCCAGCTCAAAGGGCGGTAATGGGATCAAATGGCCGCAGGCTGATCATCAACAAATTCAGCACAAACAAAATACTTCAAGAGAAGAGTGCAATCTACAAACCACTTATGACAGAAACGGAGGAGTCACAGTGGGCAGTCCTTTAAGAGTTTTACATGTAGTCGTCAACATGAACCGTGGTGGGGCAGAAACGCTGCTGATGAATCTGTATCGAAATATCGATCGCTCAAAAATACAGTTTGATTTTTTAACCTGTAAAGAAGGTGTGTTTGATGAGGAAATAAAGCAACTGGGTGGGATAGTATACAGGATTCCTTATATAACTGATGTGGGGCACTTCAAGTATAGAAAAAATCTTGAGGAGTTTTTTAATTCCCATCTTGACTATAAAATTGTCCATTCTCATCTTGATAAAATGAGTGGTTTGGTGCTACAAGCTGCCAAAAAAGCAAGGATTCCTGTAAGAATCTCACATAGCCATAATACAAGCAGCGAAGGGAATTTAGCCGCTAAACTTTATAAGTGGTATATAGGACAGTTAATTAACCCAAATGCGACAAACTATTATGCATGTTCTCAGATAGCTGGAGAATGGCTTTTCAATGGAAGATCTACATCAGCTTCCATTTTAAAGAATGGAATAGATATTAAAGAGTATAAGTACTCTCATCAAACAAGAAGAGAAGTAAGAGCGGAAATGCAAATACTTGATAATCAAATAGTATTCGGACATGTTGGAAGGTTTGCTTACCAGAAAAATCATAAATTCCTGATTGAAGTGTTTGCCGAATACTGCAAAAGTAATAATGATTCTATCTTATTACTAATTGGGGATGGGCCATTAAGGGAAGAAATCGAAAAGAAAGCCTTTGACCTAAAAATTCATAATAAAGTCAAATTTTTAGGAGTACGCTCTGACATCCCTCGAATATTACAAGCTCTTGACTTATTTATATTTCCATCTTTACATGAAGGGCTGCCAGTATCATTAATAGAAGCGCAGGGTGCGGAGTTACCTTGTTTCATATCTGAACAAATCTCTAAAGAAGTAGATATGGGAATGGGCCTTGTTGAATTTCTTCCATTAAATAATAAAAGGGTATGGGTTGAGGAAATCAAAAAAAGAGGATCTTTTACGAATAGAGGAAAGTTAAATCTAGACCCTATAATACAAAAGGGATATAACATAAAAAATACTGCTTCTAAGCTCGAAGAATTTTATTTATCGGTATAGGGGGTGAAGCGAGATGAAGTTACTAACGGTGTTTACTCCTACATTTAACAGGGCTTATTGTTTACATCAGTGTTATGAGAGTCTGGTACGCCAAACCTGCAAAGATTTTATGTGGCTGATAATCGATGATGGATCGACAGATAACACAAAGGAATTGGTTGATAAATGGAAAAAGGATAACCTGATAGATATTGAGTATATCTGGCAAAAGAATCAGGGAATGCATGGAGCACATAATACTGCTTATGAGTCTATTAAAACGGAGTTAAATGTCTGTATAGACTCAGATGACTATATGCCTGATGATGCGGTTGAAAAGATCAAAACCATGTGGAAGAATCGTGGCAGTGAAAAGGTTAGTGGGATTATTGGTTTAGACTCATACACAGATGGAAGAGTGATAGGAACGAAACTTCCGAGTAAGATAATGACATCCACGCTTTTTGACTTGTATCACAAATATGGGGTTTCTGGAGATAAAAAGTTAGTTTATAGGTCCAAACTTACAAAGAGATTTCCTTATCCAATCTTTGAACATGAAAAATATGTTGGGCTAGCTTACAAGTACCACATGTTGGACCAGGAGTATGAGATGCTTCTGATGAATGAGGTTTTATGTTGTGTAGAATATCTTCAAGATGGTTCATCGCTTAATATGTTGAGGCAATACCGAAAAAATCCAAAAGGGTTTGCATTCTACAGGAAAGAACTTATGAAATTACCATTCGCGAATCACGAGTTTAAGTTTCGACAGGCTATCCATTATGTTTCCAGTTGTCTGCTGGATAAAAATTATCTATTTATTAAAGAAGCACCAAACAAGGTCATAACCACGGTAGCCGTGCCTTTAGGAATAATACTGTTTGTATTTATTAAGACAAAAACAAGAACGGTTTAATTGAAAGGAATAGAAAATGGAAGTTCTTTGGTTAAATCTTTTCATTGTCTTTTTTTTCTCGTTAATGGCAAGGTATTTTGCCATACCTGTTTTTAATACTGCTTCAATGACTACGATTTCATTGCATAAAATATATGTTATAGGATCACTATTATCACTAGCTCTAGTATCAGGTCTTCGCTCAAACATAGGTGATACTTACTTTTATAAGCATGCATTTGAAGTGAATGATTTTACATGGGAACAAGTGAGGAATCAAGAGAATATAGGCTTTTGGATCTTTCAAATGTTTTTGAAAAAATTCTCTGACGATCCACAGATTTTGATTTTTACTGCTGCAATTATTACAAATATACTCATTATTTTTGTGTTTTCGAGGTATTCAAGGCATTTTGAGTTAAGCACGTTTGTTTACATCACAGGCGGACTATATTTAGTTACAATGAATGGAATTCGTCAAAGCCTTACCGCCGGTATTATTTTTATGGCCACACGGTTTATCATAAGTGGAAACTTCTTCGCCTACGCCTTGATCGTCTCATTTGCTTCTACTTTTCATGAGAGTGCACTCATTCTTCTGCCTATTTATTTTCTGGTTCGGTACAAAGCCTGGTCCAGAGCAACGTTAATGTTATTGGTCATTGCTGTTGTTATTGTGTTAGGATTTGATCAGTTTTCGTCGATCCTTTTCTCTAGCTTAGAAGATACACAATATGGCCATTATAAAGATTTCCAGGAAGGGGGAGCCAATGTAATCCGTGTTGCAGTTTTCGGGATTCCTCTTATCATTGCATTCTTCGGAAGAGAAAAGTTAAGAGATATATTTCCTGAAAGTGACTACATAGTCAACATGGCACTTATTGGCTTAGTTTTTATGATTGTATCAACACAGAATTGGATATTTGCCAGATTTAATATTTATTTTGAACTATACCAGCTTATTTTAGTAGGGTGGATCGTAAAGCTCTTTCATGAAAAAGAACAGCGGTTAGTTTACTTAGGTATAATTGTCTGTTATTTCCTTTATTACTATTATGAGAGTGTTATTAGTTTAAATATTCTCTATAAGAGCGACTATATCAACTTTTAAATTTCTTGATGATAGGGGGGATAAATAGTGGAAGAAAAACATATCGATAGGGTCTTGCATATAGTAAGCGTGATGGATCGAGGCGGGGCGGAAACATTGCTTATGAATGTATATCGAAACTTGGATAGAAGCAAGCTTCAATTTGATTTTATTGTCCATCGGGCTGACCAAGGAGATTATGATAATGAAATCCGACAGTTAGGCGGAAAAATTTATAACGTTCCCAGTTTGGGAAACTTTGGACCGGTTTCATATGTTAAGAAACTAGCGGAGGTCATGTCCTCAAAGTTCTATATTGCCGTTCATTCACATACGGACTATCAAAGTGGATTTCCTGCCCTTGCAGCAAAAATTGTAGGAATTCCGCATCGGATTTGTCACTCTCACAGCAATAATTGGCCAATGAATGACAGCTTCAAACAAAAACTTTTACTAAAGGGTTTCCAGGCACTAATTAAATTCTCAGCAACTCAGTATTGCAGCTGCAGCCAGGAGGCTGGAGTTTTTTTATTTGGCCAACAAGCAGTTGATAAGAATCAAGTAACAATCCTGAAAAATGGTATTGATTTAAGCCAGTATCTCGATGAAACCATTACTAAAACAAGTGTGATCAGAGAATTAGGTCTCGATCAGGATGCGAAGATCATCGGTCATGTTGGAAAGTTTTCAAAATCTAAAAACCAGATTTTTATTCTAAAGGTTCTCAAACAACTGGTTAATAAAGATAAAAGGTATGTGGTTCTGCTGGTTGGAGATGGTCCATTAAAAGAGAAGATTGAACAAGAAGCAGAGAATATGGGCCTTTCCAAACATGTTCGTTTCTTAGGGGTACGGTCAGATATTCCTAGACTTATGAAAGCTTTCGATGTTTTTCTTTTCCCTTCTATTTTTGAGGGCTTCGGTATTGTAACAGTTGAGGCCCAGATAAGTGGAACTCCATGCATCATGTCGGATTCGGTTCCAATAAGCACAGATATGGGGCTTGGCCTGGTTAAGTATTTAAAACTAGAAGAGAATCCTGAAAAATGGGGAGAAGGAGTAGAAAAGGCAATCAATATGCAGAGGCCAGAAAAAGATACTTTAGTTAAAGCGCTGTCTGACAAAGGTTTTAGTATTCAACAAAACATTGAGGAATGGATGAAGCTTTACAGAGTTGGTTAGTAATCTACTATATTGGGCGGAGTGATAAATGAAGAAGAAGGTATTGATTGCCTCATTCGACTTAGAAATTGGCGGGGTAGAACGAAGTCTGATTGGGTTGCTGAACAGCATTGACTATCAAAAATATGAAGTCGATCTAATGCTCTTTAAGCATGAAGGAGAGTTCCTTTCGTTATTGCCTGAAGGACCTAACTTGCTCCCGGAGAATCCAGCTTATAGTACATTCAGAAAATCAATTTCACAAATCATCCGAGATGGCCGATATCCTATTGCTGTTTCAAGGTTATTAGCCAAGTATTTAAGCGGTATTAAAGGAAAATTAATGAAAGTGGAGGAACCAGGATATTTAACGATCCAATATGGCTGGGAGCTTACACGTCCATTTCTGCCTGAATTATCAAAGGAGTATGATCTTGCGATTGGTTTCTTATGGCCGCATCATTTCATCGGGGAAAAAGTAAAAGCGAAAAGAAAAGTCGGCTGGGTCCATACGGATTATTCCAATATTTTTATAGATAAAAAGACAGAAATGAAAATGTGGAGAAATCTAGACCAAATAGTCGCAGTTTCTGAAGAATGTTCGAAGACCTTTTTAAATGAGTTTCCACATTTAAAAGAAAAGACAATGGTTATAGAAAATATTCTTTCTCAGGATTTTGTAAGACAGCAATCTGAAATTCAGAGTGCGCAGGAGATCGAAAAAGAACCAGGCAAAACCGTTATAGTGTCTGTTGGCCGGCTTTCTCATGCGAAAGGGTTTGACAATGCAATCAGGGCATGTAGGCAATTAGTCGATAAAGGTTATGATATTGCCTGGTATATTGTAGGATATGGCCCGCTGGAAAATGAGCTGCGCAAGCTAATAACTGAGTTAGGGCTGGAAAATCATTTTTTCCTTCTCGGTAAAAAAATGAATCCTTATCCTTACATAAAAGCATGCGATATATACGTCCAGCCTTCAAGATATGAGGGGAAAGCAGTAACCATTCGTGAAGCGCAGATACTTGGAAAACCAGTTGTCATTACTAACTTTCCAACGGCAAAAAGCCAGGTAAAAGATGGGGTAGATGGACTTATTACTCCAATGAAAATCGGAGGAATTGTCGAAGGACTCCAAAAGTTACTTGATAATCCTACTTTAAGAGAAGAGTTGATCAAAAATACAAGGTCAATGGATTATGGAAATGAAAATGAAGTCCAAAAGATTTACAGCTTAATAGATGCATAAACGGAGGTGGATCCATGCCAATTCTAATAACAGGCGGTGCAGGCTATATTGGCAGTCATACTTGTGTTGAGTTACTAAATGCAGACTATGAAATAATCGTTGTCGATAACCTGATGAATAGCAAAAAAGAATCATTAAACAGAATCAGTGAAATTACCGGAAAGAGCTTTCCGTTCTACCAGGTTGATTTATTGAATGAGCAAGAGCTTGAAAAGGTCTTTATTGAAAATGAGATTGAAGCTGTCATTCACTTCGCCGGTCTTAAAGCTGTTGGTGAATCTGTTCGATTGCCGCTCAGGTATTACCATAATAATATCACCGGTACAATCAATCTATTAAATATAATGAAGAAATACGATGTGAATAGACTGGTTTTCAGTTCCTCGGCGACAGTTTATGGAATGCCGGATAGAGTTCCAATCTCAGAAGACTTCCCATTAAGTGCACTTAACCCATACGGCCGAACGAAGTTAATGATTGAGGAAATATTAACAGATCTTTATCAATCTGACCAAAACTGGAGCATCGCCTTATTGAGGTATTTCAACCCAATCGGAGCTCATGAATCCGGTATGATTGGAGAGGATCCAAATGGAATTCCCAATAATTTAATGCCATTCATCACTCAAGTGGCTGTTAGGAAACTGCCAGAGCTCAGTGTCTTTGGCAATCAGTACCCAACAGCTGATGGAACTGGAGTCAGAGATTATATTCATGTAGTTGATCTTGCAAAAGGACACTTGAAGGCACTTGAAAAAGTAGCAACAAGCAATGGAATTGACTCGTATAATCTGGGGACTGGAAAAGGATATAGTGTACTGGAAATGGTAGAAGCTTTTGAAGGTTCGGCTGGCGTGCCTATTCCATATAAAATTGTCGAGCCGAGAACAGGAGATGCTGCTATCTGTTTTGCTGATCCAACGAAAGCGGAAAAAGAACTATATTGGACAGCAGAAAAGAATCTAAGAGAAATGTGTGAAGATTCATGGAGATGGCAATCGAAGAATCCGAACGGATATGAGGAAAACTTAACACAAACAGTACCTAGCAATCCGCACTTATCTAAAAGTGGGGATTTTTTTATGTTAAAAAATGAATGAGAAGAGGATTAAGCAATGAATGTACAGGAAACACAACAACGCTTCAAGGAATTGCTGCAGGAGATTTATATTAGGGGTCAATTAATTGAGGACATCAATACCGAAGAATTGATCTTAGAAATCCAAGAGAAGCTCACATTAGTTTTAGAGAATAAACATTAATCTTAACCATTGCTAGGGGTTGCAAAAATGAAAAGGCTCTTAGATTTAATTTGTTCAATTTTACTCCTTGTTGCATTATCACCCATCATCTTGTTCACTGCTGTATTTGTAAAAGTCAAACTGGGAACACCAGTCATTTTTAAACAGAAGAGGCCAGGATTAAATGAAAAGCCCTTTTATCTTTATAAGTTTAGGACGATGACAGATGAGCGAGACCGAAACGGAAGGCTACTTTCAGACAAAATCCGTTTGACCCCAGCTGGCCAATTTTTAAGGAAGTACAGTCTAGATGAATTGCCGCAGCTGATCAATGTATTAAAAGGAGATCTTAGTCTGGTGGGGCCCAGGCCGTTATTGATGGATTATCTTCCTCTTTATTCTCAGGAGCAGGCAAAACGCCATCTTGTTAAACCCGGAATTACAGGGTTAGCTCAAATCAGCGGCCGAAACACCTTATCCTGGGAAGAAAAGTTCAAATTAGATGTTTGGTACGTTCATAATCATTCCTTTCTTCTTGACTTGAAGATTTTATGGAGGACAATGTCCAAAGTAGTCCAATCAGAAGGAGTCACACAGCCTGGTAATGTGACAATGGAGCCGTTTAAAGGATCGAAATCTATTGTAAAAGAGGGGCATGGATGAAAATTGCCATTATCGGTCAGGGAGGACATAGCAAAGTAGTTCGAGATGTCATTAAGGCGATGGGAGATGCAGCAATAGTCGGCTGCCTCGATGATAAATTTAATGCTGAATTTTTCCATGAACAAATTATTTATGGTCCAGTGAATGCTTCCAAAAGTATTGTTGAGGATTTCCCTGAGGTGAAATTTGTTGTTGCTATTGGAAATAACACCGTTAGAAAGCAAATTGTAGACCAGCTAGGATTTCCCGAAGAGTTTTATGCAACTCTGATTCATCCGACTGCTCAAATAAGCTCAGATGCTATTGTCGGGCCCGGGAGTGTCGTGATGCCATGTGCAGTTGTAAACTCGGATGCTCAGCTTGGAGCACACACGATCATTAATACATGCGCAGTTGTCGAGCATGATAGCAAAATTGAGAATTTCGTCCATATCTCTCCGAACGCCACTTTGACCGGAAATGTCACGGTCAGAGAAGGAGCGCAGATTGGTGCGAGCGCTACTGTTATCCCAGGTATAGAAATTGGAAAATGGGCAATAGTCGGAGCAGGTGCAACAGTGATTCATAATATTCCACCAAACAGCACGGCAGTTGGTGTGCCGGCGATTGTGAAAATAAGAGAAGTAACTGGGGGTGTATAAATGATTGATACTAGAGTTCAAAAAAGAATCTATCTCTCCTCACCGCATATGAGCGGGAATGAAGAAAAGTATATAAAAGAAGCTTTTAATACAAATTGGATCGCCCCTCTGGGACCAAATGTAGACGCATTTGAAAAGGATATAGCCGCATATGCAGGAGTCAATGAAGCAGTAGCTGTCAGTTCTGGAACGGCAGCGATTCATTTGGCTCTTTCTTTATTGGGAGTAGAAAAAGGGGATACAGTATTTTGCTCCTCATTAACATTTATCGCAAGTGCTAATCCAATTTTGTATTTGGGTGCTGAGCCAGTATTTATCGACTCAGAACCTGAAACGTGGAATATGTCCCCAGAGGCTTTAGAGAAAGCATTTATGGATGTAGCATTGAATGGAAAGCTTCCTAAAGCAGTGATTATTGTGAATCTATATGGACAGAGTGCAAAGATGGATGAGTTGACTGCGTTGTGCGACCAATATGAGGTGCCAATGATTGAGGATGCTGCAGAATCCCTTGGTTCATTTTATAAAGGAAAACCAAGCGGCTCGTTCGGATGCTTTGGGATTTTTTCTTTTAATGGCAATAAAATCATCACCACTTCTGGTGGCGGTATGCTCGTGTCAAATGATACCGAAGCAATCCATAAGGCACGTTTCCTGGCAACACAGGCAAGAGACCCAGCACCTCATTATCAGCACAGCAGAATCGGCTATAACTATAGAATGAGTAATATTTTAGCTGGAATTGGCAGAGCGCAGCTGGAGGTTTTGGAAGAAAGAGTCGAAGCAAGGAGAGCTATTTTTGAAAGGTATCAACAAGAGTTATCTGCATTACCCGGCATTCAATTTATGCCAGAGTTAAACGAAACCTATTCTAATCGTTGGCTTACAGCAATGACGATTGATGAACATGTAGCAGGACTTTCAGTAAGTGATTTAATAGAGGGGTTAGCTAAAGAAAATATTGAAGCAAGACCTGTATGGAAGCCCCTTCATATGCAGCCACTGTTCAAAGGTGCCCAGTATTTTACACATGGTGAAAAGGAAAGTGTCTCAGAACAATTATTCACCAACGGAATTTGCCTGCCTTCAGGTTCCAATATGGAGGAACTAGACCAATCACGGGTCATTAATTGTATTAAAAACTTTATTAATGTAAAAGAGGTTGAAAGAAAAATAGTTTAATATCCAAGAATAATGAGGTAACCCACATGATTGGAAAAAATTTATCTGAACTCAGAAGAAGAAAGGGGCTGAGCCTTTCTGAATTAGCTGATCGATCCGGGATTTCCAAGTCATATTTAAGCAATATAGAACGGGATGTACATAAAAATCCTTCCATACAAATTCTGGAGAAGATATCGGATGTTTTAGATGTAGACCTTAAAGCATTGTTGATAAGCGGTCATATTACAGAAAAGGTTCGCCACGATAAAGAGCTTTACGAATTTGCAGAAGAACTGAAAAAAACAGGGATTAAGAAAGACAATATCCGTGAATACAAACAGCTTATTGATTTTATAAAGTGGCAGAATGAAAAAGTTAATCAAGAAAATTAAGGATATCTAATATTCTATTATTGACTCTCAACGATAGGGTAATTGAAATGAGTAGAATGCGGAGATGTAATAATGAAAACTAGAATATTATTTGTTATTGACTCGTTAGATTGTGCTGGTGCTGAAAAAAGTCTTATAAGCTTATTATCTTTATTAGACTATAATAAGTTTGAAGTATATCTAAAGATGTTTGCATATGGAGGAATGTTAGAAAACTCCTTGCCTGAGCAAGTGAATTTACTAGAACCACTATCATATACAAAATTCGCAAATTTAAGTATTAAAAAGGCCATAGAGTATTCATTTAAAAAAAGAGATTATAATATGCTTTTTACAAGACTGAAATACTCATTAGCAATTCGAAAAAAACAATATAATAACGAACAAAACTCAAGGATATTTTGGAAACTCACAAAAGGTGTCATCGAAGAAGACCCCACCTTATATGATATAGCAATTAGTTATGCACAAGGTGTACCTACATTTTATGTTGCTGAAAAAATTAATGCCAAGAGGAAGTTTGCATGGGTTAATAACAGCTATCGTCTAGATGAAATTGATCAAATTTTTCAAAGAAAGTTTTATGATCAATATGAAAAGATTATCGCTGTATCAGATTCTGCAAAGACAATATTTCTAGAAACATTTCCGATGTACACCAAGAGAATGGAAGTACTTTACGACATTAATAATTATGCTTTAATTTCATCATTATCTGAGCTTGGTGAAGGGTATGATGATGATTTTGATGGACTAAGAATTCTTACGATAGGGAGGTTTCATTATCAAAAAGGATATGATATAGCAATAGCAGCCTGCAAAAAGCTTAAGGAGAAAGGTGTCAAATTTAGATGGTATGCATTAGGAAAAGGTCCCTTAGAATTAGAGATAAAAAAGTTAATTCAACATAATGGTTTAACAAATGAGTTTAGATTATTGGGAGTGAAAGCCAACCCATATCCTTACATTAAAAATGCTGATATTTATGTACAGACTTCCAGGTATGAAGGGTTTGGCCTCGCGATAGCAGAGGCTCGTATGCTCAATATCCCAGTGGTGACAACTAAATTCGACGCTGTTTTTAATCAAATGGTTGATCAAAAAAATGGCCTGGTAGTAGAAATGAACCCAGATGGTATAAGCAATGGAATTATACAATTTATTGAGAATAAAGATTTAAATAGACGAATAAAACGTTATCTTACTTTAGAGAAGAAGGGAAATGTTGAAGATATTGAAAAGTTTTATCAACTTTTACAAAATGTTGGTGAATAGAATATGCAAAAGAAAATATTATTCATGGTAATTAATATGAATGTAGGCGGAACGGAAAAAGCTTTATTGAATTTGATTGAAACAATGCCAAAGGAAAAGTATAACATAAAAATATTAATGCTGGAATTTTCTGGGGGGTTCCTGAAGTCACTTCCTGAATGGGTTAAAGTGGAGGAAATAAAAGGTTATGAAAAAATGAAAGAAATTCTTCATACTCCTCCGAAAAGGATTATACTAAATTTCATTAAAAATAAGAAATTTATGAAGGCTGTATATTATCTTTTGATATTTCTAATTGTCGCAATTAAGAATGAGAGAAGTCTGCTTTTTGCTCACCTTTTGCGGCACCAACCTATTGAAAATAATGAATATGATGTTGCAGTAGCTTATGCAGGTCCAATGGACTTCATAAGCTATTATATTACAAAAAAAGTGAGGGCCAAGAAAAAGTATCAATGGATTCACTTTGATGTAAGTGAAATCGGTTTCAATGTTCAATTCGCCACTAAATTGTATAAAAACTTTGATAAAATTTTTGCCGTTTCAAGAGATGGTGTAAATCAATTAATTAGATTAGTACCTTCTATTAAGAATAAAACTGAAGTGTTCACGAATATTACAATCCCAGAAAATATTGTTAAACTCGCAAAGATAGGGGGGGGATTCCAGGACAATTTCAATGGGATAAGGGTTTTAACGGTAGGACGACTCAGCAAAGAAAAGGGACAGGATTTAATTATTCCAGTTTTAGCTCATCTAAAATATGAGGGATTTAATATACGCTGGTACTGTATTGGTGATGGTAATGCTAGGAATGAATATGAATCCATGATAAAGGAATACGGTATTGAAGATGAATTTATATTAATGGGAGCAAAGCATAATCCTTATCCTTTTATGCAACAGTGTGATATATATGTTCAACCATCCAGACATGAAGGATATTGTTTAACATTGGCAGAAGCCAAATGTTTCAATCTCCCGATTATTAGTACTAAATTTGCAGGAGTAAGCGAACATATAACACACCTAAAGACGGGATTAATTACGGAAACTAACTCTACAAGTCTTCATCAGGCTGTAAGGGAAGTAATAAAAAATTCAAAATTGAAAAATGAACTTATATCTAATCTTAAGACTGAGAATCTAAACGAGGCAACTATTATCCGAAAGAAAAAGTTTTCTAATCTTTAGTTAGCTGTTTTTTAATAAAGGGGCTGAGTAAATGAAGAAGAAGATCCTCTTCATGCTGAGTAGTATGAATATTGGAGGGGTAGAGAAGTCTTTCCTATCACTACTATCAACAATAGAAAAGGAAAAGTATGAAATAACCCTCCTATTATTAGAAAAAAAGGGTGAGTTTCTTTCCTTTGTTCCAGATTGGGTGACAGTAAAAGAAGCATCTTGGTTTATTACAATAAAACCAGTGATTTTACAGTCACCATACAAGACGGTTTGTGAATATTTTATAAATTGGAATCTTCATAGAATTCCCGGTTTCATCATCACCTATTTCATTTCAGAGAAACTTGATGATAGATATCTTTACTATGAACATGTCATGAAGAATGTTCCTCCAGAATCTACAAAATATGATTTAGCAATAGCCTACCAGGGACCTACTGATATTATTGATTTTTATATTTCTAATAAAGTCCAAGCAGCCAAGAAAATATCATGGATCCATTTTGATGTATCCAAGCATCAAATAAATAAAAAATTATATAAAAAATTATACGGGAAATTCCATGATTTAGTAGTGGTTTCGGATGAAGCAAGACAACAGTTAGTACAACTAATCCCATCTGCAGAAGGGAAGACAAGAATCGTTCCTAACATTATCAATGATGAGTTGATTATAGAGATGTCAAAAGAAGCAATAATCTTTGATCCGAAATATAAAGGTTTGAAGATTTTAACAGTTGGAAGGCTGTCTGAAGAGAAAGGGCAAGATTTAGCTGTAAGGGTGTTATCGAAGCTAAGAGAGAATGGTTTTAATGTTAGGTGGTACTGCATAGGTGAAGGGAAATACAGGGAAAAGCTAGAGAGTTTAATTAAAGAGTTTGGAATCGAAGAAAACTTTATTCTACTAGGATCAAAAACCAATCCTTATCCTTATATGGCTCAAGCAGATATATATGTACAAACATCAAGGCATGAAGGATATTGCTTAACTTTAGCCGAAGCAAAGTGTTTGGATAAACCAATCGTAACCACTAACTTTATTGGTGCTTTTGAACAAATCATCGATGGGGAGAATGGCTATATAGTAGATTTAAATGAAGATGAAATTTATTCAGCAATTAAACTGTTCATAGAAAATAAAGAGATTAGAGATAACTTAAGTAAAGTTTTATCAAAGAAAAAACAGAAGAGGGAGCAACCACAATTTTCTGTTTAGAAGAAGGGGGTTAATAAATGTGAATCCAAAGATAAGTATCATCGTTCCAGTATATAAGGTTGAAAAGTATTTACATAAATGTATAAATTCTATCCTGGCTCAAACATTCACTGATTTTGAATTGATATTAATTGACGATGGTTCACCGGATAACTGTGGGAGAATCTGTGATAAATATGCTAGGAAGGACTCAAGAGTTTCTGTCATCCATAAGGAGAATGGTGGGCTAGCATCTGCTCGTAATGCTGGTCTTGATATTGCAAAGGGAGAATATATAGGATTTGTAGATAGTGATGACTGGATTGAATCAGATATGTATGAATTACTCTATGACCTATGCACAGAAAACGACTGCGATATTTCAAATATCAGCAGTATTATTTATTTTAAAGACAGAATACAGAAAAATGGTACTCATCCACTAATTGTACATCAGAAGTCGGAAGCAATGAAAGCGATGCTTGTGGGAGATCTGTATGACGAGGTAGTTTGGACAAAGTTAATTAAAAGGACTCTATTAGAGGATATCCGCTTTTCGGAAGGGATGGTTTATGAGGATACAGCATTTACTTATAAAGTGATTCATAAGAGCAAAAAGGTCTGCAGTATTGGTGCTCCTAAATACCATTATATAAAAAGAGAAGAAAGTATTATGGACAACGCCAAGAAGAGTATTAGAATTGATGCGGTCTTGATCTACGATGAAATGTTTAAGTTCATGGAGAAATACTATCCAGATTTGACATCGTTAGTTAGTTTAAAGCTCGCAAATAGCGCATTGGTAATTATGAATGCCATATCAGGTCATGATGAATTCAATAAATACAAAAATCATTTTAAAACGGTAACCAATATCTTGAATTCATATTACAGTACATTGATGCGGTTAAAAGAGTATCCAAGGAATGTAAAAATTTTATTGACAGCAGCTAAGTGTCATCCAATCTTTTATAAACTTTTAGTCAATCAATTACCGAGGAGAATGCAGGCATGAAATCTATCATTCTCAAATTTTACAATGATATCTTTAAAGTGTATGAATCAATTATTATCATGAGAAATAAATTTATATCCCTTACAGTCAAACCTCCTACAGTGAGAACAACTGATGAAACCTTAACCAAATTGATTGAAGAGAAGGCTTCAATAAGCAGATTTGGTGATGGGGAATTCGCTTTAATGAATGGGAAGGATTTGCTTTTTCAACCGTATATCCCATTATTAGCGAGACGCTTGAAAGAGATTATAAAAAATGATCAAGAAAAACATTTGGTGGGTATTCCAAATGTTTTTTTGAATTTGGATTGGTGCAGTGATAAAGCTAGTGCTTATTGGAATAGGTATCTAAATATAAATAGATTTAAAATCTATAGAATGATAAATTTTAACAATGTTTATTATGATTCGCTGGTGACACGACTTTATATTGACCACAAAGATAAAAAGCTAGCCAAAAAAAGGTTTAATAAATATAAACAACTATGGAATAACCGAAGTATTGTCATAGTAGAGGGAGATAAAAGCCGGCTTGGAATAGGGAATGATTTATTTAATGGGGCAACATCCATTGAAAGAATCATTTGTCCATCAACGAATGCCTTTGAAAAATATGAAGATATCCTAAATGAAGTTATAAAGCACGATAGATTAAAACTAATACTTATTGCGCTTGGCCCAACCGCAACAGTATTAGCATATGATCTTGCGATTCTAGGATATCATGCAATTGATATAGGACACATTGATATTGAATATGAATGGTTTTTACAGGGAGCTGAAGAAAAGGTTCCTGTAAAAAGTAAATATATAGGCGAAATTCCTAATGGAACAAATGTCCAAGATATAGAGGATCAGAGGTATAAGAAAGAAATCATTGTGGAAGTAGTGTGAACGAGATGGTAGTTGAGAGATGAGAACAGAACATTCAATAAAAAATATTTTCATAGGAATTCTGTCTCAAGTAGTTTTAGTTTTATTAGGTTTTATTTCTCGCAAGATTTTTGTGGACAGCTTAGGTATTGAATATCTTGGAATAAATGGTTTATTGACAAATGTACTATCGGTAATGGCATTAGTGGAGAGTGGGATAGGAATAAGTATTGTTTATAATCTCTATAAGCCTCTCGCAGATGGTGATGAGACAAAAATTATAGCTTTAGTTCAGGCGTACAAAAAAGCATATGGAATCCTTGCGTTAATAGTAATAATCTTTAGTGTATGTTTATACCCATTTTTGGGTGTACTTATGAAGGATGGCGGTAATATTGAGAATTTGGGATTAATTTATTTCCTATTTGTATCCAAGAATATCGTTTCTTATTTGAATGCACATAAATGGTCCTTGATAAATGCTGATCAAAGGGGATATGTCCTTGCAAAAGTAAATCTTTTGTTCCAAGTGATTACAATGATTGCAAGGATTGGAATACTAGTAGTAACAAACAGTTTCATACTGTATCTGGTAATAGAAATAGCATTGTATATAATTCAAACCATTTATAATGGGAAGATCGTAAATAAAAGATATCCCTATATTAAAACAAAAGAGAAGTATTCTATGGATATAAAAACAAAAGAAAATTTAATTGAAAATGTAAAAGCTATGTTCTTGCATAATATTGGGGGATTTTTGGTCTTTGGTACAGATAATCTTTTGATTTCTTCATTTATTAATGTAGCTACAGTAGGTCTTTACTCAAACTATGTAATGATAACCTCACAGCTTTTTTCCCTGGTTAATCCTATACTTGGGGGGATAGGAGAGAGCGTAGGGAATCTAATTGCTACTGAAGATGGAAATAAGAACTATTCAATATTCAAAGTTTCCTTTCTCATTAATTTCTGGCTTATTTCCTTCTGTGTTATATTTTTGTATAACTTATTAGAACCATTTATAAGTTGGTGGTTAGGTAAGCAGTTTATTTTGAATCACCTTTCATTTATTTTTATTTTAATTAACTTTTACTTAACTGGAATGCGTACAGCAATCGCCACCTTCAAAAATAAAGCTGGCTTGTTTACACAAGATAAATATGCGCCAGTAATTGAGGGCTTGATTAATTTGATTTCTTCACTGATTTTGGTAAAGTTTTATGGGCTAGCAGGAATATTCATGGGAACTACTATAAGTACTTTACTGACAATCTTTTGGACTCAACCCCTGATCGTGTACAAAAAAGTATTTAAGGTCTCAGTTAAGTTTTATTTCTTAAAATACTTTATATATCTATTAATTACTGTTATTATAGGCTATTTAACTAAACTAACTAGTTCAATCATTATACAGGGAGAAAGTTTTATATCTTTGATTGGAATGGGTATAATATCCATTTTCATCCCTAATATTTTCATTTTAATTATTTTTTATAAAACTAAGGAATTTAAATATCTTATTGAAAAGATAAAAGAAATTAGAGTAATCAAAAAAAAAACAGGAAGTTTCGAGGGATGAATTTTATAGTTAATAAAGGTTTCTAAAATGAACAAACAGGAGAGCTGAAAATGAATATTAATACTATAAACTCAGTATTTTGGATTCGAGCAATAGCTTGTATAGCAGTTGTAATGGGACATAGTATACAATTAACTAATGTTGAATTTAAAAATTTTAGTAATGACTTTTATAGTTTATTATTAAATTATCTGTTGGCAGCAGGGTTGTTTGGTACACCTGTTTTTGTATTTATCTCCGAATTATTACTCTCAAAAAAGTATCCAACCCAATTGCCAGTTGGATTTTTTAAAAAGCGGATTGCTTACATTTTCTTCCCTTATCTCTTTATGAATGTGGTCTACGCATTTATTAAGATTGAATCATATAATGTGATAGTTATTATTGTTGAAATACTAAAAAATATTTTTTTAGGCCATTCAGTGCTGTATTTTATATTAATAATCTTTCAATTTTATTTACTACATTCTATACTTAATAATTTTCTTAATAGATATTCTCCAGTCGCCGTCTTATCCGTTTCTTTTGCAATTAATATGCTATATCTAGCAATCTTTAATTTTATGGATCCACCTAATAATTCTATTGCAAAAGAAGTATGGAGATATGGTTACTGGTTACCGTTCGTAGGTTGGCTATTCTATTTTACTTTAGGCTTTTACTGTGGTAAATATTTTGATAAATTTGTTTATTTATTAGGTAAGTATTCAAAAACGGTATTCGCACTACCTCCATTAACGTTTTTTCTTTTTATTATTATCAATAAGTTTGACCTTATTAATTATACAACATCTAAGAGAGTGGATATGGTTCCATATACAGTAAGTATAATATTTTTGATTTTTCTGGTTTCAACCCACTTCATTAAGACAGTTCCGAAAATTGTAATGATTATTAGTAATTATTCATTTAGCATTTATTTATTGCATATGCTAATTATTCATCTTATTGAACTATTTACGCCACCAATTATGCTTAATAAACTAAGCTATTTAGTAATTGTGATGGTAATCAGTGTTTGTTTTTCAATCCTCTTATCATATTTAATTAATAAATTCACCTTTGGTAAGTATATTGTAGGAAACATTAATACATACAAATCTTATACAGCTAAACATAAATTTAAGTCTCCTAGAAGTATAAAGGTTTAATAGAATATTAATAATAATTAATCGGTTGCAAAATATATGTTAAAAGGAGTATAAGTTTGGTAAGCAAATGTGGTTGGTTTTAAAGGAGAGAATTAAAGTGGAAATTGCCATGACGCTTGAAGCTGTACTGCAGGATGTTGGGGACGGAATGTCAATAAGATTTATATATTGGTGATATATGTTACAGAGGACCAGAACCGCAGCGTTCACTCGATTTGGTGAGAGAGCTAAATACAAAGGTTATTAAAGGAAATGCTAATGAATGGGTGGTTCGTGGTGTCCAACAGGGAGAGGTGCCTGCTCAGGCACTAGAACTAATGAATAAAGAAAGAGACTGGACTGTATCTCAGTTGGATACGGAGAGTATAGATTCTTGCCTGCGGAATTGAAGATTGAGATAGAAGGTGTGCGAATCCATGCTCATCATGCCACTTCACAAAGCTTGTTTGATATAGTACTCCCTGACGAATCTGAAGAAACTCTTATAGAGTCTCAAATGGTTCAAGATGCGGATATCTATGTATACGCTCATATCTTTAAGCCATACATTAGGTTTACGGATGGGAAGTGTATTATCAACACAGGCAGTGTGAGTCTCCCATTGGATGGATTAAATAAAGCATCTTATGCAATGGTTGAACTAGATGGTTACAATTATCAAACAGCAATTATTAGAGTTGATTATAATGTTGAAAAGGTAATTGATCAGTTTAGCGGCACAGATTATCAGAACAAAGAATCTATGATTAAGGCTCTAAAGAATGCAAGGGTTAAGAAATTAATAATTATAGTTGTTTATATTCTTGGAGGAGTAGAGTTCACATTAGGGGACTGGTAAAAGGGTATGATGTTAAGTGGATATAAAATAACAAATCGAGGATTATTGATTTAGGAGGTGAACTTGTGAAGAAGTTAAGAAAGGGTATTTTTGTTAGCTTATTATTTATTTCAATATCAATTCCTACTTTAGCGATTGCAACTGAAAATAATAAATCTTATTCAGACGAAAAATCATTTCTGTCATTCTTTGATAATTTGTTTAGTGCACTTTTTGGCGAAAAGAGTTATGCAAATTACGATGAAGATGAATATGAATCTTTTAATTACGACAAGTACACCGGTGATAAGGATTGGTATTATATTGGCGATAAGAAAATTAATAAAAAAGACTGGGAGAAACACTTCAAGAAGAAACACCTTCCTAAGGGTGAGATTGAATCGAAGGATATTTGGAAAAAATGGTATTGTTACGATGATGATTGGGATGACGATAACTGGGAAGAGTGGGACAAAAAGTGGTGGAATCGGTGGCATTGATGCAGCAATTTTTTAACTGGCTATTATTGAAAGTCATTGTTTGGTCTATTAAGACTTAATTTAAAGGAAGGTACTAATGCTGTTAATTATTAAAAGATTGTTTTTTATATTATTAACCATTGGCTATATGAGCTTTATTTGGATTCAATCAAGTTATTTTGATCCTGAAAGTATAGCTGGTTTTTCAAGTTCGTTAAGCCACTCTGTTTTTCTGCTTATAGGTGCTGCTTTTGAGATTGCTCACCTTTTTCAATTTGGCTTGTTGTATTTATGCATAGTCGTCGTCTTCCTTAGTTTTGGCAAGTTACGAACCTGGCATGAGGTTACTGCGGTATTAATCGCTCTAGCGTATGGAATGGTTGATGAGCTTCACCAGTTGTATGTACCGTTTCGATCCTTTTCAATAGGAGATCTATTGAAAGATATAATTGGAATTGTTGTTTTTTGGTGGGTGGTGCACCGAAGTTATTTCTATAATGAAGGTTCAAAATTAGGTCGCTGGTTAAGAAGTTTTTACTTGAATTTAAAATGAATTAAAGAATTTGTCGAATATATTTTCTTTAAAAAGAACAAATGTTGTTTTATAATTCAAAGGAATAGTAATTTTGCAATTGAGCGGTTTTCTAGCTCATTTATTTTTAAATTCGTCGTTCTATATAATGAACAAAGGAGGGATAGAATATGTCAAAAAAAAACGTAAAAATCCGCCCCCTAGTATTAAGTCACCAACCAGTTCAATTTGAAACGTCGCAAAGCTGGAATAAAGGACGTGGACCTGTTTCAGGGGATGACGGAAATAGTGATGGAGATAAATATAAACATGACCCTTTTGATCCCAAAAAGGATCATAAAAATAAACCATAAAATCCTCCCCAAAGGTTTTCTACTAATTAAAATGGAGATTGTTATGAAGAGTTATTTATGTGTGATAGGAGAACATACAATTGAAATTTCAGTTTCTAGTTCTATGTATGCAAAAATTAACAAGCTTTTTAAAAGTATTAAAAGTACAAATCAAATACCTGGTATTAAAATAGAAATCAAATTTGGTTATGGTAGGCCATTTGTCGATTATCTTGTCTCTATTAAAAAGGACGCAGACAAAATTTACTTCCAAAGATCTGACTACCTAATCGATTCCACCCCAGACTATACTTCAGCTACCATCCACGTCCACGACGAGCTAGCCTTAAAGCACGCTCTAATGAATCTCTACAGCTCCTACATCGTCTACCACAACTGGGGTTTATTAATTCATTCATCCTGCGCAATCGAGGATGGCAGGGCGCATATCTTTGCTGGTCATTCGGGAGCGGGGAAATCGACTGCTGCAAGGCTATCGGAACCACGTGCTCTTTTATCTGACGAAGCCACAATTGTTAAAATCTCAGAGAATGGCATCACTGTATTTGATTCGCCTTTCCGAAGTGAATTACAATCCACCGGTTATCAACAGCCAAGATCTTTAGCTGGAATCCAGCTCCTGCACCAGGCGGAGAGTAACAGAATAGAAATGATACGGAAACCTGAGGCGCTATTATCCCTGATGGATAAGGTCTTTTACTGGAGCCATGATACCGCGGAGACGCAGCGTATTATGGGTCTATTGCGTACATTGGTAGAAAAGGTTCCGGTTTATGAACTGTATTTTCGTAAAGATCCTACATTTTGGGAGCTGATTTCATAATGGTTCAATTTATTCAAAAAAATAGTTTTGAGGCGACCCAGATTGAGGATGAGTGGATCATTCTTGATACTGATCAATATACGGTCACTAGGGTGAATGATCTTGGAGGCTTCTGTTGGTCGAAGCTTTGTGAGGCTCAGACGGTGGATAGTCTGCAAACTGCTATTGATCAGGAATACGGTGCAGAATGCGAAAAAGATTCGGTTGTTAAATTTTTAACCGACTTAGAAAAGTGCGGGCTGATTCGCCATGCTATTTGATCAAGAAACGATTCTTTTTTTAAAAGTTGCAATTGAGAAAGATGGTTTTCTTGAATTGCCTGCTGATGGTAACAGCATGTTTCCGTTGATCCAGAGAGGGGATGTATGCAGATTCAATCCATGCAGTCCTGGCTCTTTGGTGAAGGGAGACATTATTTTATTCCACACGGATCAGGGGCAATTGATAGCCCATCGGTTAATCAGCAAGGAAGCAAACAAATACCTTTTCAAAGGGGATACTAATCTGGGATCTGACTTGCCTGCCACACCTGAACAAATCATCGGTAAACTTACTACTATTAAAAAGCAAAGATACGATGTCTCTATGCAATATTCCTCAGTAAAACTATGGGGAAATTTGATCATGTCCTTGCCTTTTTTGTCAGGAATCCTGAGGAAATATCTTAACTGGAAATCTCATTATGCAGAAATGTGGAGTACGCTATGGCGAAAGTTAAACAGTTTATAACGATTGCGAGTCAATACTTTTCAATGAAGGATATCCGAAAAACCTTTTCGATGTTGAAGCCTTTTTTTCTTAGGCATTGGAAGGCTTATTCGGCACTCCTTTTTTTATTAGGATTTGATATCTTTTTTACGATTGCTTTTGCCTGGTTTTTCGGGAGTATTACCGATGCGGCGATCCGCAGTGATTTTGAGGAATTAAAAAGACTGATTCCGATTGGGGTTGGGCTTACTGTTCTAAATATCATTTCGAATTTCTGTGATATTTATTTTGAAACGATTGCTTCAAACGGCTTGAAAAAGGATTTGAAAGAATATTTATTCAAGCATATTCTCAGCCTGCCTGCAGGTGTTGCCTCTAACCTTCGTTCCGGCGATCTTCTTTCTTATTTTACCAATGATATTCATAGCATTGATGGTGTTACTGGCAGCAGTTTGATTAATTTAATCCGCCTGCCGCTCACCTATATTGCCGTCCTCATTTATCTCTTCCAAATAAACTGGGCTTTGTCCATGATTAGCATTCTGATTGCTCCAATAGCGATTGTGGCGGGCGCGGGATTTGGCTTGCTGCTAAAACGGAATGGGCGCAAGCTTCATAGTTTGATTGCTCAAATCAACAATACTTTAAGTGAAACTTTCCAGGGTTTCCAAGTCATACGCTCTTTTACGCTTGAAAAGAAAGTCTTTGAAAAGTTTACTCGGGAAAATGATGATTATTTTAAATTAGAGCTTGAAAACGCGAAGCTGCAGGGCTGGTATTATTCAGGCGGTTATCTAATCAGTTCAATGGTATTCTTGACATGTCTGTCACTGGGTGCTTATTTTGTCTACCAAAAAGAGATGTCGATAGGCTCTTTATTGACTTTTACCAATCTCGTTGGCTATCTTGTTTATCCGCTGACTGGCCTGGCTGGACAATGGGCTGGTTTCCAGAGATCGATCACAGCTATTGAGAGAATCATTGAATTGGTCGAAAAACCTGTCGCTTCTTTAGAATTACCAGCTTACTTGCCTGCAAAATCCAACATGAAATCAATAGAGTTTAAGGATATTTCATTCAGTTACGATGAAAATAAAATGATCTTTTCAAACTTGAGTCTGCAAATTCCACCAGGAAAAATGGTCGCTCTAGTAGGTCCAAGTGGAGCGGGGAAAACGACGTTGTTCAATCTGCTTCAAGGTTTTTATCAACCGCAATCAGGACAAATTTTGATTGATGGAATTCCGACTGAAGAAATGACAATTTCGGAGTTAAGAAGCGCCATTGCCCATGTGCCGCAGGAGACATTTCTATTTGCTGGGACCATTCGTGATAACCTTTCGTTAGCTAGAGAAGGAATTTCAGAGGTGGAAATGATGGAGGCTGCAAAACAGGCCTGCATCCATGACTTTATCATGGGACTCCCACAAGGATATGATTCGGAGATTGGTGAACGGGGGATAAAGCTGTCTGGTGGACAAAAGCAGCGAATCGCGATTGCAAGGGCCATTTTGAAAGATGCACCAATCCTGCTCCTCGATGAAGCGACCTCTGCTTTGGATAGCAATACTGAATCAACGGTCAAACAAGCACTTGAACATTTAATGAGAGGAAAGACGACCATTGTGATTGCCCACAGGTTATCCACAATCCAGAATGCTGACCAAATTATTGTGCTGGATGAAGGGGAAGTAGTACAAACGGGAACTCATGAGGAGTTAATTGTAGAAAATGGACTTTACAGGAAGTTGAATTCATCTGTGCTGAAGCCTAAAAGTTCTGAACATCTATACTTGGTATCTAAGTGATTGGAGTTTTGCAAAGTGATGAATCAATTGGTATCAGCATTATATATAAATGAAATTGAGTTGCCAGGTGATGAAGTCTATTATGAGCAGCTTTTAAAAAATCAGGATATAGACTCAATCGCCCCTCAGCTCTATCAATTATTAAAATTACAAGGAAAGCTCGATCGAGTACCAGACTTTTTCCGCCAATACCTAAAAGAGAAATACTTTCAAACCATGCAGATTAATTTATTTGTAAAACACGAAACAACTCAGCTTCTCAATGCATTCGAAGAGCGAAGTATGAAAGTCATCCCTCAAAAGGGTGTTGGCTTTGCTGAAGCCTATTTCAATAGTTTGGGTGCAAGGAAGACATCTGATATAGACCTACTTGTGAAGGTACAGGATATTGATGCAGCTGTGAAATTAGTAAACCAACTAGGTTTTACAGTTGAAGAGGAGAGAATTCCTGGTCATTTTCATTGCAGTTACAGTAAGAAGCTTCCTGGATCAGAAATTCCTTTGGTGGTTGAACTGCATTGGGATCTGTTGAAGGAGTCGACAGCGCAGTTTAATATAGAAGAATTCTGGCAGGCAGCAAAGCCATTAGGTCAATATTCTTCGGTTAAAGAGTTATCACGTATCCATGTATTTTACATGATTGTTCTGCATGGATGGCGCCACAATCTTGACTCTCTAAAGTATTATTTGGATATCATTCAACTGATTCATTTTTTAAGGGATGACTTGGATTTTGATCTATTAATAATAATGACTGAAAAGCACAAAACAAGAAAAAGGATTATACGGACGCTTTCTTCTGTATATCAAGAGTTTCCTTTTCTGGATTACATCAAGCCTTTTCCATATAAATCTTCCAGAAGGTACTTGGAATTCGGCAAAAAAAAGAATGGCAGCAGCTTTTACAAAAAATATACAGATTATGTCGATTATCAATATTTTAGCTATGATACCCCAAGCCACACGATTAGGGAAATAATTGCTACGATCCTTCCTGCCAAGAAATAGTGTTATGAGCGGTGGTGCAAGGGAATAATAGTATGAAAAGGAAGGTGAATTACTTGGTCCTGTTATTCTATTATCTTTCCCTTCTTAACCTTGTTGATACAGCCTTGACAGTTGCCGGGGTTGAAAGCTCACTAATAACTGAAGCCAATCCATTGATGGAGAGGATCTATTCGATTGACATCGGACTATTCATTGCGTTAAAAGCTCTTCTTTCTGTGGCTTTAGTATTGCTTATACTGTATAAAAAAGTACCAAAATCAAAGCTTGTAAAAGGTCTTACAATGTTTGCGGCTGCTAGCTACACAGCCGTCATTGGCTTGCATAGCTTCTGGCTGGTCCATCTTGTTTGACCAGTCAGAGTATTTGTTTTAACTCCTCACAAATATCCTCGAAATGTTCATTTATTTTTACTATTTTCATATTCAATAACCATTTTAACAGGCGTATAATTTTTCTTATAAATGTATAAGAAAGAAGGCGTATCGTAGATGTTTCAGACGCTCAAGCGTGAGCTTTTGGCCGGGATTACGGTTTCGGTTGTTGCGCTGCCGCTGGCATTGGCTTTTGGGATGCAAGCGACGGGGAATTCTGATGGTGCCATCATTGGTTTGTATGGTGCTATCATCACTGGTTTCTTTGCGGCTTTATTTGGCGGGACGAAGAGCCAGGTCACAGGTCCGACTGGGCCGATTACGATTATTTTTACAGGGATTGTGGCGACTCAGGGTCTGGAGTATGCGTTCATTGCCGCATTCATGGGTGGGCTGTTTCAAATTGTCTTTGGGTTGCTGAAGGCCGGGAATTATTTGAAGTTCATCCCATTACCGGTAGTTAGCGGTTTTATGAATGGGATTGCCATCATTATTATCATGGGGCAGCTGCAGTATGTGACGGGCAGCTTTTTGGTTGTGCTGTTGACGATTGTCTTTATGCTGTTTGCGATGAAATGGATTAAGATTATTCCACCAAGTCTGATGGCGTTGATTTTAGGAACAGTGGCGGTAATACTTCTGGAAAAAGTGGTTCCTGCCGTACATTTTACCCTGCCATTTATCAATGATTTCATATTCTTTGATAGTGTAGATAGGATTGGGGAAATTCCAAAAGGGCTGCCTCAGTTCCATCTGCCAATTGCAGACTTAGGAACGATCATTCAGTTGATTCCGGCGGCATTAAGTATCGCAGTTCTTGGATCGATAGACTCTTTGCTTACGTCTGTCGTCATGGACAATATGACAGGTACGAAGCACAAAAGCAATAAAGAGTTAATTGGCCAGGGGATCGGCAACACGCTTGCTGGTTTGTTTGGTGCGATGCCTGGTGCTGGAGCCACAGTTCGTTCTGTAGTCAATTTACGCAGCGGAGGCCAAACCGCTTTGTCAGCGATGGTTCACAGTGTAGCCTTGCTGCTGTTCATGCTAGTATTCGGACCGCTGGCGGAAGAAATTCCACTGGCAGTACTAGCGGGGATTTTAATCATGACTGGTATTACAATGTTCGATTATGACAGCTTGAAAATCCTCAAGGATGAGCCTCGCACTGACGCAGCCGTCATGCTGGTGACGATGATCTTAACAGTAGTCATTGACCTGATGGTAGCGGTTGGTGTTGGGATTGTGATGAGTGCACTGATTTTCATGAAGCGGATGAGCGATGAAGGCTTCAAAATAAACAATAAAACGCAACAAGGTTTAAAGATTTACACGCTGGAAGGACCGCTGTATTTTGGCGCGACAGAACTGATTACCAAAACAATTAGTTCGGATAACAGCCAGGGAATTGTAATTGATATCGAAAAAGTCACCATAGTGGATGCTTCTGGAGCTTTGCTTCTTCTTCAGCTTAAGGACCAGCTCAAAGAACGCGGCCAAACACTATATCTCGTCGGCAACGATCTTGATCTTGGCGGAATCCTGCGGAAGATGAATATATTCCATGAGTTCGGTACACAGGGACATTTTGAAACCATGGAAGAATTAATTACTTATTTAAAGTTTAATAACAGATTAGTTACTGGTGCCTGAGAAAAACTCAGGCACTATTTATTTTTTTATAAAAATATTGCCAATTTTTTCTTTTACAGGTACAATATGAAAGTATTAACTTAAGGAGGCAGTCGAAATGATTGATTTAAACCAAGCAACTAAGACAATTTCATATGTTTTACCTTCGGCCTGCCTGTATTGTGTGTAGTAGCGCTTATTTTTGTCATGTAAAATAACTGCTAAACCATAGACTGGGATGTCTGTGGTTTTTTTGTGCCTAAAAATCGAATGTATGTTCTTGGAGAGTGATATTGTGATTACTGTTGAAAATTTGAAAAAGGAATATAAATTGGTGAAGCGTGACCAGGGTCTTAAGGGTGCGGTCAAATCGCTTTTTAACCGCAAGTATGAAACTAAGCATGCGGTGAAGGGGATTAATTTTACGATTGTACAGGGGGAGACGGTTGGCTATATTGGTGCGAATGGTGCGGGTAAGTCGACGACAATTAAGATGCTGACGGGAATCCTGACACCGACTTCTGGTAAGGTGACGGTGAATGGGCTGGTGCCATATGAAAACCGTCAGAAGAATGCCGTGAATATCGGGGCGGTCTTCGGGCAGCGGACTCAGCTGTTCTGGGATATTCCGGTTCGTGAATCCTATAATCTGTTAAAACATATTTATGAGATTCCGGAGCAGGAATATCAAGAAACAATCGCAATGTTTACTGAGGTACTGAACCTGGAACCATTGCTCAGCATTCCGGTCAGACAGCTTTCCCTCGGACAAAAAATGCGCTGTGAATTGGCTGCGGCCTTTCTTCATAGACCTAAAGTTGTTTACCTGGATGAGCCAACGATCGGTCTTGATATTGCGGTAAAAGTGAAAATCAGAAAGTTTATAAAAGAAATGAATCAGCGCTGGGGCACAACAGTGCTGCTGACTACACATGACATGCAGGACATTGAGGAAATTTGCGACCGGATCATCATTATTGATGGCGGTACGATTTTGTACGATGGCGGGCTGGAGCAAATCAAAAAGCAATTTGGGCAAAAACGTGTGATCCACTTTGAACTGGCTGACAAGGAAAAATTTGTGTTGCCAGATCCACTCAATGGACAGGTGGAAATTTTACCGAACGAAGAAGAAACGAAGGTCAGTCTGTCTTTTGACCATGAGACTGTTAAAAGCTCGTTCGTCATTTCAGAAATGATGGGCATGTATGAAATTGGCGATTTGAATATTGCAGACCCGAAGATTGAGACGATCGTTGAGGAACTGTACAACAAGCAGGAACAGGGGGGAGAGCATGAGAAAGTATTGGCAAATAGCTAAAGGGCGGATGCAGGAGAACACGGCTTATTCTGCCTGGTACTGGGCTGGGACCGCCTCGGCCGTAATGAGGCTGTTGATTATTTACTTCTTCTGGCAGGCGGTCTACGCAAACCAGACGACGATTGAAAATATCAATCTGGAAACGATGCTGACGTATATTGTCATTGCGATGATGCTTCAGGGGTTTGTCGGCGGTGTCGGCAATGAGCTTGCGGAAAATATTAAGGACGGCCAGGTCGCGATCGAGTTGATGCGTCCGTACGATATGATTTTTAAACTATTCGCGGTTGATATTGGATCGAAAATCATGTATTTAATCCAGGGGACACTGCCGATGGTGCTGATTGCTTACTTCTTCATGGATTTAAGCTTTCCAACATCACCTGAGACGATCATTTTATTTATCCTGAGTGCATTAGTAGGGATCTGGATCGGTACGTTCTTTGATTTCCTTGTCGGTGTGCTTGCTTTCTGGACGGTCAATGTTTGGGGAGTCAGGGTGCTGAAGGAATCCTTGATTACGTTTTTCTCCGGGGCGCTGGTTCCAATCACGCTTTTCCCTGATTGGCTGAGAATCATCACGGAATTCTTGCCGTTCCAGGCGATGGTCTATCTGCCGGTTTCGATTTATTCAGGCCTCATAAGCGGGACGGACGCTTATATGGCATTGGGAGTCCAGCTTTTCTGGCTCGTGTCTTTATATGTTTTGGTTAGGGTAATCTGGTCGCAGGCGATTAAACAGATTACGATTTTCGGAGGATAGGAGGCGATTGGATGCGTCGTTATACGAGATTATATTGGGAGTTTGCGAAGAGCCATATGAAGGTGATGATGGAGTACCGAATCGATTTCTTGATCGGTGTCGCCTCGGTTATGCTCGAGCAGTTCGCTTCGATCTTTTTTGTAAAAGTGGTTTTCGACCACATTGAGCAGATCAATGGCTGGTCGTTTTATGAGATATTGTTCATTTACGGAATAGCGGCGACGGGCCGGTCGATCCACCAGATTTTCTTTGATAATCTTTGGACACTTGGCTGGCAGTATATAAGGCCAGGAAAGCTGGACCGGTTGCTGATCAGGCCGGTCAATCCTTTGTTCCATGTTGTGGCGGATCGTCTCCATCAGGATGGCTTTGGCCAGCTGATCATCGGGTTGATCATTCTCGGAACAGCGATTCCACAGCTTGACCTCGTTTGGGGAGCGACGGAAATTGCGATGCTGGTCATCATGATCATTTCATCCGGATTAATTTTCGTGGCGATCAACCTATTTTTCGCGACATTCAGCTACTGGATGATCGACAGTCTTCCTATTGTATGGGCAGTCTTTAACCTCAGTGACTTTGCGAGATATCCGCTGACGATTTATCACAAGGGAATCCGCATGTTCCTGACATGGATCATACCTTACGGGTTCACAGCATTTTTCCCGGCAGCTTATTTTATCGATAAGTCTGGCTACAAGGAGTTCGCGCTCTGGACTCCGGTTGCTGCAGTTGTTTGCTGTGTGATTGCCTATGCTTTCTGGAACAGGGGGCTTAAAGCTTTTGCAAGTACAGGAAGTTAAACTAAAAGCTACCCTATAAATGTAGGGACTTTTTGCTGAACACTTTCATTATCGTATTGCCTCATAGGACTTCAGTCAGGTAAGATGGAAAAAAGTAGATTGATAGGGGTGGCAAGGATGTTGGAAAACAAATCAATCAGAGAAGTGTGGCAGGAAATCGAAAAGGTCATGACGGAAAACCCTGAACCGATTCAAGGTATGAATACGGTCTATCAATATGACATCACGGGTGATGACAGCGGAACATTCCAATTGCTGATCACAAATGGAACGGCACGCGTTGTTGAAGGAACAGAAGCAACACCTGATTGCACCCTGAAGCTGTCAGACCAAAACTTCAAGAAAATGATCATGGGCAAGCTGAACGGAACAGCAGCCTTCATGACAGGGAAACTCAAAATCCAGGGCAGCATGGGACTCGCGCTTAAACTTGAAGGAATCTTAAATGAATACAATCTGAGTGAAACAGCATAAAGCAGGATGGACCAGGCAATTAATCGCCTGGTCCATTTTTATTCCATAAAAGATTCCTTTCAATCTATAAAAAATATTTATTGAAAATCTCCTTCCTGATTAGACAAAAAGTAACAAGATGTGACACATCCTGCTATAATAAGGCTATCAAGTTTTAAGATTTAAGGAGATTCCGTATGGAACCATTCAAAAAAAATTCGGTTTTAGTTTATGAAGAAGTAAAAGCAGTCAAGTTCTTTTTGTGGACTTTTTATATTATATTAGTTCCTTATGATTTCACAGTTTATTATATATATCCATATTTTAACAATGTAAAGACAGGGTTGCCATATGGAGGGCTGGGGTTCTATTTTCATTTGCTATTGTTTGCTTTGCTTCCTTTGGCCATCTTCATAATTAAAAAGGGGCATCCTGAAAAAGTGAAATATATGTATTTCGCTGCTTTTATAATATTGGACACGATCAATAATATTTTAATTTATTGGGGTACTAATCGAGAGTTCAATAGTGGCCATATTCTTGAAGTATATTTCATTTTGTTTTCGCCTATGTTTGTCAGTAAAAAATTCTTTTGGATTATTACATTGGGCTTTTCTCTTAAGTATCTAACAGTGGGTTTGATTTACCAATCTGCTAAGGTCCTATTCGCGCTAGGCTTGATTCTCTTTATTGGCATAATTGCCTGGATTTTACTTACTCGTTTCCAATCATATATAAATGCTATTACCTCAATGTTTGAGGATATGAGACAAAAAGAAAAATTGGCGGTTATTGGTCAAATGGCAACAGCAATTGCTCATGAAATTAAAAACCCTTTATCCTCTTTGAAAGGTTTCACTCAATTACAGCAAGAAAAGGATAAGGGCGATGAACAGTATTACCCAATTATGTTAAATGAAATTGATAGAATTAACTCGATCGTTAATGACTTGTTGATTTTAGGAAGACCAAATACAGCTGTTAAAACGCCGAAAAGTCTAATGGGGATTACCGAGTATGTTGTATCCGTTATTGATCCGCATGCTCACAGGAAAGAAATTAATATTGAATATGACGTTGATAATACTATTGTACTTTTATGTGACGAAAATCAAATAAAGCAGGTATTTATCAACTTAATTAAAAATGCGATAGAAGCAATGCCAGATGGGGGAATGGTGAAAATAGATTCCCAAGTTAAGAGTGATCGAGCTTTCATTTCAGTAAGGGATGAAGGGTGCGGGATTCCTCCTGAAAAACTCGCTAAATTAGGAGAACCATTTTATACAACCAAGCAAAATGGAAATGGTCTGGGCCTGATGGTCACGAAAAAAATTATTGAAGAACATGAAGGTACTTTTAATATTGAAAGTGAGTTAGAAAAAGGAACAACTGTGATTATATCTTTACCCATCGCCAAGTAAAGTTATAGTTGTATAATGAAAAATAAACCAATAAATAAACCAAAAGGACTATTTTATTAAATAGTCCTTTTGGTTTATAATGGAGAAAATTGTCGAATCTTGCTAATTTGGTCTAGGTCATAATGCTCATTTTATTCTTATTTCAATAAAACTATTAATATGTCAAGAATAATGGCGATATGAAGGAAAAATACATAGGTTTGTAGACAGAAAAAGAGGTAGTATCATGCAGAATTCTTTTGAAGAGCCATCTTTGTATCATGAGGAAAAAAGAGCATTAAAATGGTTTATAACTTTATTTTATATATTGTTCATTTCCTTTGAGATTTTCTACTATTACATAAATCCGACTTATGTTACGCACAAGGATGTTTTAATTTTCTCGAACAATAGATATTATTACCATCTTTTAATCCTAATGTTATTACCTGGTGTGTATCTATTGGTGAAAAAAGGGGAACTTTATTCAGTTAAGTTTATTTTTTTTCTGGGATTTATAGCAATTACAATACTCAATGATTCAGTAACATACTTAAGCAATGATGTAGCCTATGACGGGGGAAATATCGTTGAGGTGTTTCTCATACTCTTTGCGCCTATTTTTGTGAATACTGCTTTTTTTTGGACGGTTTCACTTGGAACTATTTTTAAATACTCATACATAGGACTATTACTTAATACAACCGTAGTTTTATTCCCGATAGCAGTAATTATAATCCTATCGATATTAGGGTTCATAATTTTAAGAAGATATCAAGGATATGTGAAAGCTATTAAAGAATCCTATGATAATCAATTATCTGGAATTGTTAAGGGTGTAATTGCAACACTTGAGTTAAAGGACCCTTATACCAGGGGTCATAGCGAAAGAGTAGCTTACTATGCAAACTCACTAGCTGAATCTACTGGCAGATTTACAAAAGATCAACTGCGTTCCTTTACATATGCATGTTTATTACATGATATTGGGAAAGTGAATATCCCTGATTCAATACTTATGAAGCCTGGAAAATTGACAAAAGAAGAATACGAGATTATTAAAACACATCCAGCGGTAGGGGCAGAAGCTATTGTTAAGGTGAATGGATTAGGAGACAGTATTGATATTATCAAATCTCATCACGAAAGGTGGGATGGCAAGGGATATCCTGAACAATTAAAAGGAAATGAAATTCCTTTTTCAGCAAGAGTAGTATCCATTGCGGATGCTTTCGATGCTATGACATCCTCTCGATCCTATCGTTCAGCCATGCCTTTTGACGTGGCGTACAACAGGATAATAGAAGGTCAAGGTACGCAATTTGATCCTGAACTTGTTGAAAAGTTTAAGGAAGTTTTTCCAGAATGGGCTGCATTCCATAAGAGTTCAGAATGGAATGAAGATCATTTTGTTCAAAAACATAATTGTGTAGAGGAGGTGAGGGCATGAAAATCCGTAAGCTAAACAAAATTAAAACAACCTGCTGGTGGTGTCCATTTTCTAAACAATAATGAAGGAGGGGGATGTTAAGTTTCTGGAAACATCCCCTTTTTATTACTTTGATAAGGTGATGGGTATGGATCTTACCTATGAAACTCATGTTACACTTAAACAACTAGCTATTCGAAAAGATCAAAAACATTATATTGTTGAAGATGTATTGAATGGTGAATTTTACGAAATGCCCGAACTATGTATTGTTGCTATCGAGCTAATAAATCAAAGAAAATCCCTTAATGATGTGGAAAAAGAATTGACCGTTAGATTTCCTGATGAAGAAATAGAACTATTTGATTTTGTCTCTCAACTCCTGGAATTGGACTTAGTCAGCGAAATTAACGGTGAAGAAATGTTAAAAAGTTCGTCAAAGAAGGACCAATCGGGTTATTCATGGATTCCAAAAAATCTAGGCCGTTTTTTCTTCAATTCTTTCAGCTCTAATCTTTATCTAATTTTACTCATCGCAAGTATAGCTTTAATCCTATACAACCCGGCATTATTCCCTCACTACTCCGATATCTTTGCTTTTGATCTCATGCTGCAAAATATTATTGCATGGCTGGTGATTACTTTTTTTCTTGTCCTTCTCCACGAATTCGGCCATGTCCTGGCGGTCAGGTCAGAAGGGCTGCCTGCTAAGATTGAAATCGGACATCGGCTCTTTTTAGTGGTTTTGGAAACAGATATGTCGCAGGTCTGGAAGCTGCCGGCTGAAAGGCGGAATAGGCTTTATCTCGCGGGGATGTATTTTGATTTTGTTGTGTTATTTCTGGCGTTGCTGGCTCAAATGTTTACAAGTGAAGATTCGCTCATCATGGGTTTATTGAAGCTGGTGGTGCTGGACACGTTCATTCGCCTGGTGTATCAGGCTGCTGTTTTTATGAAAACGGATCTTTACTATGTGATTGAGAATAAGACGGGCTGTTATAACTTGATGGAAAATGGACGGAACTTCCTGGCGCAGTGGCTTCCCTTTTTGCAGGTACCGCAAACGGAAACATTCGACGGTGAGGAAGGGCTTGTCCGTACATATGCAGGTTTCTACCTGGCCGGCATCCTCTTAACCATCGCCATCACCGTCTACTACTACATACCGCAAGTGATTTTCGCGGTAAACGATATTATGTTGCCGGGCTTTATTGAGCCGGTGAATAGTCTTCGTTTTTGGGACTCGGTTGTCTTTTTGCTGCAAATCGTTTTAGTTTTGGGGTTATTGATTTTTTCATGGACGAAGAAATATCGTTTTAGCAGTTAAAAAGACAGCCGGGTGGCTGTCTTTTTCAGTAGGTTTTAACATAATCAATTAAAATCTCTTTATATTTTTCAAGCGATTCCAGCAATACAAATTCATCGTCACCGTGCCAGTTCGCTCCACTTGGGCCGAACTCAATTGCCGGGATTCCATGGGCTGCAAAAAATTGGGTGTCTGCTGCACCGTGCTGGCCAAATAGGATGGCTTCACCATCGATATGCTTTTCCAAGACCGGTTTTAGCTGGGATATGAATGGATTATCAGGTTTTGTCGCGACAGGGATTCCCTTTAATCCAACAGTAACTTTACCATCCGAAATACTTTCGATCTGCTGGATGATGGTATCAGGTTTTTGGCCCGGAAGATAGCGGATATCAAGGGACATGATGCACCGATCCGGCACTTTATTAAAAACTTCACCGCCTGAGATGATAGCAAGGTTAATAGATGGCGATTGGTAAAATTCCGAGCTTTCTTTTGTAAAAGGTAATTGAAGAAGTTTTTCGTAAACCTGATAGGCTTTGACGATTGCGTTCTCGCCTTCCCATGGACGGCTGCCATGAGCTGATTTTCCTTTCACTTCGACTTCAAGTCTTAAGACACCTTTTGCCTGAAGGGCGATTCCGAGCTGGGTTGGTTCCGAGGCAATCACGAAATCCCCACGATAGCCATTTTCGACAAGGTAGCCTGTGCAATTTTGCCCGCCGATTTCTTCATCAGAGACAATCTGCAGCTGGATTTTGACACCAGGTTTCTGATCCCGTAATTCCTTCATTGCGACCATCATCGCGGCAACACCAGCCTTCATATCGGCTGCGCCCCTGGCGTGGAGTTTTCCATCCTTCTCAATGGGGATGAACTGCTCCTTTTTTCCGCTGACAACATCTACATGGCCATTCCATACGATTGTTTTATCGCCTTCGCCAATCTCACATACGAGCATTTTATACCCATTATTCTCAATCAAACTTGGCTTCAATTCTTGCTCAATCAGCCATTGCCTGCAAAACTCGACTGCCTGATTGGCCCCTTCCATGGTGGAGCTGTCAATCAGGATCAATTCTTTTAATAATTCTTTCACTCTATCAACACTCCTCGAAAAGGTTCTACAAATACATTACCACTCTATGATTGTTTCAATCTTATAAATCAATTGTAGTCCTTTTGGCGGAAAAATAGATAATTATAATATTCGCAATTGCCGACATATATCGAGGGGTTTCCGCAAAAGTAAGTAAATATTACCTATTAAATAGCTCGAATTTTACAAAAAGTTTAGAAAAGTCAGGTCTATCAGTCCATTTCCTTCTACATGAATCCTACTATAATTAAACTCGTATGCTACCAAATTAATTATTAAGGAGATGGATTTTCTTGAAGAAGCCTTTGCGCCAGTTAGGAAAAACCGTTGTTGCTACGACAATGGCATTGTCAGTATTGGCAGGACCTGTTTCTTATAAGTCATTTGCGGCAGGTAAGCCTGATAAAGCAGGAAAACATGAAGTACAGCTGCGAATCATGGGGACTACTGATATTCATACACATTTATATAACTATGATTATTACAAAGATGCATCAACGAACGAATTTGGTCTGGCCAAGACGGCTACCCTGATTAAGCAGGCAAGGGCTGAAGAAGAAGGGAAAAATAATCTCCTTTTTGATAATGGAGACTTGATCCAGGGAAATCCGCTGGGAGACTATAAAGCCAAGGTTGATGTACTGGAAGACGGTGAAATGCATCCGGTCTTTGAAGCTATGGAACTATTGGATTATGATGCGGCTACAGTCGGCAACCATGAATTCAACTATGGTCTGGATTACCTGGATGAAGTGCTGGATGACGCGCCGATGCCATATGTGAATGCAAACGTGTTCAAGGATGATGGTGACGATAATCCGGAAAATGACGAAAACTACTTCAAGCCATACACCATTTTTAACAAAAAAGTGACTGATAATAGCGGCAAGACACAGGTAATCAAGGTTGGTGTTGTCGGTGCTGTAACACCGCAAATCTTGCAATGGGATAAAGCGAACCTTGATGGCAAGGTTATTACAAAGGATATCGTAAAATCAGTAGAAGCACAGATTCCAAAAATGAAAGAAGAAGGCGCTGACATCATCGTCGCGCTATCCCACTCTGGAATTGGCGATGAGAAAGTAGTGGAAATGGAAGAGAACGCGGCATACGACCTGTCACTTGTTGACGGCATTGATGCAATCATCACTGGACACAACCACTTAACTTTCCCTGGTGATTTTAAGAACCTTCCTGGCGTAGACGCAGCCAATGGTACAATCAATGGAGTGCCGGTTGTCATGGCTGGAAACTGGGGCAACCAGCTTGGTGTTATGGACTTAACGATCGCTAAAGAAAAAGGCAAATGGAATGTTAAGAATTCTAAGGCTGAGCTAAGAGCGATTTATGATAAAGCAACAAAGACTCCATTAGTGGATGCTGACAAAGAAATTTTGGAAGCTGTAAAAGAAGACCATGAGGGCACTGTAGATTATGTCCGCCAGCCTGTTGGGGAAACTGATGCTGACATCCACAGTTACTTCGCGCTTGTACAAGATGATCCATCAATCCAAATCGTAACGAATGCACAAAAATGGTATGTGGAAAAGCAGGTAAAAGGTACGCCTGATGAAAATCTTCCAATCCTATCTGCGGGTGCTCCATTCAAGTCTGGAAGAGGCGGTGTAAGTGATTACACTTATATTCCAAAAGGAACGATTGCAATCAAGAACGTGGCAGATCTTTACTTATATCCAAATACCGTTTCGACAATCAAAATTAAAGGAAGCGATGTAAAAGAATGGCTTGAAATGTCTGCTGGACAGTTCAACCAGATTGATGAGGACATTACAACAGAACAGCCGTTAATCAATCCGAAGTTCCCGGTATATAACTATGATGTTATTGATGGTGTTACTTATGAAATCGATGTGACAGAGCCGGCTAAGTACGATGATAAGGGAAATCTGGTTGACGCTGATGCAAACCGAATCAAGAACCTTCAATACAATGGCCAGCCAATCGACCTGGAGCAGGAATTCCTTGTTGTAACAAATAACTACCGTGCTACTGGAACATTCCCAGGTGTGAAAAATCAGACAGCAGTAGAAATGTATCCAGATGAAAACCGCCAGGCGATCATCGATTATATCCGTGAAGTTGGAACAATCGATCCATCTGCTGACAATAACTGGAGCTTTGCTGGTGTGAGCAAAGATTTAAATGTTACTTTCAACTCAACTCCTGATGCACAAAATGCGTTGCCTGAAAGTGGTTTGATTAACTATGCTGGTGAAGCAGCAAACGGCTTTGCTAAATACCAGCTTCATTTGCCAATTGGACTTCAGCTTTTAGGAATCAATGATTTCCATGGCCAGCTGGACACTTACAATTCTAAAATCAATGCTGGCGGAGTGGATTATCTTGCTGCTTATTTGAAAGAACGTGAAGCGACAAATCCTAACACATTGCTGCTTCATGCTGGTGATGCGGTAGGAGCAAGCTCGCCGGTATCCGCTTTGCTGCAGGACGAGCCTACGATCAAGATTTTGAACGAGCTTGGTTTTGACGCAGGTACTGTCGGCAACCACGAGTTTGATGAAGGCGTTGAAGAAATGCTTCGCTTGATCGATGGTGGAAGCCATCCGAAAACAGTGGATAAGTATGGCGAATTTGAAGGCGCTGACTTCCCATATGTTGCTGCTAACCTTGTATACAAAGAGACAGGTGAGAATGTCTTAGATCCTTACAAAGTTATTGATGTGAACGGAATTCCGGTCGGAGTAATCGGAGTAGCTTTATCTGACACTCCAAGTATTGTTATCCCAAGTGCTGTTACAGATGTAAAGTTCACAGACGAAGCGGAAGCCATCAACCGCTATACTGAGGAGTTAAAAGCTCAGGGTGTAGAAACAATTGTTGTATTAGCACATAACCCATCAACTTCTAACCCTGATGGATCAAACGCTGGAGAAGAACTTGTTGAGATCGCTCAAAATGTGGATGATGAAGTAGATGTGTTATTGGGTGGGCATAATCATGCTTTCACAAACACTAAAGTAGATGGCAAAATTGTCGTGCAGTCTTATTCTTCAGGTACAGCTTTTTCTGATGTAGACTTATTGATTAACCCTGTTACGAAAGATGTCATGGTTGGTAAGTCTGAAATCGTGACGACATACCGTGACCAAATCCAACCAGATGCTGAAATCAAAGCGATGCTGGATAGCTATGTAGCTGATGTCGCACCGATTCTGAATGAAGTAATTGGAACAACACCTTCTTATATTAGCCGTGACACAAGTGCTGCTGGTGAATCAGCAATGGGGAACCTTGTAGCTGACTCAATGCGCTGGCAGACAGGCACTGATTTTGCTTTCATGAACTCAGGCGGCGTACGTGCTGACATTGACCAAGGTGAAATTACTTGGAAGGAAGCTTTCACTGTACAGCCATTCGGAAATGACCTTGTGAAAATGAACGTGACTGGTGAAGTCATCAAGACTTTGCTTGAGCAGCAATGGGGCAGCAAGGTCCGCATCATGCCGATTTCTGGTTTGAAGGTCACTTACGATGACTCCAGAGCTGCAGGAGACCGCATTGTTTCGATCACGAAGAATGATGGCACACCTGTTGAGATGGATAAAACTTACTCCATCACCGTCAACAACTACATGGCAGGTGGCGGGGATGGCTATGCAATCCTGGCAACAATCACTGATAAGCAAATCGATGTAGTCGATTTGGACGCTTTGGTAAACTATATTAAGGCGCACGGGGAAGTTAATCCTCAAATCGAGGGCCGTGTAACGAAGTTAAACTAATAGTTTAGAAGGGAGCACTTTACCCGGGTGCTCTCTTTTTTTGTAAAAAAGTTCTAGTTCCTTAGAATCAAATTTCGAGACGCGAAGAAAATTTCCCAATATATAAGTTCATGAAAATAGTTTTATTTACACATATTTCTGAGATGAAAACAGGAAAAAGGAATCAGTTTATTTTTATAATGGGTAATTTCGACAAAAAATACAAAAATTTATAGGTAAATATTATTATATTATAAAAATTTACAATATTTCAAAACCTTGCTACAATTTCAATCAGATTCTTCAGAATATATGAATAATCGAAACTTGGAAAATAGCAGGGGGTAATCTTTTTGAAGAAGAAAAATACGTTGAAGGTTCTTTCCAGCGTAGCGGCAAGTGCAGTCTTTGCTTCCACATTATTTGCTGGTTCATTTGCGGGGTCACCAGCAACTAAGACTGTAGAAGCTGCCACAGCTCTGGAATCAGCGCCGATTGATTTGAATATCGTTGACCAGGATCGCCTGGCAAAGGCGTTGCAAAAGCGCGGTCTGATTTCTAAAGGAGCTTCTCAGAAAGAAGTAAACAAGGCAGTCACTGCTTATATCGAAAAGAAGCAAGGTGAAAAGCCTGGCAAGTCCGATAAAGCTTTGACAAAAGAAGAGAAGGCTTTTGACAAAAAGGCCAAAGACTTTGTTTCAAAACAAAAGGACAAGCTCGCTAAGCAGCTTGATAAAGGTCATGAAAACTTCAAAAAAGGAAAGCCGACGGGAGCAGTAAAGGTAGACTCTGCTAAGCAGGCTAACTACAACGGAGACGTTCGTGAGGATAAGGTTCTTGTCCTTCTTGTAGAATATGCGGACTTCCCGCACAATAACATCGATCAAGAAGAAGGCTATATGTGGGCCGATGACTTCAATCGCGAACACTATCAAAAAATGCTGTTCGGTGATGAGGACTTCACACTTTTTAATGGTGAAAAGGTAAAGACATTCAAGCAATATTATGAAGAGCAATCAGGCGGAAGCTACACAGTTACAGGCGAAGTTTCCAACTGGCTGAAGGTGCCTGGTACAGCTGCTGAGTATGGCGGTGACAATCCTGATGGCGGCCATGATAATGCTCCTGGAGCAAAGGGTGCTCGCGGACTTGTTAAGGATGCATTGGTAGCAGCAGCTGAATCTGGAATCGACTTAGCTGAATATGACCATTTTGATCAGTATGACCTCGATGGTGATGGAAACCAGAATGAGCCAGACGGCCTTGTTGACCACTTGATGGTTCTGCACTCTGGTGTTGGACAGGAAGCTGGCGGCGGCAAGCTTGGTGACGATGCAATCTGGTCACACCGCTGGGTAGTCGGCAACGCTCCTTTCCGCGTACCTGGAACAACTGCTGCAGTTCCTTACTGGGGCGGACAAATGGCGGCATTCGATTACACTGTAGAGCCTGAAGATGGCGCAGTAGGTGTATTCGCTCACGAATTCGGACATGACTTAGGTCTTCCAGATGAGTATGACACTCAGTACACTGGACAAGGTGACCCTGTAGCTTCTTGGTCAATCATGTCAGGCGGAAGCTGGAATGGAAAAATCGCTGGAACAGAAGCACCAAGCTTCTCTCCGCAAAATAAAGAATTCTTCCAAAAGACAATGGGCGGCAACTGGGCCAATATTACAGAAGTGAATTACGAAGATATTGATTCTAAAGGTCTTGCAACAGTTATTGACCAGAGTGTGACAAAATCAAAGAACCCAGGAATTGTAAAAGTAAACCTTCCTGGTAAAGAAGTGAAGGGAATCCAGACAGAGTTTGGCGAGAAGTACTACTACAGCCAAAAAGGCGATGATCTTCATACAACACTTGTAACACCTGAGTTAGATCTAACAAACGCAACTAGCGCTGAATTCTCATACAAAGCGAATTATGAAGTTGAATTTGATTACGATTATGTATACGTTAATGCAATTGTTGATGGCAAAGAAGTAGAAATCGACAAAATCGGTGATACAAATGTTGCTGGTGGAATGGATACTTCAGAAGGCAAATGGATTGATGTAAAGTACGATCTAAGCGACTATGCTGGCAAGAAAGTACAACTTGCTTTTGAATACGTAACTGACGGCGGCCTTGCTCCAGAAGGTTTCGCAATGGACGAGCTTAAGCTGACAGTTGACGGTGAAGAAGTTTTCGTTGATGGCGCTGAAGGCGATGCAGCTGTAACACTTGATGGTTTCATCCAAACAAACGGTACATTCTTCAAGGACCACTACTACTATCTGGAGTGGAGAAACTACGCTGGTTCCGACAAAGCTTTACTTGAAGGACGCGGAGTGAAGTACAACACTGGTATGGTCGTATGGTATGCGGATGATTCATTCACAGATAACTGGGTTGGTATCCACCCGGGTGAAGGCTTCTTAGGACCAGTCGATTCACATCCAGAAGCAATCGTAGGTACGCTTAACGGTAAGCCTTCCGTTTACCAAAGCACACGCTACCAGGTAGCAGATGCTGCATTCTCTATGGATCAGACACCTGCATGGTACATCAATTCTCCATCTCGCGGAATCTTTGATTATAAAGGTCTTCCAGGGGTAACTGAATTCGATTCTACCAAGTCTTACATGAATGACTTAATTCCAGACGCAGGACGAAAAGTTCCAGCTCAATTCCCGATTAAGTTCAAGGTAATCGGCGAAGCGAAAGACAACTCTGCTGGTGCAGTTTGGATCCATAAATAAAACTTTAAGACATCGGGCGACTATTCGTCCGATGTTTTTTAATTTTAAAATAAATTGTGTGTAGATAACTATAGTGGTTGTCTTAATCCAGCACCAGCGCCTAGCCCCTCGAGACGCTTCGGTCCTGCCTGAAGTCAAAGAACGACTTCACTGTCAATCCCTCCAGCGCTTGCGCTTTTTGTTCTGAATTGGAAAAAAACGCACGGAATTTCCAGTTTGCCAATAAAAGTTGGAAATCGCCAATATATTAAGAATTTCGCCAGAAAAGCTATGAAATCGCCAATAAAATTATATTTTCGCCAATAAAGTTGTGAACTTCGCCAATAAAATAAAACCGAGTCATAAACTAGATGAAAAATCGTGATTCAGCGGGGGAAGACTGGACTTATAAGCAGGTTTTAGCTAGTATCAATACTAGAATGTTTACGTGAAGGAGAAAATCATGTCAGAAACCCAACCAATAATCGCTCAATTGAACCCTTTCCTGCAGCAGGCCTGGGAGAAGGCCGGATTCGAGGCGATGACTTCAGTCCAGTCGACAACGATCCCGTTAATAATAGAAGGAAAAGATGTTGCCGCTGAATCGCCGACAGGTACGGGCAAAACTTTAGCGTACCTGCTTCCTGTTTTAAATAAAATCGATGCGAAGATGCAGAATACACAGGCCGTAATTCTTGCCTCATCACAGGAACTTGTCATGCAGATCCTCGCTGAAATCCAGAAATGGGGAGAAGGCAGCGGAATCAAATCAGCAAGCCTGATTGGAGGTGCTAATCTGAAGCGCCAGATTGACAAGCTGAAAAAAAGCCCGCACATCATCGTCGGAACTCCTGGACGCACGAATGAACTGATCAAGCAGAAAAAGCTGAAGATGCATAAGGTCCACACCATCGTACTCGATGAAGGCGACCAGCTGCTGACACCGGAACATAATGAAACGGTGAAAAGTATCGTGAAATCGACTCTTGCTGATCAAAGGCAGCTATTACTTTTTTCAGCCACACTGCCTGAGGCTGTAGAAAAATCAATCAACAGGCTGGCGAATGATCCTGAAATCATCAAGGTGAAGAAGGATGACACCATTGATGCAGCCAAAGTCGAGCATATTTACTTCCGCAGTGAGCAGCGTGACAAGATCAAAATTCTTGAGAAAATTGCGCGTCTTGATGGAACAAAGTCGCTCGTATTCATTAAGGATATCCCTAATCTGATCATTGCTGCTGAGAAGCTGAATTTCAAGGACATCCCGGTTGGACAGCTGCATAGCGAACTGGCCAAGCAGGAGCGCCAGAAATACTTGAATAAATTCCGCGAAGGCAGCAGCGAGATGCTGCTCGTCACTGACATCGCGGCTCGCGGCCTTGACATTAAAGGCGTAACCCATGTTGTCCATTACGATTTTCCACGGGAACAGGACAAGTACATCCATCGCTCTGGCCGTACAGGCCGTTTTGGAGCAGAAGGAACCGTCATTTCGATCGTCAACGAGCGAGAAGAACGTGATCTGAAAAAATTCTGCAAGGCGCTGAATATCGATCCAGTGCTGAAGGAATTTTACGGTGGCAAAATTGTCGACGCTGAATAATAGCAAAATCAAGCTATAGGCTCTGGTCCTATAGCTTTTTTTCTATATATAAAGGGATTTCTGTAAAATCTAAAGAATATATATTCTGAAGTTTATTTTTGGAAGGAACTGTTGAACATGAAAAACCCACGTTTACATACATTGATGGAAGAATGGCTTCCGGAAGCGTCGATCGATGATATGCAGGGAAAAATGGAAAGCGGTGAGCTGACATCGCATGATCTTGTGCTGATGTATCAGGCGAGGATCGCTGCTTTTGATAAGACGATCCACTCTGTGCTTGAATTGAATCCAGATGCCCTGCATATCGCGGCTGCAATGGATTTGGAGCGAAAACAAAAAGGTCCAAGAAGTCCGCTGCACGGCATCCCGGTCCTGGTCAAAGACAATATCGATACAGGCGATAAAATGCATACAAGTGCCGGCTCGCTGGCCTTGAAGGATTCAATTGCCACGAAGGATTCGTTTGTTGCGTCCAAACTTCGGGAGGCTGGCGCAGTCATCCTCGGAAAAACAAATATGACTGAGTGGGCTAACTTCATGGCTAATGGCATGAAGAGCGGCTATAGTTCACGCGGAGGACAGGTGCTCAATCCTTATGGCCCTGGCAAGTTTGAGGTTGGTGGATCTAGTGCGGGTTCTGGTGCGTCGATTGCAGCGAATCTTGCGGCAGCTGCTATTGGTACGGAGACCGACGGTTCAATTTTAAATCCATCCTCGCAAAATTCATTGGTTGGCATTAAGCCGACAGTTGGCCTGGTCAGCCGCAGCGGCATCATCCCGATTGCCCACACCCAGGACACGGCAGGACCGATGGCTAGAACCGTAAAGGATGCGGTGTATCTTTTAGAAGCGATTGCCGGGCTGGATTCGCAAGATCCGGCAACAATGGTAAGTTTACCTGAATTCAACCATGACTCTCTTTTCGATAAAAAAGCATTAAAAGGAACAAAAATTGCTGTTGTCCGGGAAGAGTATATTGGCCAATGGACCGAAGAACAGGAGCAAATTTTTCAAAAAGCGGTTGAAAAACTGGAGGAGCTTGGCGCGGAAGTTATAGAAGCGGCAATCCCGGCAGCAAAAGCGAAATGGGGATACAATGTTTTAAGCTATGAATTCAAAGCTGACCTGAATGCCTACCTGAACGGATTGGCACCGAATGTTCCAGTCAGGACGCTTGCTGATGTCATTGCCTTCAACTATGAGCATGGTGAGAAAACGCTGAAATATGGCCAGCAGGTGATGCTCGGATCGGAAGCGACAAGCGGAACCTTGACGGAGGCAGAGTATCTCGAAGAACTCGAATTCAATCTTTATATGGCCAGGGAACAGGGAATTGACTATGCCCTGAAGGAATACGGAGCGGATGCGGTGCTTTTCCCGATGGATGGCTCTACGATCGGCTCAAAAGCAGGATATCCTTCGATTACAGTACCGACCGCTTACAGTGAAGAAGGAGAACCAATCGGAATCACTTTTTCGGGCACAGCCTTCAGTGAACCTTTGCTGATCAGGCTCGCCTATGCCTACGAACAGGCAACCAAGGTCCGCCGCGCACCCGAACTTGGAATAAACGCCAACGAAAAAATCCATACTACACCTTGAATCCATTAAAAGGAGCGAGGAAGCATGGGTAAGCAAAAGCTAGGCAACGGAAACGCCCAGCGCAACAACAACAAGAAAAAAGGCAATAACACACCAGAAGAGCTTGTTGAATTCACAACCGGCCAGAAAGAGAAGAAATTCAATAATCCGATTGATTAACAAAAAAGCATGTGACGGTTTTAAAGTCACATGCTTTTTGATTTCCTGATAAATGTAAAATGTAGAGATTATCGGTTATTTCGTAGAGATTCTGCATTTAAGTGTAGAGAATAATGCAAATTCCGTAGAGAATAATCCGATTTCGTAGAGAATATGTGAGCTTTTGTGGAGATTCCCTATTAATGCCCGCTGCCCTTATCAAAATTACTCCCTGATACATCGGCCACATTCTCGATCGCGACGAGTGCGTTCGGATCGATATCATCTACAACCGAGCGCAGAGTAGACAATTCAATCCGGCTGACAATAATGTAAATAATTTTCTTCGGTTCGCTTGAAAAAACGCCCTGGCCCTGAATATAGGTCATGCCGCGTCCTAATTGCTTCAACAAGGCTTCGGCGATTTCTTCCGGGACATCGGAAATGATCGTTACTGATTTTAACTCTTCCATACCCTCGACAACGACGTCAATCATCTTGAATGCAATGAAATAAGTGATGATCGAGTACATGGCTGTTTCCCAGCTGAACACGAGCAGTGCAGCCAAAAGGAAAATGAACAAGTTCATGATCATGACGATCTGCCCAACGGACACGGTGCGTTTCTTGCTGACAAGGATCGCGATGATTTCGGTGCCATCAAGCGCTCCGCCAGCGCGGATGACGAGACCGACGCCTGTTCCAAGGATGACGGCACCGATGATGGTTGCCAAAAATAAATCATCTGTTACCCGGTCATAGTGGTGGAAATAAGCTGTCGCTCCGGATAAAATAATGACGCCGTACAGCGTCCGAAGGGTGAATTTCGTTCCCATCCTCTTATATCCGATATAAAGGAAAGGCAGATTGAACAGGATCAGGAAAATACTCATCGAGACGTTGGTCAATTCCGCTGCGATAATCGAAAGGCCGATTACACCTCCATCAAGGATGGCGTTGGGGACGAGGAACATATCAAGCCCGAATGCGGCGATGATCGCCCCAATCGTAATCGTCACCAGCTGTGTAACCTCTTTTATGACTCTTTTTTTCTTCGTTGCTGCCACTGAATATCAAACCCTTTTCTATAAAAATCTACTATCTAATTGCATTGTATGTACTATACTTATTGTATCAAACTTAAAAGTCATCTGGAAATTCTACATGATATATCCATGATTAGTAAAAGTACGTTTTGGGGTAATGAGTAGGGAAGTGATTCGAAACAACGGAGGGACCATTTTGGCTAACGAAACTCAGGTTAAACATAGATCCAACAAGCAACAGACCACATCGAAAAAAAGGAAAGATCAACACAACAGAAAAACGAATAAAAATCGCGGCAACAACTCATATCTTCGCACCAATCCAAGACCGGCAGTAGACGATAACCGCCTCAAGCGTGTCGATGAGAACGTTGACGATCTGCCGAAAAAAGATACCAGCAAAACAACAAAGCAGAATAGAAGCAAAGCAACAAACCAAGATCAAGGTAAAACATCAAAACAAAGAAGCAGCAAAATAACCACTAAAGATAACAGTAAAACAACAAAACAAAACAACAGCAAAGCAACTAATCAAGATAACGGTAAAACACTAAAACAAAACAACAGCAAAGCATCAAACCAAGATAACGATAAAACACCAAATCAAAACAACAGCAAAACAACAACCCAAGCTAACGCTAAATCAACGAATCAGAACAGCACAAAAGCCACAAACCAAAACAGCGACAAATCAAAAAAACAAAACAACGGCAATGAAAAACCGCAAAAAACTTCTGATCCTCAGGCCTCTTCTGAAAACCAGGGGGTAAAGCACAAAGAACAGTCCGGCAAGTTTGAGACGGCTTTTAACCGAATCCATAAAGCGCTGAAGGAAATGGTGAAGGGGACGGACAGCGATGCGTTTGTCGAGCTGCTGTACTCTGGCTATAAGAATCATTCATTGGTCCGCAAGTATAAAAGTGAGCTGCATCAGTTTGCCAAGCTGCGGAATGCGATTGTCCATGAGCGGGTGAATGCGGACTATTATATTGCTGAGCCGCATATTGAGGTGGTTGAGCGGATTGAGGAAATCGCGAAGGAGTTCGAGAAGCCGCAGACGGCGTTATCAATCGCGACCAGTCCGGTGTTTTACTATTATGAAGATGCTTATCTTAAAGATGTGCTTAAGGTCATCAACAAGTTTGATTTTACGAGATTCCCGGTATATGACAAGGAAGATAAATATGTAGCCCTGCTGACTTCGACGGAGATCATCCAGTGGATGGCGAAGCATTTTTCCGACAGTGTCGTTCATTTTGAAAATGTTCAGATCAAAGAATTGCTGACGAAGGGGAAAAATTATTTCGTCACGTTTGTGGATGAGGAAGCATCTTTATACCATATTGAGGAATTATTCGAGCGTTACCATACGAGGGGCAAGAAGCTCCAGGCGGTCATCATCACGGAAACGGGCGACCGCCACGGAAAGCCAATCGGTGTCATCACACCATGGGATTTGCTTGACAGTGATCCCGAGGACTGACTTCACAAATCTTTTGAAAATCGTTCATTGACGAGTTTACAGCGATATTGATATACTTCAGCTAATATTATTGATTTTAAATGAATAACTCTTATCCAGAGTGGCGGAGGGACAGGCCCTGCGAAGCCCGGCAACCTTCTTTCTATTAGAAAGGTGCTAATTCCTGAAGAACGATTTCTGAAGATAAGAGAGGCTGAGCAGTTGAAACCTCTCCTTATTTGGAGAGGTTTTTATATTTTATAAAAGCAGGTGGATGAAATGAACAACAGGTTTGAAACGGAAGTACTTCATTCAGTACATACGAAGCAGCAGGGAATTAAAAGCAAGGCGACGCCGATTTACCAGACTTCGGCTTTTACTTTTAAGGATCTTGATGAACTTGAGGGTTTTTATCAGGGTGAGGGGAATTATCTGTACTCCAGGGTTGGCAATCCGAATACGGATGAACTCGGACAAGCGGTAGCGGCTCTTGAGCATGCCGAGGATGGTGTGGCAGCTTCTTCAGGCTTGGCTGCAATTTTGGCAGGTGTCCTGGCAGTGGTGAAAAGCGGCGACCATATTGTGGCCGCGGATGATGTATATGGCGGAAGCTTCCATATGCTAAAAGCAGAGCTCGAGCGCTTCGGGATTGAAACGACATTCGTGCCGTTCTCGGATTTGGGCAATGTCACAAACGCCATCAAGCCTAATACGAAGCTTCTATACACAGAGTCGATCACAAATCCGCTGCTCCGCGTTGAAAAGCTGGATGAAGTCATCGCGCTGGCAAAGAAGAGGAACCTCGTTGTATTAGTTGATAATACGTTTGCGACTCCGCTCCATGTCCGTCCATATGAGCTCGGTGCTGATCTTGTGGTCCACAGTGCGACAAAATACATTGGCGGCCATAGCGATGTCACTTCCGGCGTCATCGCTGGCAGGAAAGAACTGATTACCGAAGCACGGGCGAGAATCGTCAACCTCGGGGCGAATCTGAGTCCGTTTGAAGCATGGCTGACATGCAGGGGCTTGAAGACGCTGGCTTTAAGGATGAAGGCTCAATCTGAGAATGCGAGATTGCTTGCTGATCGTCTGCGTGAAAATAAGCAAGTCGCAAAGGTTTATTATCCATTCGCAGAAGCTGAACATGGCTTTGGGGCCATGGTATCGATCGAGCTAGCGGGGCATGTGGATACAGACCAGTTTTTCAAATCGCTTGGCTGGGTAAAAATCGTTCCGACACTGGCAGGCGTTGAAACCACCGTTTCCCACCCGCTGAAAACCTCCCATCGCGCACTCCCTCCTGAGGCGCAGGCCGAACTTGGCATCACTTATCGCCTGGTAAGGATTTCGGTCGGAATCGAGCACGGAGAGGATATCGTTTCCCAGTTTGAAGCCGCCTTGGCAAAAGCTGTTGAGTAAGATGAAAAATTTTCCGGAAATGCCGATATTATTATAGAGAGATCATTCATCCCCAGTGTTCGCGCTGGGGATTTTACAGGAGAGGATAGTATGCGGGACCTTTCGTTAAAAACAAAGGTGTTTGCCTTTTTTGGCATGTTATTTTTTGTTTATGCCATTTCGACAATGTACAATTTTTATCTGCTGAATTCATTCAAAGGAGACTCTGATACGGCCGAACTGGTATCCAGGAGTATGTACTCGACAGCCATTGCGGGATCGCTCATCTCGATAGGCTGCCTTGTTTTCATTATTATTTTATTCAAAAGGGTCTTTAAGCCCATCGATCGCCTCACACAAGCGACACAGAGAATTGTTCAGGGCGATCTGGCGGTGAAACTGGCAAGTGATTCAAGTGATGAGATTGGGAAGCTGACCTCCCATTTTGCTGAGATGATCAGTCAATTACGGCATCTCGTAGCTCAATGCCAGGATAATACGCAGGTTCTGCATGAATCTGCAAGAAAGCTATTCGAGAGTTCTCAGGTCCATGAAAATGAAAGCGAGAGAATCAAAGCTTCCATTCTTCAAGTCTCTGCCGGCGCTGAACAGCAGCAGGGCCATTCGGTTGTGCTGAGTGATATTGTTGATAATATGGTGCAAAGAATCAGCGAGATTGCTCAACTATCCAATATGATTGAAACAATGTCCATGACCAATGCTGTGAAAAGTGAAGAAGGCCAGAGACTCATCAGTGAAACGAGCAAACAGGTCGGGCACATGGATCAGATTACGAGACAGGCTGCCAGGGATGCTGAATCACTGGCTGAAAAAACGAATAAAATCGATGAGATCGTCAGTATCATTTCCGGAATTGCCAACCAAACGAATCTGCTGGCATTGAACGCGGCCATCGAAGCTGCGCGTGCCGGGGAGCAGGGGAAGGGGTTTGCTGTCGTAGCCGGTGAAGTGCGACTATTGGCTGAACAATCGCTTCAAGCATCCCGGCAGATCCAGGAAACGATCGAGGTCGTCCGCAGCGACATTAAACAAATGGTGGATGTCATGTCTGGCGGAAGCGTGGAAGTACAAAAGGGCAGCAAGTTATTCGGCAATGTCCAAATCCAATATAATGAGATGCGGGAAGGGATTCTGTCCATCCAGGATGAAATTGGCACCATCAGCCAGTACACTGCAGATTTGAATCAGCAGACAGATAAATTATTGACGATGAATCATGAAACGAATGCCATTTTGCAAACAAATGCAGCCGGAATTGCTGAAATGGCTGCAGGATTTGAAAATCAGGGAGAGACAGTCAGGGAATTGACCTTGACGGCTGAGAACCTGACACAAGTCTCTTCGTTGTTGAACAAAACCGTATCCGTCTATACTCACCGCCAATAATCGTTCGACATCAGGTTTACACCTCCTGTATGCGGGTATCTTTAAAAGGACTACTCGTCTAAAGGAGGCTTTTATTATGTTTGAACATGAAAAACATCTTGTTGGAGTATATGATAACGAGCAAGACGCAATCCAGGCCGTTGAGGACCTGAAGAGGCAAGGGTACAATACCGATGATATCTCTGTTATTAGTAAAAACGACGAAGAGGTTGATCACGTAAACGAAGCAACCGGTACAAAGACTGAGGAAGGTCTTGCTGCAGGTGCGGCAACAGGCGGCATATTGGGCGGCCTTACTGGATTACTGGCAGGCATCGGAGCACTAGCGATTCCTGGAATCGGCCCAATCGTGGCTGCAGGCCCGATTGCTGCGACACTTACAGGTGCTGCAGTAGGCGCAGGTGCCGGCGGATTGGCCGGAGCATTGATCGGAATGGGTATTCCGGAAGATGAAGCAGAACGCTATGAAGGCTATGTAAAAGAAGGTAAAATCCTTGTAGTCGTCGAGCGTGACGAGAACAGAGTTGGCCTGAACGATGGGACGACAACGACAACAGCTGGTTTGGACGGAACAAGAACGAACAACCCTGTTGATGCACCGCTCACTTCGGACAACCCTGCCAACACTCGTTTTGACAACACACGTGACTTTTAATTCATAAAAAAGGCTGCCATTTGGCAGCTTTTTTTATGGGCACAATTTAAAAAGCTGGCTGCATCAATTTAGCAGCCAGCTTTTGCTATTCTTTTTCCCTTGTATCCAGTAAATCGATCCGGCTTGCATCATCGAAATCAAAAGCAGAGGTAATGAAAAACATTAAAGTGCCGCCAAGCAGGCCGAGACAAATGACATAACCGATCGTTATAACCCATAGATATCCCATAATCCTCATTCCTCCCTTGATAAAACTATATGCATCGTTAAAGTGATGTTTTCTTGTAAGTTCAAGATTCAACTGTATATTTTTATCAAATATTCTCATCCTATCAGTTGAGGAGGAGTGGATATGGTAAAAAAGATCATACTGGCCCTTGTTTTAATGTGTATGGCTATTCCCACTGTATCGTTCGCACAGCAGGTCTATACGGTTAAGGAGGGGGACTCTTTATGGGAAATATCCGTCAGGTTCAAGGTTGGCCTTTCGGAAATCATCGGTGCTAACCCGCAATTCAAGAATCCTAGCTTGATCTATCCTGGGCAGAGGGTCAATATTCCTAATCTAAGCGCGACAAAGAGTATCGAAAGCCAGGTCATCCAGCTGACGAACCAGGAGCGGGCGAAGAATGGACTGAAGCCGCTGGCAGCCGATTGGCAGCTTTCAAGAGTTGCGCGATACAAATCTGCAGAGATGAGAGATAAAAGTTATTTTTCTCATACAAGCCCTACATACGGCAGTCCGTTCACCATGATGAGGAATTTTGGCGTCAACTACCGAAGTGCCGCTGAAAACATAGCAGCTGGGCAGAGGACTCCAAATGAAGTAGTCCAATCGTGGATGAACAGCCCCGGACATCGCAAGAATATCCTCAGCCCTGCATACACCCACATTGGCGTCGGGCATGCAACAGGCGGGAATTATGGGCATTATTGGACCCAGATGTTTATCGCAAAATAAGGAACGGAAGAAATACCCCGGTGAAGCTGTCACCAGGGTATTTTTTATGGACGGAAACGCAAGAGGGACGACCGGTCCGGTATCCTGCTAAGCCTCAGGACCTACCTTAAAATCAAGCTCAGGCACGTTATGGATTTTTTGCGGCAGAGGTAAGATGAGTACATAAGAGATAAGGAGGAATTGAACATGAAAAAAATTGGTTTACTGCTTGCCGGTTTCATCGCTGCCATGGTGCTGATGTCAAACCTTGGTCCGCTTGTTGGTCTCGGCGTAAGCTTGCTGGTGCTCTACTTTGTCATCAAGCAATTTTTAAAGACTCACTCGACAGCTGGAAAAATCGGCTGGGGAATAGCCGGGTTCATCATCCTGATGGCCACAGCTTCAAACGTACCTGCCATCCTGGGAATCGCAGCTGCATACGTCCTTTACCTTGTTTACAAGAACTGGGACAAAAAAGATGAGGCAATCAAAGAAGACAACGATCCATTCGTCAACTTCGAAAAGCAATGGGCAGAATTAAAAAATAACTAGGCTTTCGAAATACTAAATTACACGAAAAAAAGGAGAGATTGTAAATGGCTAATCTATTAACAAGAATCAAAAACACTGTTATGTCAGATCTACATGAGGCACTGGACCAGAAGGAAAAAAAGAACCCGATAGCGCTGCTGAACCAGTATCTTCGCGAATGTGAAGCAGAAACGGAAAAGGTCAGGAAGCTGCTTGAGCGTCAGGGCCAGCTGAAGGAACGGTTTGCCCGTGAATACCAGCAGGCACTTGAAATGGCAGAAAAACGGAAGCATCAGACGGAAATCGCGATGAGAGCCGGGGAAGCGGAACTTCAGGAGTTTGCCAGCAGGGAGCAGGTTCAATACGAAGAACGCGCGGCTAGGCTGAAGGAAGCGATGGAAAATGCGGGCAAGCAGCAAATGGAGCTCGAACGTAAATATGAAGACATGAAGCATCGATTGAAAGATATGCACATCCGCCGTCTCGAATTGATGGGCCGTGAAAATGTAACTCGTGCCAACTACCGGATGGACCAGGTGCTTGACCACAGCAACGGCTCCGACAAAGCCTATTCTAAGTTCACAGATATGGAAACCTACCTTGATCAGCTAGAAGAAAAGGTGAACAGCAACTATCACCGGAATACGATTGACGCAAGGATTGCTCAGCTTGAAAAAGAGTACAAAAATGAAGAAACCCATACTATTTAATAGGCAAAACATGGTATTCTATAAAGGCGCAGGCAGCTGCGCCTTTTGGATATCACCTCTTTTGAACTTCAACTTTATTCCACTCTAAACATAATCCCAAATAATTTAACGGAAGGGGGAAAACAGCATGTTGAAAAATATGAAAAATGATTATGTCAGCTGGATTGTGATTACCGGAGTCATCCTGCTTTTGCTGGAAGTTTCTTTTTTCAATGAAGGGCTGATTTTCTCCCTTTTGGCAAGTGGAGCGATGATCTACTTCGGACGCTCTTTAATGCCGAAAAAATCAGGAAAGGCACTGTTCTGGGCTGGGTTATTCTTTTTCCTGAGCAGTGTTTTCAGCATGATGACCTTCAGGTTTTTTCTGTTGGCGGTACTGATCTATCTGGTCTATCAGTATATCCAGTCAAAAAAGAAGCCCGAAATGATCACGCCAGTTTTACAAGAGCCTGAGAAGGAAATCAGCCAGGAAATGCTGATTGAAAAACCGCCGCTTTTTAAAAATCGCTTGTTTGGACATCAGGAAACGCCTTCACATGTATATGATTGGGATGATGTCAACATCCAGACCGGAATTGGCGACAACGTGATTGACTTGAGCCTGACGGTGCTGCCAAAGGGCGAGACAGTGATTTTCATTAGGAATATCATCGGGAATGTAAAGGTGTATGTGCCATATGATGTAGAAGTCACCCTCCGCCATTCATCGGTTGTCGGCTCTGCCGAAGTTTTCGGACATCAGGAAGGCAGGGTGCTGAACCAAAGCCTATTCGTGCAGACACCTGGCTATGAAGACGCTGGGCAAAAGGTGAAAATCTTTACCTCGATGATCGTCGGGAATATCGAGGTGAAACGCATATGACAACTGCCATGCGCCAAATCTTATGGGGGTTGACCTTTGGAATCATATCGTTTATTGCGCTAACACTGTCTTATTGGCTGGCTTTCCCTGCAGCTCGCTTTTCCGATTTATGGAACCGTGAGCTGATGGACATTCCGTTTGTCATCTTCACATTCAGCATCAGCGTTGTGCTTGGCATCGCGTTTGGCATGGCTTCAGGCATATACTGGCGCAAGCAGTTCAAAACGGTGGACAGCTGGCTCTTCCAGCTCGAGGAAGGGCAGCAGCCTGAAATTGAAGCAAACCAGGCATACGCAGAAATCACATCGGTCTCGAAACGTGTCAGCAAACTGTATAAACAGATCTCAGAAAAAGCGATGCTTTCACAAAGGCTCGCAACCGAAAAAGCGGAGGAGCAGGAATCGCGGATCCAGGAGATCATTTCCCAGGAGCGCAACAGGCTTGCTAGGGAGCTGCATGATTCGGTCAGCCAGCAGTTGTTTGCGGCATCGATGCTGATGTCAGCGATCAATGAAACAAAAGGACCTTCAGAGGAACGGGAAGCCAAGCAGCTGAAGATGGTCGAGGAAATGATCCATCAATCGCAGCTTGAAATGAGAGCGCTGCTTCTGCACCTCCGGCCGGTCGCGTTGAAAGGGAAGAGCCTGCAGGAAGGAATTGAGGAACTGCTGCTCGAATTAAGACAAAAAGTCACCATGAATATCAACTGGAAGGTCGAGCCGTTTCCGCTTGATAAGGGCGTTGAGGACCATCTGTTCCGGATTTTGCAGGAGTCGATTTCGAATACGCTGCGCCATGCAAAGGCGGATCAGCTGGAAGTGCTGCTGATCCATCGTGATGATAAGGTCATTTTGCGGGTGGTTGATGACGGAATGGGCTTTAATGTCGACGAAGCAAAAGCGGGATCATACGGGCTCCAGAACATGCATGAACGTGCAGGGGAAATCGGCGGGACATTGAAGATCGTAAGTGTTGAAAATAAAGGGACCAGGCTTGAGGTCAAGGTTCCAATTTTAGTGGTGGCGGGTGAGAAGAATGATTAAAGTAGTGTTTGTGGATGACCATGAAATGGTGCGGATCGGAGTATCATCGTATCTATCGGCCCAGCCGGATATCGAGGTGATCGGTGAAGCGGATAATGGCAAGTCGGGTGTCGAGATGGCGCTTGAACTGCGGCCGGATATCATCCTGATGGACCTGGTCATGAAGGAAATGGACGGCATTGAAGCGACAAGGCAGATCATTGAACAGTGGCCTGAGGCGAAAATCATCATCGTGACCAGTTTCCTCGATGATGAAAAAGTGTACCCTGCGCTTGAGGCCGGTGCGACAAGCTATATGCTAAAGACCTCGAAGGCCAGTGAAATCGCCAATGCGGTGCGGGTTACATACTCCGGCCAGCCTGTGCTTGAGCCCGAAGTGACCGGGAAGATGATGATGAAGATGCGCCAAAAGAACAGCGTCGAATTGCATGAAGAGCTGACCGAGCGCGAGATGGAAGTACTGAAGCTGATTGCCGAGGGCAAGACGAACCAGGAAATCGCCGATGAACTGTTCATCGCCTTAAAGACCGTGAAGACGCATGTCAGCAATATCTTAAGCAAACTGCAGGTGCAGGACCGCACCCAGGCAGTGATCTATGCGTTCAGGCATTCACTTGTAAAATAACGACGTTCTTTTGCAATTTCCTATTGTAAACTGAAACGAACAATAATCATACGAAAACAGCCTAAGATAAGGAGGTCCAGAGCATGGAACCATTTTTCGGGGTATTCGGCCTGTTAGGAGTATTGATTTCACTCGTCCTTCCACTGGCCATGATCATCCTGTTCGTCATGCTGGTGACAAGCACAAAAAGACAGGAAGCATTAATGAAGGAAATTCTTGAAGAGCTGAGGAAGAATCAGCCAGATAAAAGCTTTTTGAATCGATAACCATAAACACAAGCAGGAGCCATTAAAAAACAAAAAGAGGCCAATGGCCCCTGGTGAAACTAATTAGCTTTCTCTTCGATTACATCTAACTTCATAAGCATTTCGCTTAACGCAATGGATATGACTTCCCGTTCTTCAAATTCATTTGGATAATGGGAAGCACTATTTATATAGTTATGCTTTTCAGCTAACTTTTCTTTTATTTTTTTACACATCCAGAGCTGGTAATCTGAAAGTTCCACGTGTCTAAGCATTGTCACCCACTCCTTCGTTAGTTATCCTTACCCGGTGTCCAAGCTCGGTTAAACACTTTATCCACAAGAATATCAGCATGGGAAAAATTGATAAAAAGCCCATAATGACAGCTTCCAATACCATTCAATCAAACATTTGATTATTTGAATTTACAGAAAATGGGCCGCTTGCAATTCAGGAAAAACTTGCTAAAATAATTATCAGATTGTAAAATGAAACTAACTATTAAGGAACGGAGGTGAGGAGAGATGATCAAGACTGTTTTTGTACGCGGATTTTGGAATGAATTCCTATATTTTTGTCGTGCAAAATTTGCTGTTGCAGCTGTCAACGGGATACGTATGCCCTTTTTTAACAGCTCAATATCAAAAACAAACGGTACGATCATCTCTTTTCCCGCTTAGGTGAATGGGGAGGGCACACAAGTCCTCCTTTGTATTCATGGAATCTAAAAGCCAGGAGCAGAGCCATCTGCCCCTGGCTTTTTGGCGTTTACCGATAAACCAGGTTCAGGAGAAGAGGGGGATCGATTTAGGAGGAAATCATAATGATCACATGCAGTGTTAACCATATAAGCAAAATGTACGGCGGCAATTTGATATTTGAAGATCTGTCGTTTGAGATAAATGAAAAGGACCGAGTTGGCCTTGTTGGACCAAATGGGTGCGGCAAGACAACATTGCTGCGTCTTGTTGCCGGCATTGAAGAGCCGGACAATGGGCAGATTCACTGGAAGAAAGGCTTGAAGATTGGCTATCTGGCACAGATACCAGAGTATGAAGCAAGCATGACGGCGAGAGATGTTTTGGCGACAGCCTTCGATGACTTGCTGGATGTTCAGGATGAGTTGAAGCAGATGGAAATGGAGATGGCAGCAGCCGGAGAGGACTCGCATAAGCTTGAAAGGCTGCTGGCAAAATACGGCGTTCTCCAGGAGAGGTTCGCTCTTGGCGGCGGTTATGAAATGGAAGCGAATATTGACAGAGTCGCCAACGGTTTAAGAATTGCAAGCCTGCTGGATTCCAATTTCAACAGATTGAGCGGCGGAGAGAAAACAAAGGTTGGCCTGGGACTGAGCTTGCTGCGGAATCCGGAGCTGCTGCTTCTCGATGAGCCGACGAACCATCTAGATATTGTGGCTGCCGAATGGCTGGCAGAATTCCTGAAAGACTATGATGGCACCGTCATCATCATTTCCCATGACCGTTATTTTCTTGATGAAACGGCGACAAAAATCCTCGATATGGAGGATGGGGAAATCAATCTCTATCACACAAACTACTCGGGATTCGTAAAGGAAAAGGAATCGAAACTACTGCGTGAATTCCAGGCGTATGAAGAGCAGCAGCGAAAAATCAAGAAAATGAAGGAAGCGATCAAAAGGCTGAGAGACTGGGCAAACCGTTCGAATCCTCCAAGCTCGGCGCTTCATAAGCGGGCGACGAATATGGAGAGGGCGCTTGCCAGGATGGAAAAGCTTGACCGGCCAGTTTTGAACAGGAAAAAAATGAACTTTGAACTTGAGACTGGAGCTCGAAGCGGAAAAGATGTACTTGTTTTCAAGGAAGTAAAAAAGTCTTTTGGCAGCAGAGAGCTTTTTGACAGCATCCATCTGCAGCTTAAATATCAGGACAGGGCGGCGATTGTTGGCGAAAATGGCTCGGGAAAAACGACGCTGCTAAAATTCATCAGGAATGAAATGGTACCGGACCAGGGAGAAGTCCGGCTCGGCAGCAATGTCAAAATCGGCTACCTGTCTCAGCATATGGAGCTGTCGAGTAAGGATGGATCCGTACTGGACGCGTTCAGGAGTGAAGTCGTCATGAATGAGGGGGAAGCGAGGAATGTGCTCGCAGGATTCCTGTTCTATGGGCCTGACGTTTTCAAGAAGGTGTCCCAGTTGAGCGGAGGAGAACGGATGAGGCTGAGGCTCGCCCAACTGATGCATCAGGACCTCAATTTCCTGATTCTTGATGAACCGACCAACCATCTGGATATCGACTCCAGGGAGGTGCTGGAGGAAGCGCTCGAAGACTTCGAGGGAACACTGCTGGCCGTTTCCCATGACCGATACTTCCTGAATAAACTCTTTGACAAGATATACTGGCTGGAAAGCGGGGAATTGACCGAAATAACCGGCAACTACGACCGGGCGAGGGCCAAGATGGAAGAAAAACGGAAGCTGCGAGATGATGCGAGGCCAGAGGCTGAACGTCTTGTAAAAGAGCCTGTTATCAGGGAAAAGCCTGTTAAGAAAACACCTGCTGTTCCCAACGAAGATGAACTGCTCGAAAACATCGAAGCGCAGGAAGCAGCAATTGCTTCAATTGAAGACCAAATGGCCTTTGTTTCAGACTTAGCTTTATTGCAGGAGCTTCACACAAAAAAAGTAGAACTGCAAAGCAAATGCAATCAGCTTTATGAAAAGCTGGAGGAAATCTCATAGTGACACATTAAGAACTGCTGGGTGTCGGCAGTTCTTTTTTATCTTTATGAAATGCTGGAAGCCAGCAGTTTTTTTTGGGGGGACTGGAAAAAAACGCGCGGAATTTCCAATTCGCTATATAAATGAAAAAGTCGCTATAAAAATCGAAAAGTCGCTATAAAAAAAGAAAACTCGCTATAAAAAATTGAAACTCGCTATATAAATCAAAAACTCGCTATATAATTTTGAAATGTGATATCAAAAAGAAAAACTAGCTATAAAAATTTAAAATTTTCTGCTGAAAAAACCTAAACTTGTTAAAAAATCATGGTTTCGGTTATAAAACTATACTCCTTCCTATAAAATCTGCTCCCAGGCTAAGGCATCTACTGTTGAAGACGTCTGTTAAGCGTTGCTCACCGCCAATTTGCACTTTCTTTAATATTGTCCGGACTTGTCTCATATGTTTATAGGAGTAAATGAGACAGGATTGGGAGAGAAGCTATGAATACTTTTTTAAAAGGGATGTCCATCCTCGTGGTTGCTAATTTTTTTGGTGAAGTGGTGGAATTCCTGGTCAATATGATTCTCGCGCGCGAGCTTGGGGAAAGCGGGATGGGGCATTACATGACGATTTTGCCCACGATATTCCTGATCATGCTGCTGGCAAATTTTGAATTGCCCGTATCGATATCCAAGATGATTGCCGAGCATGATGAGTCGTACCATCGGAGCATGATGAGGCATGCCATTAGGCTGGCAGTGGTGTTTACAACGGTCCTGCTGATTTTGGCAGCCATCGTGCTTCCGATCATTCCGATTTTCAATGAATACCATCCAATGCTTAAATGGGTCGTCCTGTCGCTCATCCCGGTCATGACAATCACCGCGATTGCCAGGGGGTTTTTCATGGGTAAACAGGAAATGGGAAAGATCGCGATTTCGCATTTCCTGCGGCGGGCTGTCCAGCTTGTCCTGTTATCGGCTGTTTTCCAGTATTTCGAGTTTGGCAGTGAAACGGCACTGCTTGTGGCCTTTTGCACGCTTGCCGGGAGTGAACTCGTCGTCTTCCTGTATTTATTGCACCATTTCATCATGTCTTATCAAAAAATCAGGAAGGTGCCTGGTAAGCCTGTAAGCGGCGGAGAAGTCAGAAAAAATCTGGTGGAGGTGTCCGTTCCGACGACAGGCCTGCGGATTTTTCACTCTCTGACCCATGCCGTCCAGCCTTTCTTGATTAAATTTGCCATCGTCACCGCAGGACTAACACCTGAAATGGCAACTGAACAATTCGGAATGATGGCGGGGATTGCGATGACGATTGGTTTTTTTCCGGCTTTCATTGCGCATTCTTTCCTGATTATCCTGATTCCGACCGTATCAAAGGCTTATGCGGAAAAAGAGTTCCATAAGCTGCAAAAATTGCTTCAGCAGGTGATGCTGCTGACTTTGTTTTATGGCCTGCCGGCTGTAACGGCCTTTTATTTTTTGGCTGAGCCATTGACGATGACGTTTTTCCATTCGAAACAAGCCGCTGTCTTTTTGCAGCTGCTGGCACCTTACTTCCTGTTCCATTATTTTACGATCCCGATGCAGGCCTATTTGATCGGGCTCGGGCTGGTGAAGGATGCTTTTATCCATTCCGTCTATGCAACGATCGTCACCTTTGCGCTCATCTACCTGGTCGGCTCAAGGTCTGAATGGGGGATGGAGGGCGTCATCATTGGCATGAATACTGGCAGTATGGTCATCTTGCTGCTCCATTACATGACGATTTGCAAGAAGATTGGCATCACCTGGCTCTCAAGGAATACGATCAGAGATTCCCGATTGTAAAAGGATTTCGGAGATTTTCGAAGAATTAATAGTTAGAAGAATTTTTCAGGAGTGATGGTGTGGAAAAAGTATTGCGTGGGCACCATCTCCTCTGTGTGCATGGTTTCAGGGGAATGGGCTATAGTGATAAATTTGTGAAGAAAATGGAAGGGATCGTGAAGGATATCCGTGATCCTGAGCAGGACTTTTACATAAAGGTGGTTGCTGCGTTCGATGACGCCTGCATGTCATGTCCGCACCGCGGGCTTGAGATTTGCGAGGCAAGCGAGGGTTCCAATGAGCATGTTTTATCGATGGACGGGAAAGTCATCCGCCATTTAGGACTTGTACCCGGCGAGCGCTATTTAAAGTCGGAGCTTGTAAATTGGACCGCTGAAAAAGTTGAACCTGATGACCTTGATGAACTTTGTAAAAACTGCTCCTGGCTGCAGTATGGTGTCTGCAAGGAAGGAATTGCGCAGCTTCGCGAGAAGAACAGCGCAAGCATCTCAATGGAATAGAGCTTGAAAGAACCATAAAAGATGCCTGACCAGTGTTTGCAGCATACAAGCACAGTGTCAGGCATCTTTAAATTTTTCTTCGATTTTAGGGTTATTGCCGTATAAAACAAGTTTGTCACCTGGCTCCAATTTCGTCTCATGTGCTTTGTTGCGGATATTGATTTCGCCTCTTTTAATGAATAACAGAATAATATCGTCTTCCATATCGACAATATCATCGAAGGTCATATCAGCGAAGCGCGAATCTTCATTAATGGCAATCTCCCTGACCTCATCGTCTTCTTCCATTACAAGGACATCGCTGATCGGCAAATCAGCCAGTTCATAGTTTTCTTTTAGCTCGCTCTTCAGTTTCCCGGACATCAAATGCTGCACCAGCGGCGCTCGCAATATTAACAAAAGGACCAACAGCCCGCCGGCAACATAGGCGATTTCCATTGTATAAAATTCATCCTCTAATATTTTGCTGATGGCCGAGATGATGACTGCCAGCGAGAAAGCTCCGAACAAAATCAGAAATGCGCCCAACCGTCTCCTGACAGGATGGTCAATGATCAGCTCAGATTCCCCTGTTGTAAATCCAGTTCCGGTTAACATCGAGATGACCTGGAATCTGGCTACTTTTCGCTCCAAACCAGTCGCCACAAAAATGGACGTATTAATCTCAATCACGGTAAAAACGATGAACAGGTATATGAAAATGAATAGAATGCCCATGACCTCCATCCCCCCTCGTACTATCTAGTATTGATTGCCGAGGTGCGATTTAAACAAAAATAGACCGGGGAAGCCATTCCCCGGACAATTTTATCGTTGTTCCTGAAGATTCTCGTTGTAATAATTCACACCGTACATGGCGCCTTCACTGACCATCTTGTTGTCTTCAACATCCAACGGGTCAGGGTTGCCTGCTTTTTGTACCGGTAAGACATCTGTCTTCGAAGGCATCACTTTTTCTTTCACTTGCGTAGCCATCTCGGTAAGTTTTGTTTTATTTTCCGGCTTCATTGCCATCCAAAGGGCTGCAGCTCCAACACCTAACATGACAGCATTTTTCGTTTTGGTTTGCATTGTTTTTCCCTCCTGTATTAATTTTGAATTTGCTATTGTCTATATTCGTATTTACCCGCCCAATAAAATTCAGAAACATTTTTAAAATGGAAGGCCTGCCAAGTATTAGAGTATTCGTTTCAAGCTTGCATTTAAAGGGAAGAGTAATAGTTGATATCATATGAAAGGTCTGAGACCCTTGAAATATACATTTAATCAGGAAAAATGGACATGGTTTGATTTCGATGAGGGAGACGAGGAGAAAGTAAAGGAGCTGGTCTCCAAAAGCTCAAACTGTGGTGAATGGTTTGAAAACATAATAGATCGGAAAGCTAATCTTCTCAACCTTAACACTGAAATAAGGGGAGAGGAATACATTTGGGGCTCGCTCATTTATCAACAGGATATCGAGGATAAGGGTGAGAAGAATATTTTCCATTTTTACATTTGTAAGGAATTTTTCATAACGGTTAATTTTGATTTCTCCATTATTGATGCAAGTCCAATCGGAGTACAGAAACAAATGAATCAGGCAGAAAATGGGATAGAAGGCTTTTTAATTCTTCTCGGAGAAATTTTATCGACTTATTTACAAAAGATAGATGGCTATGAAGAACGTCTTCATAATTTATTATGGGAAATGAAGGAACAGAACAATCTGAAAATCCTTGAGAGAATCTATGAAAATCGGCACGAACTCCTTGTTTGGAAAAACCTGGTTGTGCCAATCGTCGAGATAAAACTCATCGCTGAGGAAGCATATGGAAAAGGAATACATGAGAACTCCGAATTCAACCGGGTAGAGACGCGGGTAGAACGGATAAGGATGCTGCTAAGCGAATACCAGCAGGCAATCGATACAATGATCAATCTCGAAGAAGTCGTGTCTACCCACCGCGGCAATGAAATCATGAAGACCCTGACAGTCATGACGATTCTATTCACTCCAGTGACCGCTTGGGGTGCTGTGTGGGGAATGAACTTCAAAGTGATGCCGGAATTGGAGTGGAAGTTAGGGTATTTATTTGCAGGAATATTGATCATCGCATCAACAGCTGGCCTATATTATTATTTAAAGGTAAAAGGCTGGATGGGAGATATCCTGAAGGTGAAAAAGAAGAATCGATTCTTTGGGTAAAAGTTAAACCGGACCAAATAAAAAATCGCCCGAGGGCGATTTTTTTCTATTCAGCCAGTTTCACAAGCATATGGGCAAGGGCATGCTGCTGTTCTTTATTGCCGACCTTCCAAAGCTCCTGCAACAGCTGCTCTTCTTTATTGCGCGGTGCCACGTTCTCAGCGAGATAACCAGCAACCTTTTCCGCTGTCTTTGCCAGCTGCTCTTCATCTAAACCAGCTGTTTTGCCAAGATTGATTCGTTTGCTTAAATAAGTCCTGAACTCATTAAAATCACCAAGGATTTCATCTGCCTTCTGAGTATCCATTCGTTCTAGCGTCTCATCCACCTTGCTAGTGTCCACTTCGCCATCTTTATGAATCATATGATCCTTTTCCATGTGTAAAAACCTCCTCGTTTAAGATAGTTATTAAATACCCTGATGTCGGAATCTAGTAAACATTTGGGAGCACATTCAAGGTTGGAAGGTTAATGGAGGAAATCAGCGTCTGAATTCCTAATTCAAGAATCTCATTAAAAAAGGTGCGGGCCACTGGGCCTGCACCTTTTTTAAGTCCGACATCCGGACGATGGGAGGAGTATTAAACTGTTGCTATTCAACTTGCCCATCTGAGGTAAATCGATTTTAAATGTATCGATTTAAGACCAGCGTGCCTTGAGACAGCAGCGCGAATCTTCCTCCACTTGCATAGCCAATGACGTATTCCGAAGTCGCCGTAAAGTCTTTCAACTTAACCAGTCCCTTCCTTACTAGTATTGGCATTGCTCCAATCCTGCGGACTAACTTAGAGGAGTGTCCTGCTTGAGCTATTCAAAAACAATGTGGTCAAGCGATGTTAAGTCCATCGATTTAAGACCAGCGTGCCTTGAGATAGCAACGCAAATCTTCCTCCGTTTGCTAAGCCAATGACATATTCCGAAGTCGCCGTAAAGTTTTGCACTTTAACCAGTCCCTTCTAGTTTTTGTATTGGCCTTGCACTATATATATACCCGGGTGAAATCACAGAAAACTCATTAAACTCAATAAAAACTTGGTAATAGTTCTAAATATTGGTACAAGCAAAAAGGCAGCCGTTATGGACTGCCTTTTGAGTAATATTTAGTCATTGCTTGATAGGATCCCGAAGAAACGGAGTATATATAGGAAAAGATTGATGAAATCCAGATACAGGTTCAGAGCCATCAGCGGCACTTCTTCCGGACTCACTCCATAATGTTTCATTCTGTTAAAATCAAACAGCACATATCCACTGAAAACGAGGATTCCAATGAAGGAATAAGCCATCATTCCCGTGGTGCTTAGCGGCCAGATCCAGTTAAAAATACTGACAGCAATCAAAGCCAGCAAGGCTGCCATCAGCATGCCGCCAAGAAAGCTGAGGTCACGCTTCGTTTTTGTCGCATAAATCGCGAGTCCTGTAAAAACAACAGTAGTTGCTCCAAGCGCGTTGATCACGACATTTGCACCAGATACCGCGATGTAATGGGCAATGACCGGATACATCGTCATTCCGGAGATGAACGTAAATGCATAGAGGAATGCATAGGAAATGGCTTTCTTTTTGCGTAAAAAGAACACCCCGATCAGCATCGCAAGCTCAATGATAACGAGCGGAAGGAACAGCGCTGGCGGAACGAACACTCCTGCCATTGTGCCAACGAAGGCGATTGCCAGGGAAAAAGCAAAAGTTCTCATTACCGATGGCATCATCGAATTATCTGTGTATGCGTACATTAATATGTCACCTCATAAAGTTATTTGCTTATATATACGGGTGACAGGCATGGCAGGTTTCATCCAGAACGAGAAAATTTAAATATGGTTTTTTTCCTTTAGAAGATCGCGGATTTCTTTTAAAAGCTCTTCTTTTACATCCGGTGTAGGAACGGCAGGCTTTGCCTCTTCCCTTTTACGATAGCGGCTGATGATTTTGATGAATATGAAGATGGCAAAAGCCGTGATGAAAAAGTTGACGACCGATTGAAGAAACGCACCGTATTTTACCACTTTGTATGTAAGCTCTGAAAAATCCGCACCAAAAGTTGCAAGTCCAACAATCGGCATAATAATGTCATCAACAAGTGAGGAAACGATTTTTCCAAATGCTGCCCCGATGATGACCCCGACAGCGAGATCCAGCACATTGCCTTTAAAGGCGAATTTCTTGAATTCATTCCACATTCAATATGTACCCCCTATAAATAATATCCCTTATATTCTGCGAGATTGTCAGGGAAAAAGCAATAGGCCTGATACCCTGACGGGGACAGGCCTAAAAATATATTTGATTTTACTGAATCAGCCTCATTTTCAACGCTTTTACCGCAGCATCGGTCCGATTCTTGGCGTCGAGTTTATGGATGATGGCTGAAATATAATCACGTACCGTATAGGCGCTGAGGTGGAGTGCGTCGGCTGCTTCATTGATGGAGGCACCTTCGGCGATGAGCTTCAGGACCTCACGTTCACGTATGGTCAGGACTGTGTGCTGGACGCCAAAAAGCTGGACGGCATCCTCGTAATACTGGTTCAATAATTCGCCGCCATATTGTCCAAACTTGATGAGAGCCGTCAGAGTCTGATTGTTGACGGTGAATGACTTATTTTCCCCGCGGTCAAGAAGCGCGAGGCCAATCAGTTTGTTCTCAGCCGGTACGTATATCGGCAGGACGACCAGGGATTTCAAACTATAATCGCGTACATATTTTCCCGGTAAAATTTCGGCAGCGTCTTCGATGAAAATTGGCTTTGAATGGCTGAAATGCTTTAAGTATTTACGCAAAAGCGGGAATTCGGCGATGCTTTCCTTTATATGCTGGACAGACCCCGTATTGACATTATGAGCATGGACGCCGACACCACTGTGCTCGCCTGGTGAGTAGATGAAAAGGGCACAGCGCGAAAAAGGAAGATAGTCAACCAGTCCCCGGGTGATCATTTTGACCGCTTCCGAGGCGCTTTGCGAATGGATCAGCCGCTGCTGGAACAGGAGGGTGGCATCCTTCCATTCTAGCTCGCTCTCCAAGTGATTGAGCTTCATCTGTTTCAGATACATTTTTCTCAGCGTCTCTTTTTGCTCATCTGTGATCGTCTCGGCCTGGTCCTTTATACAAATCATCAGGGTTTCAGTCAGGCAGGGGATTGTAATGATTTGAGGTGCTTCCTGGCCTGGTGACAGCAATCTGCTCAGGGCCGTCGACAAATTTTCCAGATGGTCTGCTTGAAGGCCCTCACACATGGTGACAAGTTGTTCGGTTGCCTGCTGGACGTCTCCGCAGACGACTTTATTAACTTTGTATCGTGATTTTTCATTCCGGATAACCGCGAGCCAATTGCTCTTGACAGTTCGGAGCCCTGCGATGGTCTTCAGCCATTTATCATCCTGGTATTCCAGCCGCTGTGTGCGCAAGACCTTATCGATGATTCTCGTAAAAAAAACCTGAATTGCCTGGTGATCAAGGAATCCAGCATTCTTTCTTTTTAATGCTTTATGAAATAGATTTTCCACTGCGCTGATCAGGAAGATGGCATCAAAATCATCGACGAATTCGGGATGTCGCTTTTGCCATTTCAGGACCAGCAACTGGATGAAATCGTTTGTAGAAACAAAAGTAGTTTTCGAAAGATTGTTGAAGCCATAAACAATCATCCGTTCAAACTCTGAAACAAGTTCATTTTGCCAGTCCTTTAAATCCTTCTTTAAGCAGGACCATTCTTTAAGAAAAGGTTTCTCGTATTCTTTTAAAAGAAATAACCCTTTTATAGCCAAATCCTCAATTTTATGCTCCATCAGGCAACCTCACTCTCAGATTCTGGTAAAATAATATTCGTTTAAAAATTCAGATTTTTGTCCGTCAACTTCATATACCCCGACATTTAACGGGGTTAACATGTTGTTAACGATTTTTTTCGGAGTTGTAGGCTTGATTTTTCGGGGATATAGTATGGAGAGAATTAATTTTGAATTTTAAAAATATTTAACGGAGGTGGCTTTCTTGAACGGAGCTGTCGTCATGGAAAGCAAGACGAATAAAAAGGTGTTTTGGGGTGCGCTCGCATCCGGATTGCTTGCGCTTGGAATCCTGCTTGTGTCCTTCGGTGTATCCGGAGTGGCCTATGCTGTACCAATCGCCGGGGTAGGGGATTTCTATGTTGAATTCGATAAGCTAGAGGGCAAAGGCTACAAATTCTATCCAAAACTCGGAGAGACCAGCAGCTCTGACGCTGCACCGCAAGGAACCAATATCATCGACACCCTGACAATCGACAATCTGAAGTTATATAAGGACTTTCAGGTAGGCGGCGAATGGATCCGCGTAAAAATCCAGGCATCAAAGCCAGTACAGATCTCCGGTCTCCAGCATGATGCCGGGCTGATTGAAGCGAATGCCAAGTTCCAGAACCTCGCGCTAAAGGAAAACAACAGTACAGACTGGACAAAGCAATTCGAGCAGACATCAAGCACGATTACTCTTGAAAATGCAAAATTGAAAACGCATTATCTATTCCAGGAGACCATCAATATGGCGGGCATGAAATTGACCGTGGAAAAAATCGATAAGAAATAATCGAGGTGACAGATATGGTTTTTAAAAAATGGAGGCATACAAGGCCTTTTTTCGGATCGATATTGACCGTATTAAGCGGGCTGATGATTCTATGGGTGCCCTTGAACCTGTATTTGAGCACATTCCTTCCAGGGTCGGTCGCAGTCATTGGCTTGCTATTTGGCGGCTTAATCACGCTGATGGGATTGATGTCTTTCTTTTTGCCAAGTGCCTCTAAAGCACTGGGCATCATCGTCATTTTTTTATCCATTCTATCGGTCATTGGCGCACTGGGCGGTTTCCTGTTCGGGACGATATTCGGCATTATTGGCGGTGCCTTGCTCACAGCATGGCGGATCGTACCTGCAGAAGAGGCATCAGGATCACCAGGCTCGAACGTAACAGAGCAACCAGCCGAAACAGGGTAAAGGGGAGAAAAAATGAAGATTGTCAAACATCGGTTATTTTTAATAGGAATGTGCATTCAACTCGCTGCATTATCCTTTCTCCCGTTTATTGAAAAAGCGAATGCAGCTGGAAGTGATGCCGACGGGTTCATCATCCAGGCTGACAGAGTCGTCGGCGAGAATATGAAGGCAACGATTGTGGCAGGCGAGACATCTGGCTCGAAGGCAAAGCCGATGCTGCGGATCACCTACGATTCCGCACAGATTTATGGCATGAGACTGACTAAACAGTTCGCGACTCCGGGAGGAACGGTAAGCATCACAATGAAAGCCAGCGGCCCCGTCCATATTAAAGGAATGCAGGTCGATGCCAGCGCGATTTCCTTCCAGGGAGCATGCGTACACGCAGTGAAAGTCATTCCGAATGCTGCCCTCGAAGGAGTGACCATGGTCGCCCATTCAATGAAAGCCGCCAACAGCAGTCTCGACCAGCTTCAGCTGCAGACAGTCAGCGGCAATGGCGGAGTCCAGAAGCCAGGCACCCTGAAAATTTTGCAGGAACTCGGCTCGATGCCATTTGAACAAATGAAGAAGGAGATTGGAAAAATCACCAGCGGCCAGCTTCCGCTTACATGTGAGGGAGATGAAGAGAGTGGTGAAGAAGCTGGATCAATCACAAATCCAGCCGACGAACTGGTAGAAGATGTGACCGACCCAGTTGATGACGCGATCGGGAATGTCACAGACCCGTTGGACGGCACGGTAGGGGAAGTGACAGATCCGATTGATGATACGATAGGGAATGTGACGGACCCGCTGGAGGATACGATTGGGAAAGTGACGGATCCGCTGGATGATACAATCGGGAAGGTGACAGATCCACTGGATGATACGATCGGAAAGGTGACAGACCCACTCAAGGAGGCGACCGATCCGCTCAAAGATACAGTTGAGAAGGTAACCAAACCGGTCAATGATACAGTCGACAAGGTTGTCACACCTGTGGATAAGACGGTGGGCAAAGTAACAGAGCCTGTGAAAGAGGTCGTCAATGAAACGACTGACACTGTCAAAAAAGCGACCGAACCAGTGACAGAACCAGTAAAAGGGACAGTTGACGCCACCGCAAAATCTGCCTGTGAAAAGCTGAAGGCTGCGGATGGCGAAATTACTAAAGAACTGGGCCTGGAATTGATCGACAAGGCCCTGGCGGAAAATAAAATGCTGGACGAACTTTGCCCAACAGACAAGACCCTGACTGATCAGCTGGAAAGCTTGACGGAAGGACTGCTCGATTCACTGGGCCTGCTCAACCTGCTTGGATTAAAACCGAGCGAGGAAGAACAACTGAAAAAGATGAGAGATGCCATTTTAAAAGAGCCGGATGGATCTATCATCGATTTTGACTAAACAGAAAAGGCAGAGGATAATTCCTCTGCCTGTTAATATTTTATTGCGAAAGATTTATAGGTTTCGGTATTTTCAATCTCGTTCACTTCAATGTGGTCAACAGTGGAAAAAGGATTGCCCCTTCGCACCTCATCAATGAATTTCTCAAGATCGCCTCTAGGACCTGAAGCAAGAATCTCAACGCCGCCTTCACGAAGATTCCTTACCCAGCCAGTAATTCCAAACTGAATAGCTTTCATTTGTGTATAGTACCGATACCCCACACCCTGAACCTCTCCTGACACAATAATCTGTAATTGAATCAAGACGTCGCCCCCAGATAAACAATTAGGTAAACAATATTTCTAATATTATATGTAAAGATTCCTTGATAACTTCATTATAGCACAGTGATTTAGGGTGCATAAGGGAAAAGGGAGTTTTAATTTTTGTAGGAACCTTTTGTAAAACTATACTAAGCTCGTGGTTCAGACAGGTTTGATGTAAGAAACGCACGAGATTTTGACAAGTTTGATAGAAGCAGCGGGGAAGCTGTCAAGAAAAGCTTGTTATTTTGACAGGTTTGATGGGAGTAGCGGGGAAGCTGTCAAGAAAAGCTTGTTATTTTGACAGGTTTGATGGGAGAAGAGGGGAAGCTGTCAAGAAAAGCTTGTTATTTTGACAGGTTTGATGAGAGAAGAGGGAAAGTTGTCCGAAGTAGCCCCAAGTTCGGACAGGTTGAAGGGCAAAAGCAGAAAAGCTGTCCGAAGCAGATCCAAGTTCGGACAGGTTGGAGAGCAAAAGCAGAAAAGCTGTCCGAAGCAGCCCCAAGTTCGGACAGCTTGGAGGGGGAAAGCAGAAAAGCTGTCGGAAGTAGATCCAAGTTCGGACAGGTTGAAGGGCAAAAGCAGAAAAGCTGTCCGAAGTAGCCCCAGGTTCGGACAAGTTTGAGAGCAAAAGCAGAAAAGCTGTCTGAAGCAGAGCGGAATTCAAAAGTGTCACAATAAAATTCCAACCCAATCAATAAAACAGCCGAACAAAATGTCCGGCTGTTTCCGTGAATATTAAACCAATCTTACAGTGCCCAGTCACCATTACGGAATACTGGTTCAGCGGTTCCGTCTGCTGTGATGCCGTCGATGTCCATTTGATCGGAGCCGATCATGAAGTCGACGTGCGTGATGCTTTCGTTTAAGCCGTTTTCAGCCAGTTCTTCGGAAGACATTGTCTTGCCGCCTTCTACGCAGAAAGCATAAGCGCTGCCGATTGCGAAGTGGTTGGATGCATTTTCATCAAATAGTGTGTTGAAGAACAGCACATTTGATTGAGAGATTGGCGAGTTGAATGGTACAAGGGCAACTTCACCAAGATAGTGTGATCCTTCATCTGTCGCAACGAGCTGCTTTAGGATTTCCTCGCCTTCTTCTGCTTCGACGCCAACAATTTTTCCGTTTTCGAAAGTCAGCTTGAAGTTGTCGATGATGTTTCCGCCGTAGCTAAGTGGCTTCGTGCTTGAAACATAGCCGTTCACGCCAGTCTTCAATGGAACAGAGAAGACTTCTTCAGTCGGCATGTTTGCCATGAACTCGTTGCCCTGCTCGTTGACGCTGCCAGCTCCAACCCAGATGTGCTTCTCAGGAAGCTCGACTGTCAGGTCTGTGCCTGGTGCTTTGTAGTGAAGCTTCTTATAACGCTTGCCGTTCAGGTAATCAACCTTTTCATGAAGGGAAGAGTCATGTTCTTTCCATGCAGCCACCGGATCCGGAGTATCCACGCGGACTGCCTTGAAAATAGCATCCCAAAGCTTTTGCACGGCTGTTTCCGCAGTCTCTTCAGGGAACACCATTTTTGCCCATCCTTCAGAAGGAGCAGCAACAACTGTCCAGCTGACCTTATCGGATTGTATGTATTTGCGGTATTTTGAAAGTGCTGTTCCAGCAGCTTTCTGGAAGTTTGCGATGCGCTCGGACTTTACACCCTTCAACAAGTCAGGACTTGAAGACACGATCGACATGAAAGCTGCACCGTTCTCAGCCAGGTCTTCCATTTCACGTGCGCGCCATTCCGGATATTCGTTGAATGCTTCATCGGGTGCAAGGTCGTATTTCGTCCTGTTCACCACGTCATCATTCCAGTTCACGACGACGTTTTTAGCACCTGCGTCGTAGGCCTTTTTTACAACAAGACGGACAAACTCTGCAGAGTCAATCGTCGTATTGATGACAAGCGTCTGGTCTTTCTGAATGTTCACGCCAACCTTGACAGCAAGGTCTGCATATTTCTCTAAATTCGTTTTGAAATCACTCATTTATTTCGCCCCTTTTCTGAATCTTCTTTTATATTGTAACGATTTCACAGGAAAAAAGAAACTTAAGACATTCGACTTTTGCAGACAATGGGAGAGCTGATTATCAACAACAAAGCTGCTTTTTAATATCCCACTATGAAAAAAACCATGCAGGCCAGATTCCCTGCATGGTTTTTTAGCACTTCCTAAACACCAGCTGACTTCCTGCTCTCATACATCCGAAACATCACCCAGAACAGCACCGCGCTTAAAACAGCAAGTACGCTCAGGATGGTGAAGGTCCAGCCATAACCGATCCACACGGTAAGTGGGATGCTGATTGGTGCGATCGTCCGGCCGATGGTATAGCGCAATGAGGCTGCTGCGAAATATTGGCCGCGCATTTTCTCGGGTGCCAGATTCGAAATGAAGGTTTGCTGTAAACCGGCCGTCATCAGCTCAGCCAGCGTGAAGACCGCCATTGCTAAAATCAACCCCCAGATCCAGTGTGTAGCGCCGAACATAAGGATGGAGACGGCGTAAACAAGCGACGACAACACAAATACATTCCGTTCAGGGAATCGTGTCACCCACTTAGTGACAGCAACGGTGAAGAGAGCGACAAGCAATCCATTCTCCGAAAGAATCAAACCAAAGGCCTGCTCGCCATTCACGGTGAACACCTTGCTGCCCAGTTCTAAAACGGTTTGATTATTCACCATTTCCTTTGTATAAACAGGGAATAACAAATCGAGCTGCATGAAAGTCTGTGCTGCCAAAATCCCGGCAATGATGAACATGAGGAAAACTTTGTCCTGAATGATGATCTTGTAGTCGGCAATTTGTTCTTTAAGGAAATCATACCATTTTCCATTTTCAGCGCGTGCCTGCTTAGCGGAAGCAGGAACCGTTTCACGCGTCCATTTTGCCAGGACAAGCGCAAGCAGGATGGATATAATCGCCACGGCGATCATCAATTCAAACCGGTATTTCACGTAAAAAATTGCTCCAAGGATCGGGCCGACAACGACAGCGATATTGATCTGTGTATAAAAAATCGCGAACACACTGCTTCGGTCTTTTTCAGGGACGACATCTGCGACCATCGCCTGGCTCGCCGGCCAGTAGATGGAACCGAACACGCCGACAAGCGCAAAACAGATAAATCCAAGCATTGGTGACGTGTACCACGGTGAGACCGCATAGGCAAAAACAAGGAACGCGATGCCCTGTCCGAATGCGGAAATCACCATCATCCGCTTGCGGCCGAATCTGTCTGCCGTATAGCCCCCAAGCAAATTGGCGAATACCGAGAACACCTGGGAAAAAATCAGCAGGAATCCGGCCTTGTCCTTCCCAAAGCTTTCGGCAAAATAAATCGTCAAAAACGGGAAGAACATCCAAAATGTTATATTCATCAACGCCTCGCCAAACAGGCGAATCTTTAGGTTTCGATCCCAATCTCTAATCCTCATGATGCTTCTCCTTAGTTTCCTTAAAAGTATAATCTAGCGTCAGCGCCTGGTCCCTAGAGGATCTTGCGCATTCCGACTTTATGACAACCAACGAATATCATACTACTCCAAAGGAATTTTTTACAAGTTAAATCCTTCATATTGAAAATAAAGAACAGCACCTTATTAGGGTGCTGTTGTAAAACTATTCCTTATCCTCAAGTGCTGCTTTAAGCAAATCTCCGAGACTTGTGCCGAAGTTTTCCTGGGATGGGGCGTATTTTTCCTTCAGTTTGCGTTCCTCGCGTTTGGTTACGCCTTTTTTCTTTTTGTCCTCCGCTTTTTCAACGACATTGCAGCGGCGGCATTGGAAGTAGGCGCCTGCCTTGCCGTTATGGATTTCCATCCGCTTGTGACATTGCGGGCAGCGGCGCTGGGACAGTTTAGGGTCCTTATGCTTGCGGAAGCTGCATTCGGGGCTTGAGCAGACAAGGATGCGTCCCTCTTTTGTCTTACGCTCCTTCATGAACTCTCCGCATTCAGGACATTTTGAGCCAGTCAGGTTATGGGCCCTGTATGTTTTGTCACTTTTCTTGATTTCGGAAACAAGGAGGGAAGTCTGTTCGCGGATCCGTTTTTTGAATGCCTTCGGATCGCTTTTGCCACGAGCGATCTCCTCCAGTTCTTTCTCCCATTTCGCTGTCAGTTCCGGGGAGGTCAGTTCATCGTTGACAAGATCGAGAAGCTGTTTCCCTTTCTTGGTTGAGTACAGGCGGCCGTTCTGGCGTTCGACGACCTCCGATGAAATAAGGCGCTCGATGATTTCGGCCCTTGTTGCCGGCGTGCCGAGGCCGAATTTCTCCATTTTTGAAAGGATATCTGATTCAGACAAGCGTAACGGCGGCTCGGTCATCTTTTTGTTCACAGTCACCTGGCCGACATTGTAGCTTTTGCCTTTTTCCAGATGTCCAAGGGATTGAGTTGCGGCGTCATCCTCATCCTTGCCAAGTACCTTTTTAAACCCGATCTCAAGGATGTTCGTTTCGCGTGCTGACAATGTTTCACCCTCAACTTCGAAGCTTGCATGCACAACTTCGTATTGGTAGGCCGGGTAAAATAAAGCCAGGAACCGGCGGACAATTAAATCGTACAGCTTCCGTTCATCTGGTGATAAGTCTGCCAGATGAAGCCGTTCCTCCGTCGGGATGATGGCGTGGTGGTCGGTGACTTTTTCGTTATTGAACACACGGCGTGCCTGAACTTTGCCTTTTTGGGCGACTGCCGGTTTCGCTTCATCCCGGTAACCTGACATGATTCCCTGAAGGCGGTCGAGCATCGTTGCTTCCATGTCGGTCGTCAAATAACGTGAGTCTGTCCTCGGGTAGGTGACGAGCTTGTGCTGTTCATACAAACCCTGAAGCACATTGGAAGTTTTCTTTGCTGAGAAGCCAAAGCGTTTATTGGCGTCACGCTGCAATTCCGTCAGGTCATATGGCATCGGCTGCGGTTCGGACTTCTGTTTGCGGTCAAGTGACTTCAGCACTGCTTTTTTATTGGATAGCTTCTGTTTAATCTGCTCTGCTTTTTCCTGGGAAAAAATCCGCTTTTCGCCTTTATGGTCCCACTCAGCATTGAGTGATCCAACCTTTGCCTGGATGGTCCAGTAATCCTTAGGGACGAATTTATTGATTTCATCCTCACGTTCAAGGACCATTGCGAGTGTCGGAGTCTGGACGCGGCCAGCTGATAAAGGATCCTTATACTTAGTGGTCAGTGCCCGTGAAACATTCAGTCCGATCAGCCAGTCAGCCTCGGCACGGCAGACAGCCGACTCGTACAAGTCCTCATATTGCTTACCGGGTTTCAGGTTTTTAAAACCTTCCTTGATAGCGCGGTCCGTCTGGGAAGATATCCACAAGCGCTTGATCGGCTTCCGCCAGTTGATGCGCTGAAGGATCCATCTTGCCACAAGTTCACCTTCACGTCCGGCATCGGTCGCGATGATGAATTCCCCGATATCCTTGCGCTCAGCAAGATGTTCAATTGCCTTGTATTGATGGCTCGTCTGCTTGATGACCTTCAGCCCCATTTTTTCAGGGATGATTGGGAGTTCTTCGAGCTTCCAGACCTTATACTTCGGATCGTAGTTCTCCGGCATTTTTAATTCGATCAAGTGGCCGAGTGCCCAGGTGACGATGTATTGATTTCCTTCGAAATAACTTTTATGCGTTTTATTGCAGCCAAGCACACGCGCAAGTTCGCGGGCTACGCTTGGTTTTTCTGCAAGGACTAATGATTTCATGATTGCTCCTTTCAAAACAAAACAGTTTTGCTTATGCTTTACTTAGTATAATGGAAAAAGGAGATTTTTTGTAATGGAGGAGACCATGAGCGATTATATTAGAGAAATCCGCGCCTTGATTGGCAGCCGGCCATTCATCCTGACAGGTTCTGCGGTGCTTGTTTTTAATAAAGAGTATGAGGTGCTGCTGCAGCTTCGAGCTGATACGGGCAGGTGGGGGATTCCCGGGGGTGCGATGGAACCTGGGGAGAGTTTTGAAGAGACAGCTTGCAGAGAACTGTATGAGGAAACGGGTCTGAGCCTGAATTCATTGAAGTTATTGGATGTAATTGCTGGTGAGGAATATTACTTTCAATATCCAAATGGCGACGAAATTTATAACGCGATTGGTTTGTATGCTTGCACCGATTGGGACGGAGAGCTGCAAATGCTCGATGGCGAAAGCAAGGAGCTGCGCTTTTTTGCATTGGACAAACTTCCTTCACTCCAGGGAAGGCCGGAATTGATTTTAAACAAAATAAAGGGTTATGGAATCATGCCAGTCATCAGGGAAATTGAACTGAATAATGTGATGGCAGCGGCTGAAGTGCTTGATCTTCAGAAAAAGTCATACAGAATTGAAGCGGACCTGATTGGCACGGATGAAATCCCGCCGTTGAAAGAAACATTCGAACAGCTGCAAAATTGTGGCGAAACCTTTATAGGCTATTTTATAGAAGGAGTGCTGGCCGGGGCGGTTTCCTATAAAAAGTCAGGGGAAGTGCTTGATATTCATCGGATGATGGTCCATCCTGATTTTTTTCGCAGGGGTATAGCAGGGAAGCTGCTGGCCGAGGTTGAACGGCAGGAATGCCATGAAATCATTGTATCAACCGGGGCAGCCAATACGCCTGCGATTAAGCTTTATGAAAAACTGGGTTTTGTGCGCCAAGGAGACTCAGTAGTCGGAAATGGCCTGGTCATCGCCAATTTTAAAAAATAAAAAGGACCAGGCGCCTGCCTGGTCCTATTAGCTATATTTCTGAATTAAAATTGCTACCTTATTCCTTTATCCTGACAGCAGTTCCTGTCGCGATGCACATCATCATGCCTTCACGCAATGTCTCAAAATCAAGGTCTACGCCGATAATCGCATTCGCACCCAGGCGCCGGGCTTTGTCCTCCATTTCGCGAAGCGCGATCTCACGGCCTTCAGCAAGCTTGTTTTCATAAGCGGAACTCCTGCCGCCGATCACATCGGTGACACTTGCCAAAAAGTCGCGCACGACATTCGCGCCCATTATTGCTTCTCCGGAAACAACCCCCATGTATTGTTCTACTTCCTTGCCTTGCAGTGTCGATGTAGTGCTTACGATCATGTTTATTCCTCCCCAAATTTAATGTGCTGAGTGTGAAAAGATTGTGTATAGATAACTATACGATGTTCATGTGGAAAAAGTTTCAAAAAAAGAACCCGGCGATCGCCAGGTTCCAGAATAAGCTATACTTCATCTTCCTCAATCCGATTTTTGAAAGCTTCTTGGACAACCAGGAATTCCTCGTCTTCCTGTGCTTCGGTTTCAGGACGTTTTGCTTTTAGTGCACCTGCAGGCAAGTCTCCTGGATGGCCTTTTTTCTTATGGTTGAACTCTTTTCCTCTGCTCATTCGTGAACCCTCCTTTCTTGTCTCATGTAGTTTTTCCTGAGGGAACCTGAAATATAAAAAATGAACAGCATATGATTGTATAGATAGAAATTTTACGAAAGGAGGGCGCTGGTATGGAAGAAAAATTGTATGCCAAAGATATAGTGCAATGCCCGACTGTTTTTTGTGCGAACCGTGACGACCAGGCACCATTATTTACTGCAGAAGCCGTTATCAATGGTGATATCAAGAAAATCAATCTCGAGGATTATCGGGGAAATTGGGTCATTTTATTTTTCTATCCGAGCGATTTCACCTTTGTCTGACCGACAGAGCTGGCGGCGGTCGCCGCTATTTATCCATATATAAAGGCGATGGGTGCAGAACTGATGTCCATCAGCACGGACAGTGTTTACAGCCATCGCGTCTTTAAAGAAACCTCACCATCACTGAAAAATGTGACATTCCCTATGGTTAGTGACAGGACACAGGTCATCAGCCGTGCCTATAGGGTGCTAGATGAAACGACAGGTGCCTGCTTCAGGACTTCGGTATTCATTGATCCCGAGGGTATTATTAGAGCCAAGTTGACTTATCCAGGAAACGTGGGGAGGAATCTCCCGGAACATCTGAGGATTCTTCAGGCTCTGCAATATGCGAAGCAAACAGGAAAAGGGGTACCGGCGAACTGGGTGCCCGGTCAGCAGGGAGTCAGTACAAGTCCATCGAATATCGGGAATATTTAATGAGTTTAGGTCCTTGATAAAGGGCCTGTTTTTTTATGTCTGTGACGCGCATCACAAAATACAGGGAAAATGTCACAAAATATCTACAAAAATCTTCAATATCACTCACAAAGTTTTTTTAAAATAGAATTATGAGTATGTTAACTTTTTCACAAACTAAAAACTTGGGAGGAACCAAAAATGGATGAGGTCTTGATTTTAAGCCGGATCCAGTTTGCTGTCACCGTGTTTTATCATTTCTTGTTTGTGCCGCTGACGCTTGGGCTTGTCATTCTTGTTGCCATCATGGAGACGAAGTATGCCCGTACCCTTGACCAGACCTATAAACGGATGGCGGATTATTGGGGAAGGCTGTTCGCAATCAACTTTGTTCTTGGGGTCATCACGGGCATTACGATGGAGTTCCAATTTGGGACGAACTGGTCTGAGTATTCGAAGTACATGGGGGATATTTTCGGTTCACCGCTCGCGATTGAAGCACTGGTTGCTTTTTTCCTTGAATCGACCTTCATGGGCATCTGGCTGTTCGGCAAGGATAAGTTTTCGCCGAAGATGAGGGCGATCTCAATTTGGATGGTTGCGCTCGGCACGAATCTCTCCGCACTCTGGATCATCACGGCAAATGGTTTCATGCAAAATCCGGTCGGCTATGTCCTGAAAAATGGCCGTGTAGAGCTGAACAGCTTCGCAGAGCTCGTCACCAATCCTTATGCATGGTATATGTTCGTACATACAGTCGTCAGTGCCTACATTGTCGGCGCATTTTTCATGATGGCCATTAGTGCCTATCATCTACTGAGGAAAAATGAAACAGCATTTTATAAAAAATCTTTCAAATACGGGCTGGCAATGGCACTTTTCTCTGCGACGCTGACTCCATTCATCGGCCATCAATCCGGGGTATTCGCAGCTCAAATGCAGCCGGCCAAAGGAGCGGCGATGGAAGCAGTCTGGGAAACCCAGAAGGCCATGCCATTCCATCTCATCCAGATTCCTGATCAGGAAAATGAGAGGAATGCTTTCGAAGCAATCAGCATTCCTAAGCTTGGCAGCTTTTTTTACACGAATTCCTTCGATGGCGAGGTAACAGGACTTAATGATATAGCGAAGGATGAACGGCCAAATGTTGAACTGGTATTTTACGCCTTCAGGGTGATGGTCGCGCTCGGCGTCTTTTTCCTTGCTGTATCGTGGTACGGATTGTATTTGTACCGGAAAAATAAACTGGAGAACTCACCGAGATATTTGAAACTTGTCCTTTACTCCGTGCTTCTTCCATACCTTGCAATCAATGCTGGCTGGATGGTGGCAGAAGCAGGACGACAGCCATGGGTGGTTTATGGATTGATGAAGACATCAGAAGGAGTGTCTCCTATTGCTGTATCGCAAGTCGTCTTTTCGCTGGCAGCGCTCGTCATTTTCTACACCGTTCTGCTGATCGCGGATGTCTATTTGATCATAAAATACGCAAAAAAAGGACCGGAATCAGAGGTCCAATTTGGTCTTGAAGGAGGCGTGAAGCATGTCTCATGATACACTTGCGATTATCTGGTTCGGGCTTTGGGGCTTGATCTGGACCGTTTATTTCATTCTTGACGGATACACGCTCGGAACAGGGATGCTATTGCCTTTCACTGCGAAAAACCGCCAGGAACGAAACCAGCTCCAGGAAGCAGTCGGACCGTTCTGGGGCGGGAATGAGGTCTGGCTGATTACCGCCGGAGGTGCGACCTTCGCGGCATTCCCGGCCGTCTATGCGGACATGTTCAGCTTTTTGTACACTCCGTTGTTCCTTGTATTGATTGCTTTGTTCATCAGGGCGGTCGGGCTCGAATTCATGCATAAGGATGACAACCCGATATGGCAGGTAGCCTGTAAATGGAGCTTTTTTGCCGGAAGCTTCCTGATCGCTTTCTTGTTTGGGGTGACCTTTGCCAATTTGTATCGCGGACTGATGATCGGAGCAAATGGCTACGAAGGGAATCTGTTCAGCCTTCTCAACGGATACGGGATTTTAGGAGGATTACTGTTTGTTTCTCTGTTCCTTTTATCTGGATCATTATGGATTCAATTAAAAACATCAGGACAAACCGCAGTGCGGGCTTACAGGATTTCGCGAGTGTTGGCAGGAGTGGCGCCAGCAATGTTGTCACTTTTCTTCCTGGCAACGGTGAACCGGACGCCATTGCTGGATAACTACACAGAGCATCCAGTCCTTTGGATCGTGCCGATTCTCGCATTGGCCGCGATGATTGCTTCGGCTTACTTTATCTTTAAAAAGAAAATCGGCTATGCGTTCACTTCAGTGTGCGTAACCATATTCACAAAAATGGCGTTCGGATTCATCGGGATGTTCCCGAACATGCTGCCATCAAGAATTGACAGCTCCTACAGTGTCAGTCTATTTGACGCCGCAGGAAGCAAACTCAACCTGACAATCATGTTCATCGTCGCAATCATCTTCGTGCCAATCATCCTTGCCTACCAATCATGGAGCTACACATTGTTCAAAGATAAAATCATCAAAGAGAATGCAAAAGGATACCAATAATGGAGGCGTCTGGGTTAACCAGACGCCTTCTCTTTGAGGGAAGTGATCTAAGAAGGGATTCATGGGTTTAGGATTAAAGAGAGTTTCCTGGACATTTCGAACAAAGTTCCAGACTAAAATGTCTAGTAAAAGCAGTTTCTTGGACATTTCAGACACGGTTCCACTCCGAACTGTCTAATAAAAGCAGTTTCCTGGACATTTCGAACAAAGCTCCAGACTAAAATGTCTAGTAAAAGCAGTTTCTTGGACATTTCAGACACGGTTCCACTCCGAACTGTCTAATAAAAACGGTTTCCTGGACATTTCAGACAAAGCTCCGCTCCAAAATGTCTAATAAAAGCAGTTTCCTAGTCAACTCAAATAAACCCCAGCCCCAAAATGTGCAATAAAATGAACCGAGGATATAACGGTGAAAACAGCATAAAAAGGACCTATTAGATTCACTCTAATAGGTCCCGTGTTTATGATAAGTCCGTAATCGTAGTTTTCAAATTTGCGTTGGTACTGATCTCTCTTTCAATCACCGTATTTTCTTGTTGCAGGTAGCTGGCATAAGATCTGTTCCATTTTTTTATGGCAGCAAAGGATAGAATGGCTGTGACTGCGACGATACCTGCAATGATCGGCCAAAATGCGGTGGATACATAACCGCCGTCGTACGCTAATCCGATCGGGGAAAACACAACGTAAGTGACGGCAACGAATGCAAGCAGGATCACGGATACTGGCAATGTGTATTTCCATGGTACCATGTCAACGGCTGCTTCTGAGTGGAAGGTATATGGTGTCACTCTTGGCTTCCAGATTCCAATTCCGACCATGATGGCGACTTCAGCCACGAACAGAATTGCGTATATATGAATGAAGTGGATTGGAACAGCATAATCGAACAGATGCTGGGTTCCCCAGACAAGCATATAGTAGGTGATGACATGGAAAATGATCACGACTTTTGCTGCCAGTGCCGGTATTCGTTTTGAGAAGATGCCGACAAGCAGGATGGCGATGATCGGGATATTGAAAAAGCCTGTGAATCTCCTGATCAGGTCCCATAAGCCTTCAGGCGCGTTCATCAATAATGGTGCAATACATAATGAAATGACTGCCAGCAGCGTGCCGGCGATTTTGCTTACGGAAATTAATTTGGCGTCATCTGCATCCCGATTAAAGCGCGCTTTATAGATATCGAGCGCGAACATCGTTGCCGCACTGTTCAATAATGAATTGAACGAGCTCAGGACGGCACCAAGGAGGACGGCCAGGAAAAAGCCTGACATCCATTTCGGCAGGACATCGGAAATCAATGTCGGATAGGCGAGATCCACCGATTTCAGTCCGCCTCCATACATGTGGAAAGCAATTACTCCGGGAATCATCATGGTCAACGGCACAAGCAGCTTGTAAAATCCGGAGATTAAGACACCCTTCTGTCCCTCAGCGAGGCTCTTTGCGCCAAGGGTTCTCTGGATGACATATTGGTTTGAGGCCCAGTAGAACAGATTGGCAAAAATCATGCCGGTAAAAATGGTCCCAAAAGGCACGGAATCCTGTTTAGTCCCGATTGAGTTCATTTTTTCGGTGTCCGTAGTTGCGATTTGTTTCATGCCATCGCCGATACTGCCGTCCCCCAATGCAATCAACCCAAGGATCGGAACGAGCAGCCCGATGATGATCAAGCCGACACCATTTAAAGTATCCGAAACCGCTACTGCTTTGAGTCCGCCGAAAATCGCATAGATGGCGCCTATGATGCCGATGATCCAGATGACAATCCAAACGGATGCTACGTAAGAAATGCCAAACAGTTCAGGGACATTGAAAAGCTGCAGGACAGCGAGTGCACCAGAATAAAGCATGGAAGGTGCCGTCACGAGTATGTAGCCGAGCATGAACAGGAGGACAGTGTATTGTCTCACGCCTTCATCAAACCGCTTGCTCAGAAACTCGGGAAGGGTAGTGAAGTTGCCCCCGAGGTATTTTGGCAGAAGGTAGGTGGCCATGATTATGATTGCAAAAGCAGCTGTAACCTCCCACGCCATGTTTGACAGGTTGGTGCGGTAAGCCTGGCCATTTAATCCGACCAGCTGTTCAGCTGATAGATTGGTAAGCAGGAGGGAACCGGCAATGAAACCGCCGGTCAGTCCGCGTCCAGCGAGGAAATAACCTGCTGAATCACTAACCTCACCTTTCGTTTTTATGTAGGAATACCAGGCTACCAGACCCATGAAAAAGGCAGCCGAAATTAGAGTGAAAGCAATTCCCCCAAAATTCATTTAATGAACACTCCCTTGATATGTAATTTTTTAACTATTTAATAGCCTGCTTGCTGACTCTCTAAACCTTTAACGCGATAAAATCTTATTTCCAAATACTTAAATTAGAAAAAAATGGATAAAAGTTATATACTAATAGTAGTAATGTTGAATTTAATGGACTGGAGTGGTTCAGATGGATTTTTCAATGGTGGTTTCGGAGGATCGTATCAAGCGTGCTTATAAGGATGGAGAGTTTGAAAACCTGCCAGGCTACGGGAAACCGTTGAATCTGGAAGATTTATCAGCTGTGCCGGAAAATCTTAGAATGGCGTACAAGATGCTGAAAAACGCTGGTTTTTCACCAGAAGAACAGAGGCTCAGGCAGGAAGTGATGACAATCGAGGACCTGATCCGAACCTGTGAAAATCCGGAAGAGAAAAACAGGCTGAACCAGGAACTCAGCGCCAAGCTGCTGAAGTACAATAAAATCATGTCCAGCAGGGGTGCCAGGACAAATTCCTCATTGTTTAAGAATTACGAGCAGAAAATAGAAAAGAAACTATTATAAGTAAATGGCCAGGCGGAGAAATCCAGCCTGGCCATTTTTGTTATTAAAGGTTATTTTTCATTGTGTAATCTTGATGCACTGGATCTAATGCTCTTACGCACCAAGTTTCTCGATTTTTTCAGCTGCAGCGGCCGTCTGGCTGACGTAGGCGGCAATTGTCTGGTTGTCATCGTTCAGTGTTTCGATGGTTGCATTCATTTCTTCAAGACCGGCAGTTGCCTGCTCGATGATTGCAGCCAGCTCACGTGTCGATGCTTCGACATCGCCTGTCTGATTCTGGACATCGCCAACCATCAATTCGAATTGACTGAATTGATTTGTCAGAACTTGCAATGTACAACTCACATCTGCGAAGAAACCTGATACTTCCTCGACAGCGGTGCGGCTTTCTGCCAGCTTTTCACTGCTGTCATTCATTTTTTCCAGTGCTGCTGAGTTTGTTTCATTCACGGAAGTTAGGTTTTCGGTAATCTGGATGGCAGTTTCTTTCGTCATTTCCGCCAGCTTGCGAATTTCATTGGCCACGACGGAGAAGCCTTTGCCAGCCTCGCCAGCACGTGCCGCTTCAATCGAAGCATTGAGTGCAAGGAGATTCGTCTGATCGGTGATGTTACGGATGTTGACGATGAATCCATTCGTTTCTTCGATTTTCTTCGTCAGCATCGAGAATGTCTGGCTCAATTCGGAAATAGAAGCGGCAAGCTCTTTCATATCACCCTGCAGCTCGCTTATTTTTCCAGAACCGCTTTCTGTCGCTTTGGCAGCCTGTAAAGTATTATCTGAAAGCAAGACAGACATTTCGGACATTTCATCCATTCTTTGCTTTGTCATTTCGGCATTCTCAGAAATTTGATTGATTTGTTCTGTCTGGACCTGGCTTCCGGCAGAAATTTCATTTACGGCGATTTTCATTTCTGTTTGTGATGACAGATGGGTCTGGATTTGTTCATTGATTTTACCCAGACTCTCCGTTACGACGAGCAGCTCGCTATGAAGCAGGGCACTGTGCTGTTCTTTCCGTGCTTTTTCATTTTCAGATTCCGCGAGAAAGGCTTCCAGAGAGTGAAAGGAATTCCTGTTTAAGCGGATCAACACGAACAATACCGCACCCATTAAAATATAACAGAGCAGGATGGCCGCGAAGGTGGTGCTTAGAAAGTCCTGGTTTTCTGTGGCCAGCAAGGTGTTCATGATTACGGCCACCAAACCCAGGCTATAACCGGTAATAAAGATTTTCAAGTTGAAATGGATGGCGGAGAAGACGGCCAGGAAGATCAGCACCAGCAAGAATGCCCCGTTGCCGCCAAACATTCCGATATAGATGAAATGGTGGGCGAAAATAGCAGCAAATGCGGCATAAGGGAAAAGAGCCTCTTTCTTAAGCCATAGCTGGAAAATCAGGAAAAACAGGATGAAAAATGATAATTCACTTACATATACCATCGTTTTAATGAATGGTTCTTTTTCAATCAGTGTATAGGCAGCAGTCGCAATCAAGGATACCGAATAAGTGCTTAGCATCAAGACGTTCTTCTTTCTTGTATCCTGCCTGCGGAGATTTTCAATAGCCTCCACGTAAAATCCTCCTCAACTAATCAATTGTCTTTGCTTAAGTTATATCGGCATAGAAATTCACAATCTTAATTGCTTGGCTAAAATTTATTTTTGATTGCTAAATCACTTAAGATTTTTAAAAATAGGTCGAAATAAAAAGAGATATTATGACAGTTAAAAACTAGAGACAGAAATAGAAGTAAAGCAGACAGGGGAGTCGTACATGGATAAGTCGTCGATCATTGGTGTCATATTAGCCATCATTGCAGTCGGAGTCGGGATGGTGTTGAAGGGTGTAAGTGTCAATGCGCTCGTGAATCCGGCAGCTTTCTTAATCATAATCGTGGGTACTGTTGCGGCGGTATCTATCGCCTTTCCGGCAGGAGAACTGAAGAAAGTGCCCAAGTTGTTTAAAATCCTGTTTAAGGAACAGGAAAGTGCAGATTTGCCGTCATTGATCCGCCTGTTTTCTGAATGGGCACAGCTTGCCAGAAAGGAAGGCTTGCTGGCGCTCGAAGCGAAAACAAGTGAAATCGATGATGAATTTTTGAAAAATGGCCTATCGCTTGCTGTGGATGGACAGAGTGCTGACTACATCAGGGACGTTTTAACAGAAGAGGTTGAAGCGATGGAGGAACGCCACTTGTCAGGTGCGGCCATTTTCACCCAGGCAGGTACGTATGCGCCGACTCTCGGGGTTCTAGGTGCTGTAGTTGGTCTGATTGCCGCACTGAGCCATATGGACAATACCGATGAGCTTGGAAGGGCGATCAGTGCTGCGTTCGTGGCGACGTTATTGGGGATTTTCACTGGTTATGTGTTATGGCACCCATTCGCCAATAAGTTAAAGCGCAAATCAAAACAGGAAGCACAAGTGAAATACATGATGATTGAAGGCATTCTATCAATCCTTGAAGGCGAAGCGCCGAGGGTGATCGAGCAGAAGCTTGCTTCCTATCTGCCAGCTGGCGAACGGAAACTGATCCTCGAAGAAAGCGACGTGACGAAGGATGAGTAGGAAAAGGAAGAAGAAGCATCACGAGGAACATATGGATGAGTCCTGGCTGATCCCGTATGCGGACCTGCTTACGCTCCTGCTTGCATTGTTCATCGTCCTGTTCGCGATGAGTTCGGTTGATGCCGTCAAGTTCCAGCAACTTTCCAAGGCCTTCAATGATGTATTTTCTGGAGGAACCGGTGTGTTCGAATTCCAGAGTCCGATGCCGGAAGGACAGATGGAGTCGCCTGACGAACGTAAGGAAGATGTTGAAAAGAATGATGAAGACAAGGCTGATGCAGCCAAAGACCAGATGGAGCTCATGGCTCTCCAGCAGAAGGTCAACTCCTATATAGATGAGAAAAAGCTGACAGACAAGCTGAATACGAAACTGACGGATGAAGGACTGCTGCTGACGATCCGTGACAATGTCCTGTTTCAGTCGGGAAGGGCAGAGGTCCGTTCATCAGATATCAATATCGCAAATGAAATCGCGGACCTGCTGATCATGGAGCCGCCTCGGAATATCATTATCAGCGGGCACACAGATAATGTGCCAATCAGGACCGCGAGATATGAATCGAACTGGGAACTGAGCGTCATGAGGGCTGTGGAATTCATGAAAATCATTTTGAAGAATGAACAGCTTGACCCTCGCTGGTTCAGCGCAAAAGGATTTGGTGAGTTCCAGCCAGTCGCGACGAATGACACAGCAGAAGGCAAGGCAAGGAACCGCCGGGTAGAAATCCTAATCCTTCCGCGTACAAGCAATAATCCGGGTCAATAAACAAAACCGCTGCCAGACAAAATGGCGGCGGTTTTTTATTTAGGGGGTATTTTCATAATATTGGATATTTGCTATGATTTAGGAATCTAACTTTCCGAGGTAAAAAGAAATGAATAAACTAAAAAACTATTACCGCCAATTTCACCCGATTGTATGGGTACTGCTGGGGGGGACTGTCCTTGCAAGGGGGTCTGCGTTCGCAACCCTGCCGTTCCTGGCCATCTACCTATCTCGGAATCTGGATTTGCATCCTGTATTGATTGGATTGACAATTGGGATCAGTCCATTGTCTGGTGTAATCGGGGGCTTTCTGGGCGGCCATTTGTCAGACAGATATGGCCGTAAGCCGGTAATGATCGGTTCATTGTTCGCGATGTCGCTTGTCTATTTTGGCTTCATGATTGCTGATACACCGGGCTGGTTCATCATCCTGAACGCATTGAATGGCTTGAGCGGGTCATTTTTTGAACCGACCGGCCAGGCACTGATTGCCGATTTGACGGAAAAACGCAAGCGGATGAGGGCCTTTTCACTCAGATATACGGCCATCAATATTGGAGCATCTGTCGGTCCATTGCTTGGTGCCTATCTGGCTGTGGTTTCAGCTAAATCAGCTTTCATGGTGACGGGGATCATGTATTTCATTTATGTATTGATCCTTGCACTGATGATGAAAAAATTTGATTTGGGCAACCCGGCAGGTGAAGGGGCAAGCAAGGTGACGATAGCCAGTTCATTAAAAATCATCGGCAAAGATAAGGCATTGAGATATTTAATATTGGGAACCATCATCATTAACTTCGGGTATTCGCAGATGGAATCCAATGTACCGCAATATCTAGAATCGTCCATTGCGAACGGAGTATTTGTGTATTCCGTGATGCTTTCCATCAATGCAGTCCTGGTCGTCCTGCTGCAAATGCCAATCAGCCACTTCGCGGAAAGATTCAAAACGATGCAGGTGATGATGGCCGGTGCGGTCTTCCTGTCATTGGGAATGCTGACATTTGGCTTTGTATCCGGCTGGTTCACTGGCATCACGGCAATTGTCTTCATAACAGTTGGAGAGATACTCATCTTCCCATCAAGCAGTTATCTGGTCGATCAGCTGGCAACGGATGAACTGAGGGGGACATATTTCGGAGCGGCACAATTCCGGAAAATCGGCCATTTCCTTGGACCGATTGCGGGAGGATACTTATTGAAAGAAACAGGCGGGACCATCTTATTTATGTTCATCTCCCTGGCTGTGCTTGGCAGTATCCTGTTTTTCGTCCAGGGCAACCGAATTTTTGTAAAAACAACTCCACCTGCAATCGAAAACTAGTAAAAAGAGCAAGATTCAATCGAGAATCTTGCTCTTTTTGCGTTTTATAGGGATACGACTTATCCGAACAGAAGGTTTTATAGCGAAAATTTATGTTTTATAGCGAAAAAATAATTATTATAGCGAAAATCCATTTTATATAGCGAAAATTTGATTTTTATAGCGAATTGGAAAACAAACGGAAAATCCAATAAAAAAAGAAGCCGGACCTTTCATTACTCGGCTTCCTTGCCTGGTGGATCTGGCTGGCACATCTTATCGACTGCGACGCCAATCACAAGCATCATGACAATCGGAATGGAGAAGTTCAGTATATGAACTATCGTCATGTTCATAACCTCCTGGATTAATCAGATATACATATTACTTACATTATATTGTAATTGTCACAAAATAGACATAACTAATTTTAGATAATTCTGAAAATAAACATCTGAATCTGTATTTGCTCAATAATCACCCCTAAAAAACTCGATAGAGACTTCAACGTTTCCCAACATATATTTCAAGATTTCATCACATTTATTTGCTAGTTTTAAATGAGAAACTTTTCCGGGAGGGGGGAGGCAGTATGCACAGGCTGCCATGGCCAATTTGGTTTATCATATTTTTGCTACTTTGGCTTGTGCCTGATGCTGCCAGCGCCAAGGATCTTAAAGTGGAGGATGGCCTATCGATCCAAAGTGCGATTGACCAGGCTGAAGCAGGAGATACCCTCACAATTTTTCCTGGTACCTATAAGGAAAATATCGTGATCAATAAGCGAATGACCTTGATAGGAGAACAAGGAGCAATAATTGATGGCGGGGGAAAGGGCAATGTCATTGAAATCGCCGCACCTGGTGTCACCGTTAAAGGACTGATGATTCAAAATTGCGGTTCAGGCCAGGAGGACAGCGGGATTTTCATTCAGAAAGCTGACGGAAATATCATTGAAAACAATATATTGAAAGATGTCCATAACGGAATTTACATCACGAACAGCAGGGATAATCAGGTGCTGGAAAACAGCATAACCAGTTATGAATCCCATTTTTCGAAGCGTGGAAACGGGATCCACATGTTCAAGGGTGGCGGCCATTTGCTGAAAAAGAATGAAATTGCCGCTGTCCAGGATGGAATTTATTATGACTTTACGGAACATATCAAAGTAACAGGAAACCATGTCAGTGAGTCACGATATGGAATGCACTTCATGTTCAGTGAAGACATTTCTGCAGAGAGGAACCATATCGAAAAGAATGTGACAGGGTTCATGGTAATGGATTCAGCAAATATCACCTTCCTTGAGAACAGGGTAACCGATCACTTTCATGTCCGGGGTTTTGGCATACTCATTTATGAAACGAGGAATGTCCTGGTTGAGCGCAATGAAATGTTGCGGAACAGCACGGGGCTGTCATTGGAAAACGGAGTGAATCTATCGATCAACAAGAACCTGATTGGAGCCAACCAGGTTGGGCTTGAATTCGTGGGGGAAAACAAAGAGAATCTTTTTGCTGAAAACAATTTTATCGGCAATGTTGTCCAGTCCAAGATTTCGGGGGAAGACATGAGGCTTGATGATGGATTGAAGGGAAACTACTGGGATGATTACAGCAGTTTTGACCTTTCGGGCGATGGTATTGGTGAAGAGGCCTACAAAGCTGGCTCTTTATACGACCGCATTCTGCGCAAACAACCGTACTGGCAATTCTTTTTTGAAAGTCCGTCTGTGAAGCTGTGGACAAAGGCGGAATCCTTATTTCCAAGCTTTGGATCGGCAGAGGTTTATGATGCGCGTCCGCTGATAGAACCGGCAGAAATCCAACCTTCTGCTGCACAGCAGAATAGGGACCACTGGAGGTCTGGAGTGATTGGAATCGTATTTATTGTGATATCGCTATTTGCCATTGTGAAAGGAAGGAATTTCAGATGATCAAGAAGCTTGGTTTATTACTGCTGTTTTCTGCAACAGCTGCCGGCTGCAGCAATAATGCGATGGAACCGGAAGAAATCAACCCTGAAATTGATGTATGTGAGGTCTGCAATATGGGTATTGCCCATGAACACTATGCCACTGAGGTCGTTACCGCTGATGGTGAAATATATAAATTTGATGATCTTGGCTGTATGGATGAGTTTCTTGAGAGGGAAACGGATCTTCAGGATGAAAAGGCTGCAAAAAAATACGTTCGAGATGTTGACACGGGTGATTGGGTCGAACTTGAAAAAGCTTTCCATGCGTACCATCCTGATTTCTGGACCCCGATGGCTAATGGAGTGGTCAGCTTCAAGGACAAAGAGGGTGCTGAACAATATGTAAAAGAACAGGGCATGGGAGAAGTGCTTGATTATAAGCTATTAAAAAAACATGAGTGGAGCTGGGAGCAATGATGCATATTGCCAGGCAGCAGATGACCTTGTTGATGAGAAGCCACTGGCTCGCAGGCTTTGGCTTGCTGTTCTCATCACTTGCTGTCATGGTTGCGTTCCTCGGGAATACCGGTGGCTCGGGTTTTGATGGCTTCAATAGGATGACAGCGAGCCTCCTGAATATTAATTTATTGCTGATCCCCCTGCTTTCGCTTTTGATCGGGAGCCTGTTCCTGTCGGGTGAAAAGGAGGACCGGGGGCTGATGCTGCTGCTGACGTATCCTGTTACACCATGGAGTGTGATCCTCGGAAAATATGCAGGGTTGTTTGTCGCCGTCTGGTCGGTACTGACATTTGGATATGGTACAGCCCTGCTGGTGATTTACTTTTTAGGCGCAGGGGTTTCTGTATCGCTGCTGATATTATTTTATCTCTATTCCTTATTGCTAGCGGCGATTTTTCTGTCACTGGCGATGGTGATCGGGATCATTGCCAAATCAAGATTTCAGGCGCTCGGCATCAGTTTGATTGTCTGGGCATTCCTGGTCCTGTTCTATGAATTCATCATTATGGGTTTGAGCCTGCTTTTATTGAAGCAATGGTTGCTGCCGATGCTGACAGTGTCGATTTTCCTGAACCCTGTAGAACTGATCAGGGTTCAGTCGATCCTTTCGCTTGATGGCGCCTCGGTATTCGGACCGCGATTATATGATTTGACCATCTGGGCGGATGGCATGACAGGCAAAATGTTGTTTATTTTTGCTGTCTTGCTCTGGATGGTTTTGCCGGTGATTTTTTCCGTACGCAGGCTGAAAAGGGGTGCTGCAGATGAATGATGAATGGATCAGGATTGAAGCACTGGCCAAGCATTACAGTGATACAAAAAAGGTTGCTGATATCAGCTTTGCCATCAATAAGCCGGAAATCTTCGCTCTTTGCGGCGGAAATGGTGCTGGCAAAAGTACGTTGATCAAGATGCTGACAGGTATCATGAAGCCGACCAATGGGAAGGTTTTGTTGGAGGGAAGTGAAGTCGACCCGCGAAGCCAGGATTTCAAAAAGCTGTTTTCGTATATGCCAGATGAAATGCTGTTCCCGCGACAATTGACTGGTCTTGAAGTTTTGACTTTTTTTGCGAGATTAAGAGGCATCGGTGATGGAAGAGTGAATGAAGCACTTCGCCAGGTCGGTTTATTTGAAGTTCGTCATATGCAGATCAAACAATATTCAAAAGGCATGCAGCAGCGGCTTTCGCTGGCCCAGGCATTGCTCCCGGATGTTCCTTTAAGGATTCTCGACGAACCGACCAATGGTCTTGATCCACTTTGGGTGTTCCGTTTTAAGGAAATCATTCAGGAGGAGAAGCGGCAGGGGAAGACGATCTTCTTTACTACCCATATTCTCAGTCTTGTAGAGGAACTGGCTGACCGGGCTGCCTTCATGGAAGAAGGGCAGATGAAGGTCTGCAAAACCGTAGATTCGCTAGTAAATCATAATGGCAGCTATCTTCCGCTGGAAAAAGTATTTTTCAATTAGCATTCCTTCAGCCGGCCCAATACGGCAATGGTGAATAAGAAAACTCCCGGTAATATGGTACCGGGAGTTTTTTGGTATGATCAAGGCTTTCTTATCGAAGCGTTAGCATTCTATGCATTTAGGCAGCTACAGGAAAAACTTATCAATGACCGCTCTCCTCTTTGTCGCTGTCCATCATATTATTTTCGCTATCTTTATTCATGTCTTCCATATGGTTTTCGCTATCTTTATTCATTTCTTCCATATGGTTTTCGCTATCCTTATTCATGCTGTCTGAGTTCATCTTCATTTTCTTCATATATCTTTCATTCGCTATCTTATCAATTTGCTCCCATGAAGCCATCATCGCGTTTTTATCGCTGTTTTCTGCGATGAATTTCTCGGCGCTTTCTTGATCTTTGAAGAAAGCATAGCCATATTTCATCGGTGTTTTAATATCGGCTTTGACAGGGATGGCGGCATCTGCATCAATCCATTCTGAAGTCAGGTAGTCACGCACCCATTTTTCTTCGAACTCAACTTCATCCCGTCTAGGTGTATTCAAAAGGCATCCGGAATCATCGAAGAACACATAGTCACCGTCTTTGGTCTTCGCCTGTGCCGTGAAAACACCCATCGGATCTGCTTCCGTATATACCTTCATATTGCAGAAAGCACAGACATCGTCCGTTCCTGGCTCATGTGGGCCGTCTGCGTGAGCATCGGCTGTATCCTCTTCATGGTTCATTTCTGTCGCCGCGGTATCCTGGTCATCCATTGGCTTGTTTTTGGCAGAGTCATCACCGCAGGCCGAAACGATTATCGTCAATAAAATTGCCATCATGGCAGCAAGAAATTTCTTCATACAATCTCCTCCTTTGATCGATTTTAATCCTATCAGGGAGTTGTGATTAAAATGCGAAAAAACCGTGGGGAAAAAGTGATATGCAGCGGTTTTTTTTGACGATTTTATGACAGAAATTTTAAAAGCGGGGGAATACCACGAACTATGAAGCTGTGAAATGTAATTGAATTTTAATAATGTTGAGTATATTCGGATAAAGGTTTAAGATTTAGTTGATAGCAATATTTTGGAAATAGCGGGGTGCGCGACATGAACGAAATAGAGGCTCTTATTTTAAAACTGATAAAAGAGGATCCGTTCATTTCACTGATTGATCTTGCCGCGAAGGCGGATGTACCGGGTGATGCAGTTGCCGGCCATATCTTCTCCTTAACAAAGAAGGGGAAAATTATGGGGAGAGCCTATATTTTGCCAGAGAGACGTCAAGTGCTATGTGTGGGCGGTGCAAATGTAGACCGTAAAATATGGGCGAAAGGCGAGCTGGAGCTGGGCACTTCGAATCCGGCTGAGAGCTCGAAGTCATGCGGGGGGGTTGCCAGAAATATTGCCGAGAATCTAGGGAGGCTCGGGAATGATGTCAGTGTGCTGACAGTGGTTGGTGATGACCATGAAGGCCACTGGCTGGTGGAATACACAAGGGCGTTCGTCGATGTCGCTCCGTCCGAGGTCATCAATGGCCAGTCTACCGGAGCCTATACGGCAGTCCTGGACCATGATGGGGAAATGACCATCGCTTTAGCCGAGATGTCAATCTATGATTCTATCACTCCGGAATTCATCGATCGCAAATGGGGTTATTTTGCTTCCTCGGATTTCATCATGCTGGATACCAATTTCCCGGCAGATGTGCTGGGGCGGATCATCGAGCGATGCCGCAGGGAAAACATCCAGCTTTGCATCACACCTGTTTCATCACCAAAAGCGAAGAAATTGCCTCGCGAACTGCGGGGGGTTACCTGGCTGATTGCCAATAGAGAGGAAGCGGAAGCGATTTCCGGCATCAAAATTGAAAACGAAGGCGACTTTTTCAGAGCGGCAGAGATCATCATACATAAAGGTGTCGAAAAGGTTGTCATTAGCCGCGGTGATAAAGGATTGATCTATTTTACAGCAAAAGGCGAAGCAGGAGTCCTGATTCCGCCAGCAATTTCCGTCATCGATGTGACTGGAGCGGGCGATTCGCTCGTGGCCGGGATCATCTATGCCCATCTGAATGGAATTCCGACGGAGGATGCTTGCAAGATTGGGATGGCTTGTTCGATTCTTACATTGCAATCGATCGAAACGGTGAACCCGATTTTGAATAATAAACAGTTACTCGAAACGTTTAAACAAAACTTTAAATAAGCGAGGTACAGCATGCTGGAAAAGTGGCTTGAATTTTCACAGGAAGTAATAGAAGCGAAGAACACGGGTAAACCGGTCGTTGCGCTGGAATCTACGATTATATCACATGGGATGCCTTATCCACAGAATGTCCAGACAGCAAGGGAGGTAGAGCAGATTATCCGTGAAAATGGGGCAGTTCCAGCAACGATTGCCATTCTCGATGGGAAAATTAAAATCGGCCTCTCGGATGATGAACTGGAATACCTGGGCCAGAGCAGCACTGTCGAAAAAGCCAGCAGACGCGACATGGCGTATCTTTTATCAACCGGGAAAAATGGAGCAACAACAGTAGCTGCCACAATGATTTGCGCAGAACTGGCAAATATAGAGGTATTTGTTACCGGAGGGATTGGCGGTGTGCACCGTGAAGCGGAGACAACGATGGACATTTCTGCCGACCTGCAGGAACTGGCGAAAACAAATGTAGCTGTTGTGTGTGCAGGCGCCAAGTCAATCCTGGACCTCGGGTTGACTCTTGAGTATCTTGAAACCCAGGGTGTACCTGTTGTTGGCTATTGCACCGATTCACTGCCAGCGTTTTATACACGGACAAGCCCATACAATGTCAACTTCCGCCTTGATACGCCCGAATCTGTCGCAGATATGATCAGAACCAAATGGGATTTGGGGCTCGATGGCGGAATCGTCGTTGCCAACCCGATTCCTGAAGAAGATGCAATGGAAGAGAGTTTCATAGCTGGAGTGATTGAAAAGGCGCTTTCAGAAGCCAAAGAAAAACAGATTGGCGGAAAGCAGGTGACTCCGTTCCTGCTGGGTAAGGTTAAAGAACTTACGGAAGGAAAGAGCCTTGTTGCCAATATCGCGCTTGTCAAGAACAATGCCAGGGTGGGAGCGAAGATTGCCGCCAGTCTCTGTAAACAAAGAATCAGCCTTTAAGGCTGGTTTTTTTGTTTGAAAAAGTAGGTCTAATATGCAGCCTTGAATGGTATTCTATAGTACTCGTTATTTTTCTTTTTCGCTATGGCTCTTGAATTTCATGAAATCAAGATAATAGGAAAAGTCTTCTTTGCTGATCCCATTTTTTATTGCTTCGTCAACAAGTCCGATCCATTCCTCATCAAAGGAGACCGGATCAGTCCTTTTTGTTTGTTGCCCCATCAGGTTTTCCACAGACGTATCCAGATTGTGGGCAAGTCGTGATAAAACCTGAAGCGATGGATTTTCCTGAATGCCTCTTTCGATATAACTGAGGTAGGACTTGGAAACATTCGCTTTTTGAGAAAGTTCGGTAATAGAATAGTTTCTTTCCAATCGCAATCTTTTAATCTTCTCTCCAACCTTCATCTGGTTATCTCCTTATAATCAACTATATTCATTATAACGAACAATTATATTCTTTAAAAAACACGAAATAGTGTGATAATCGGAGATATTTCTTAAAAAAGAACGATTTTTGTTCTTTTTTAAGAAAATTCGCCTTATTATGGACTTTTTCAAAAATGGTTCCTCTGAACTATACTCGAATGGAGTATTGGAATGTCAATGTGAAGGAGGCAAATGGCATGTACAGAAAAAACTGCGATCGATGCAAACGTCCCTCGTTTAGCAGCAGTGAACAGGGTGAATGGCTATGTCCGGTTTGCGGCAATGATTTAACAAGGTACCCGTTTTTCAATGCCATCAGCCTTGAAAAAGTGGCTATAAAGCATCGCTGGAAAAGGCCTGCTTATCCACAAACTTCACTGTCTAAGGGCCCATCAGCAGATTTATGGGGGTGATTTTAAAAAAAGAGTTCAACAATTAGAGATAGAATGCGACAAAAAACATCAGTAAAATGATTTAAATTTTCAGAAAAATAAGGTTTTAGCCTATGATTTTGTAATTGTTTGGAAGAAAAAGAAGGATATTTACAGGGAATCGCCGACAAATACTTACATGTTAAATATATAGAACAAGGTACAATGACATTGGGAGTTAAGAAAAAAGAATCAGAAAAAGGCAAACTGGTTGAAAAGTCAGGACGCAAAGTCACGGATCTAAGGTATAAAGTGCTAAGATGGCCGGACTGCCTGGAATACTAACTGTATTTTGGGGGGAAGAACTTGATTAAAGAACAGGTAATTTTCGAAGAACTGGATACAGAATGGATGCAGCTAATAATGGAAGCATTGGAGATGGGAATAAATAAAGAGGAAATCAGGAAGTTTTTAATGACAAGCGGACAGGAATAAAGCAATCATACATAGAACATCGTCAAATAATCGGGCAGCTCATTACAGAGGTGCTTTTTATTTTGCGAAAAAAAGGGACAGCGGGCAGGCTGTCCCTTACAAATTATTTATTGTTTAGTCTCCATTTGTTGAACTCCAGAAATTCACGGAACTGGTCCTTGCTGATTCCGGAATCCATTGCTTCTTTCACAAGATTAACCCAGTCAGAATCAATATTCTCCTTATCGACTTGTTCATGGATCAACTGATCAACTGGAACATTCAGGACTCCAGCGATCTTTTCAAGAAATTGAATGGATGGATTCGTTTGCAGGTTCCGTTCCAAAGAGCTTAAATAGGATTTTGCAACGCCAGCTTGCTCAGCCAACTCGGATAGGGACATTCTTTTTTCTTGTCGAAGTTTTTTGACGCGTTCACCAATCACAGTATCCACACACCTTGTCTATTTATAGTTATATCATAACAAATCTGATAAAATAGTTCCATATTAAGAACACCTTACAGAACAATTATAAACAATCTTCTCGATTTTTGTGGTGTTTTTTTTATCAAAAGGTTGGGAAAAAAATAGTCACTATAGTTATCGGCAGTTTTACGGTAAATTTTTATAAAATGCAGACAGGATAGTTCATTATATTCTTTTAATCGAAAAAAAGGTAAAATGGTAGCAATCAGACAAGGTACGGGTGATGATATGCAGAAAAAGTATTTATTGATTTATGAAGAGATCGCCAAACAAATCCAGGAGGGACATTATCCTGCCAGAACAATTTTGCCATCTGAAAATGAATTTGCGGATATGTATCAAACATCGCGCGAAACCATCCGCAAAGCACTGAATCTTCTCGCGCAAAATGGCTTCATCCAAAAAATCCGCGGCAAAGGCTCACTCGTGCTCGATTTAAAAAGGCACCAGTTTCCAATCTCCGGGTTGATCAGTTTTAAAGAACTGGCTAAAAATATGGGCGGCAAAGCGAAAACAACGGTGGATGAGTTCCTTCTCGAACAGGCAGGACGGGACATTGCCAGAGAATTGAATGTTGATAATGACGAGATGATCTGGAAGGTGAAGAGAGTCAGGCATATTGATGAAGAACGAGTCATCCTCGATAAGGATTTTATCGTCGAAAGGCATGTGCCTGGGCTGTCACGCCAGAAATGTGAGAATTCGATTTTTGAGTATATTGAACAGGACCTGGATAAAAAAATTAGTTTTGCCAAAAAGGAATTTACGGTTGAGGAACCAAATGCAGAGGATCTGGAGCTTCTGGATATGGAAGGATTCCATGCGATTGTCATCGTGAAAAACTATATTTATTTCGATGATGCGACCCTTTTCCAGTATACCGAGTCAAGGCACCGCCCCGACAAGTTCCGGTTCGTGGATTTCGCCCGACGTATGGATACCCAGAACATATAAAAAAAAGCTGCCATTGACAGGCCCGGGTGACCAGGCTGTCATTAGGCAGCTTTTATTAGTGTTTCGGGTATTTTCCGACAAGATGGATGGCGCTGATGATTCGTTTATTGATCCAGGTCCTGTTATCCTGGGTGTTAAGCTGTTCAAAAACCATCTTGCGGCCGTCTTCCGTAGTGACATAGTGGCTTGGAAGAGTGTTCAGGCTGATAGCGATGATATCATTCCGGCATTTCTGGCAATTGCAGAAAGTCTGGTAATCCGGGCTCATCATCAACACATTGACAAGAGTGGAAACCACTTCTTCCATTACATTGATATATCCAAATTTCATGGTGCTCCTTCTCTCCCTATAGATGTCCTAAATAAATTATAGACGAATTACGCCAAGATAAAATCATTTTTTTGCTATCGATTTAAGATAGGTCTATTTACACTTTTTTATTCTAAAAAGTGGAAGTGTTTTCGGATGTTTTGTCTGCGGCAGACAGGGAAGATTTAATAGTGGAGAATTTATAAAAGGAGATGTTGAATATATGGGTAAAAAAATCGCCTGTTTAATAACCGATTTATTTGAAGACGTAGAATATCTTGAGCCTTCCCGTGCTTTTACAGAAGCTGGACATGAGGTTATGACAATTGAAAAGGAAAAAGGGAAGACGGTAAAAGGCAAGCAGGGCAAAGCCGAGGTCAAAATTGATGAAAGCATCGACAACGTCAAGCCGGAAGATTTCGATGCACTATTCATACCTGGCGGCTTTTCTCCGGACCAGCTGCGCGAGGATGACCGCTTCGTCCAATTCGCCAAGTATTTCATGGATGAAAAGAACCCAGTATTCGCGATTTGCCATGGCCCGCAGCTGTTATTGACAGCCAAGACACTAGAAGGCAGAGGGGCGACTGGCTATAAGTCCATCCGTGTCGACATGGAATATGCCGGAGCGAAATACCAGGACAAGGAAGTCGTTGTCTGCTGCAACCAGCTTGTGACAAGCAGAGAACCGAAGGATATTCCAGCGTTTAATCGCGAAGCGCTTAAAGTGCTGGAAAAATAATAGTAAGAACCCTTTTGCAGAGGCAGAAGGGTTTTTTATTGTGTGTGCAAACTGGGAAAAAACGCGGATAATTTCCAATTCGCTATAAAAAGGTGAAACTCGCTATAAAAATGAAAAAGTCGCTATATTAACGAGAAACTCGCTATATAAATGAAAAACTCGCTAAAAAACGAAAAAGTCGCTATAAAAATAAGATTCTCCCTATAAAGAATTATACCGTTAAAAGTGATTTTTCTGTGATGCTATTGCTTTTACCTTGTGTTAAATTGGTTCATTTTGCGAAATTTTATGTATAAGATAATATAGAGGATGAAATGAATCAGGGAGATGACGGAATGATTGTTTTAAAATCAGCTCGAGAGATTGAAAACATGAAGGAAGCTGGAAAATTGCTTGCTTCTGTGCATAAAGAGCTTCGCAAGATCATCAAACCAGGGGTGACGACCTGGGAAATTGACCAGTTTGTTGAGGATTACTTAAAAAAGCATGGAGCCACACCCGAGCAAAAGGGCTACCGCAATTATCAATATGCAACTTGTGCAAGCATCAATGATGAGGTTTGCCACGGTTTTCCGCGGAAAGAGGCTTTGACAGAGGGAGACATCGTGACGATTGACATGGTCGTCAACCTGAACGGTGCCCTTGCCGATTCGGCCTGGAGCTATGCTGTAGGGGAAATCAGCGAGCAGTCACAAAAGCTGTTGGATGTGACGAGAGAGGCCTTATATCGCGGGATTGCTGCTTCCGTACCGGGTAACCGGGTTGGCGATATCGGCCATGCGATCCAATCCTATGTTGAAGCGGAAGGTTTTTCGGTTGTGCGCGAATTCATCGGCCACGGAATCGGCTCTGTCATTCACGAAAAGCCCGATATCCCGCACTATGGCCTGCCAGGCAAGGGGCCAAGACTCAAGGAAGGCATGGTGTTCACGATCGAACCGATGGTCAATGTCGGAGAATGGCCGACGAAAATGGACTCAAACGGGTGGACAGCAAGAACGGTTGACGGCACACTATCTGCGCAGTATGAGCACACAATCGCGATCACAAAGGATGGTCCGATTATTTTAACGGATCAGGATTAATAACTGTATCGAAATGAACAAGCACTTTGTTGTTCATTTTTACCTGAATAAGATTAATTAGTGCATGGGGCTGAACCAAAATTCGGTCCTTTCTTTTTGCTAAGCATGAAAAAAATTTTCATCTTTCTTAAATAATGATGAAAATCCTTTGGTAAAATAAAGTGGTCAGAAAAGGGGGCAAAAAAATGGCAAGTGAACTGAATGGACAAAATGTCATCGTTAAAATAAAAGCGATCTACTCATCGCTTTCATCAAAGGAGAAGGCGGTCGCAGATTATATATTGAAGAACACCGAGGAAATCATCCACCTTTCGATCACCGAGTTTGCGGAGTATGCCTCCGTTGCCGAAGCAACCATTTTCCGCTTTTGCAAACGCCTTGGATTCAGAGGATATCAAGCCTTCAAGATTGCCCTTGCTAGTGAACTCGTTGAACCAATCAAGAATATCCATGAAGAAATAAAGGAAGAAGATGAGGTCGTAACGCTCGCGGAAAAAGTGTTCGCCGGGCATATCGAGGCGATGAAGGAAACGCTGAATCTCCTGGATGCCAAAGTCCTTGAGAAGATTATCGAGGTTCTCGTCCAGGCTTCAAGGATTGATTTTTACGGATCAGGCGGCTCATCAGCGATTGCGCTTGATGCGTATCATAAATTCCTGCGGACAGGCATCCATTGCAATGCCCATAGCGACGGACACCAGCAAATCATTTCCGCTGCGCTGCTTGGTCCCGGGCATGCTGCAATCGGCATTTCGCATAGCGGCAGCAATAAAGATGTCATAGAAGCATTGAAAATAGCAAAAGCTAACGGGGCAGCGACCATCGCAATCACCGGACATTACAAGTCGCCATTGTCGAAGGAAGCGGATTATGTGCTCTACACCACATCACGCGAAACACTTTTTCGATCTGAGGCACTGGCATCAAGACTCGTCCAGTTAAGCCTGATTGATGTGCTCCACGTGGCAGTATCCGTGCGCAGGCAGGAACAAACTTTGGGGAATCTGCAGAAAATCAGGGAAGCGATTTCCATTAAAAGATATTGAAGAATGAAAATAATTTTCTCCGTTTTTGTATACATATGAAAAAATATTTGATAATATCATATTATCATCAAGCTTTATTCGTTATGCCGAAGCTGTACGAAAAGAGTTACATAAAAAGGAGTGCATCGAAGTGAAACTAGGAATGGTTGGCCTTGGGAAAATGGGCTATAACTTAGTATTGAACCTGATGGAAAACGGCCATGAAGTTGTGGCGAACGATATAAATGAAGAGGCAATGCAGAAAATCAAATCTGAAGGCGCTGAGATTGCAGCCGATTATAAGGCAATGGCAGACATGCTGCCAAAGCCGCGCGTGATCTGGCTGATGATTCCTGCTGGCGATTTGATCGACCAGGTAATCGAGAAGTTCACACCATATCTGGAAGAAGGCGACATCCTGATTGATGGCGGAAACTCCAACTATAAGGATACGTTAAGACGTGCAGAAAAGCTGTCTGCTTCAGGCATCCACTTTATAGATGTTGGAACAAGCGGCGGAATGGAAGGCGCACGCAATGGTGCCTGCACAATGATCGGCGGCGACGCAGAGGTTTTTGCCCATGTTGAGCCAATCTTTAAAGACATCTCAATTGAAAAAGGGTATCTTTACACTGGTAAAGTTGGAAGCGGCCACTTCCTGAAGATGGTCCACAATGGTATCGAATACGGAATGATGCAGGCAATCGCCGAGGGCTTCGAAATCCTTGAGAAGAGCCCGTTTGATTACGACTACAAAGAAGTGTCACGCGTCTGGAACCACGGTTCCGTCATCCGCAGTTGGCTGATGGAACTGATGGAAAATGCTTTCTCCAAAGAGCCAAAGCTTGAAAGCATCAAAGGCGTCATGCATTCATCAGGCGAAGGAAAATGGACAGTCGAAACTGCCCTTGATCTTCAAACAGCAGCACCAGTCATCGCGCTTTCACTGATGATGCGCTACCGTTCACTTGAAGACGATACTTTTACAGGAAAAGTTGTCGCGGCATTAAGGAACGAATTCGGCGGACATGCAGTTGAAAAGAAGTAAAAACTAGAAATCAGGTTCTCCTCGAATAGAGGGGGACCGTTTTTTATGTTCATAAAATTATCCTTTTTTGCAAGATGGCTACATTGCTTTTTCCGTTATAGTGGAAGTGAATACGGAAAATGGGGGCGGTGAACGTGAAAACAAAGTGGTATTTCTTTTTCCTGACGACGGTTGCCGTTTCGGCTATTATATATGCTTTTCTTGGATTCAAGGGTGATGGGCCAGCGGAAATTGGGGTCCTGATGATCGGGGAAAATCGCCTTGAAAAGTTCACTGGACTGGAAAACGGGCTTAAGGATCTAGGTTACAGCGACAAGGATATCCATTTTACCGTAAAGAATGCGGATGATGATGAAAAGCTGCTTGATAAGCAAGTCGATGATCTTCTTAAAAATGAACCGGATTTAATTGTTACCCTTGGAGCGATCGAATCCCAGCGCCTAAAGGAAAAGCTGGATAAGGGGAAGATTAAAATCCCTGTTGTTTTTGCTGGTGTTGCCGCACCGAAGGAACTAGGCCTGATAAAGGATTACAAGTCACCAGGCGGGCTTTTTACCGGAATCAATAACTATCATGCCAGTATCTCGGGAAAACGACTTGAAATGCTGACATCACTGGTTCAGAAAATTGAAAGGGTGCATGTTATTTATGATAGCAAGATTGACGTCAGTAAATTAAGCCTTAAAGAAACAAGGATTGCTGCCCAGGCACTGGGCGTCGAGATATCCCCATGCGATGCAAGCTCGAAGGAATGCCTGGATACATTGTGGAAAACGGTTAAGGGTGGGGAGGCGATCCTGATTCTGCCCAGTTTCAGGATTGAATCGCTCACAGATGACATTGTCAGGCTGACTCAAGAGAAAAAAATTCCCGCCATGGGATTATATGATTTTGAAGCGGAAAAGGGGCTCCTGGCAAGCTACGGATCCAGCTTTCATTCACAAGGCTACCAGGCGGCAAGATTTGTCAGCTTGATTCTTCAGGGAAACAAGCCGGGAGAACTTCCAGTGGAACTGCCGGATGGCATCCGTTTTGTCATCAACCAGCAGACTAAGGATGCACTTGGAGTCAATTATAATGACGATTTGCTGAAGTTAGCAGAGCTGATCCATCCTGAAGTGCAAGGAGGCCGGGATCAATGAAAGCGATGACCTTTTTTTTGCAATCGCAGACGATCCGGAATAAGGTCCTTGTGTTTGGAGTGGCCATGTCGACGATTCCGCTGCTGCTTATCAGCTTGTTTTACTATTCTTTTGTAAAAGCGGATCTGGAAACGCGGATCATGGAAAAACAGCATCTGGTGCTTGAGAATTTGTCCCGTGAAATTGAGTTTGAATTCAGCCAGACATTTCAGCGGATCCAGGTCCTTGCTTCTCTCAATCTATTAGATAAAAAGCAAAGTGCGTTATATGAGCTTTTGCAGCAAAGCGAATCTGTCGAGGAGGTCATCATTGCGGATGATAAAGGTTTTGTCGAAAAACGAGTGTCCCGCTATGACCTTAATATCGCGGGAAGCATGGAACGCTGGTTCACGGATGATATGTGGTTCCAATTGCAGACTCGCGATAAGGTATATGGCCCGGTAGAATTTAACCAATATGGCCAGCCGGTCATGAAACTGGCGATCCCATTTTATGAAAATGACACGAAAAAAGCGATAGGGGTCGTAGTCCAGCTCCAAAAAATCATCGGGAAAATCTCTTCCATGCGCCAGGATCATGCTTCCTATATCTATCTGGTTGATGATAAGGAACGTGTCATCGCCCATCAGGATTACAGCAAGATCTGGCAAAAACAGCCTTCTGGCGGCCAGGATGAGATTGGCGTGACAGCCAAAATTGAGGACTTGAACTGGGTCCTCGTGATGGAGCAGCCGAAAACGACCGCGTTTGCTCCCATCAATAGGATATTGCAAAGCGGCATAGGTGCTGTCGCCCTTTTGATCTTGATCGTGAGTCTGATCAGTGTAGGGGCGGGCCTTTATTTTACAAGGCCGATCGTTGCGATTGACCGGGAAATGAACAATTTAAAGCAAGGACGTAAAATCAGTCCTGTGAAAATGAGACGCACCGATGAGCTCGGGAAACTGGCCGATTCTTTCAATGACATGAGCAAGGAGCTGCTCGAAAAATCAAGATTGCTTGAGCAGGAAAAGGAAAGGCTCGATGTCGTGGTGAACGGGATTGGTGCAGGACTGGCGCTTGTGACAAAGGAATACAGGATTACCTGGATGAATCCGATTTTAAAAGGCTGGCTAAAAGAAGACCGGCTGACGCTTCCTTGTTACGCAGTGATTGGCGGAGAGAATACGCCATGCCTCAACTGTCCGATTACCTGTCCGGACCTGGATAAAATCGCTGATGAAGTCATGAAGTTCAAGGATGGTCCAAATGGCGAGCGGATTTTCAGGCACAGGGTGTTTCCGCTGAATCACGCGATTGAGGAAGAAGGTGAATTCCTTGTCGTGCTCGAGGACATCACCGAGCAAAAACAAATGGAGGAAACGATGATCCAGACCGATAAACTGAGCGCGCTTGGCATCATGGCGTCGAGCTTCGCGCACGAAGTCAACAATCCGCTTGCAACAATCAATGTGTATGCGGAGGATTTGATTGATCGAATCCAGGCTGGCGACGAAGATCTGGATGAGGATGAGATGGAGCACTATCTTCGCAAAATCAAGGAGAATACCGAACGCTGCAAAAAGATCACCGGGAATCTGCTCAATTTTTCGAGGAAGAACGATTGGACAGAAGATCATATAAGGGTCAGGGAAATCATTGAAAGCAGCATCAGCCTTGTCGAGCACCAGCTGAAAAAGCAGCGGATCCAGCTTGAACTACTAGTCCCTGATTCGCTGCCAATGGTGACCGGCGATGGACAAAAACTGATGCAAGTCATCGTCAACCTGATCAACAATGCAGTCGATGCGATGGAAAGCGAAGGAAGGCTGGTCGTCTCCGCTTCGGTTGATGCTGAGGCGCAGGTTTCCATCAAAGTGACCGACAGCGGCCATGGAATCCCTCCCGAAGCGATGGATAAATTGTTCGATCCATTCTTCACGACGAAGCCGATCGGCAAAGGAACAGGACTTGGACTGTCCGTCTGCTATGGCATCATCCAGCAATTCGGCGGGATAATCAGAATTGACAGCAAACCGGAGGAAGGAACAACGGTGGAAATCCAGCTGCCGGCAGAACGGCAAGCAGGAATCGATGTTGAAGACCATTCAGGGGAAGAAAGACGAGGATTTTCCAGACAGCAAACAGATGACAACCGGTACTCTGGACTAGAAACAATGGAGGTGGGCTACGATGTCAGCAACAAGATTATTAGTCGTTGATGATGAACATGATTTGCTGGAACTATTGGTGAGACGGCTGAAGCGTAAGGGGTTCGATGTGGACAGCGCGGATACGGCAGAGGATGCCCTCAAACTCGTGAAAAAGAATGAATACGACATCGGCGTTTATGATATCAGACTTCCTGGCATGGATGGCATCGAGCTGTTAAAAGAAACGAAGAAAATTCAGCCTGATATCGAGGTGCTGATCCTGACCGGGCACGGGACGATTGATACCGCCATTGAAGCGATGAAAGTTGGCGCCTTCGATTATATCACCAAGCCTTATAATCTATCTGAACTGGAATTGACGATAGGCAAGGCTGCTGAAAATAAGTCGCTTAAAGAGAAAAATGATTCGATGAAGAAAATCATCGCCCAGCATAATGAATTCAACATCATCGGTGACAGTGCCAATTTTAAAGAAGTGCTCGAGATGACGCGGCGGATTGCCGATAGTGACGTACCTGTCCTGATCGAGGGCGAGAGCGGCACCGGGAAGGAGTTGTTTGCGAAGGCGCTTCATTACTGGAGCTGCCGAGCTGATGAGCCATTTGTGCCAGTGAATTCGGGTGCGCTGCCTGAACACCTTTTGGAAAGTGAGTTGTTCGGTCACTCACGCGGAGCTTTTACCGGAGCGAGCCAGGATAAGAAAGGCCTCGTAGAAGCGGCAAAGGGCGGAACACTGTTTTTGGATGAGCTTGGCGAAATGCCGCTGGCGCTTCAGGTAAAATTGCTGCGTTTCCTCGAAACAGGTGAATTCCGGCGTGTCGGCGATGTCCGCGAACGCCATGTGACCGTGCGAGTCGTCGCTGCCACAAACCGCGACATGGAAAAAGAAGTCGCCGAGGGGCGTTTCCGTGAGGATCTATTTTACCGGTTGAATGTCGTCAAGCTGACGATTCCGCCGCTGCGTGAACGGAAAGGCGATTTGCATGCATTGATTGAGCATTTTATCGCGAGGACGAAAGACCCGTCGAAGCAGTTGTCCGCCGAAGCATTTGCCGCACTGGAGCAATATGATTTTCCGGGAAATGTACGCGAACTCAGCCATTTGATTGAACGCGGCGTGCTCTTGTCGAAGGGCAGCCTGATTGAATCCGACGATTTGCTTTTGCCGAAACAGATTGCGGTTGGTGCTGCTCCCGTTGGAGGGACAGCCAGGCTCTGCTCACTGGAAGAGGTCGAAAAAGTCCACATCGAAAACGCCCTGAAGCAGATGAACTGGAATAAAACGAAGGCTGCCTACGTGCTCGGCATCAGCGTGCGGAACCTTTACAGGAAGATTGATCAATATGATTTGAAAGATTAGTTTATATGGGGGAGGCGAACTGGAAAAAAACGCGCGGAATTTCCAGTTCGCTATAATATTTTTATTTTCGCTATAAAAAATGAAATATCGCTATAAAAAATGAAATATCGCTATAAAATAGATTTTTCCGCTATAAAACTAAAAAAATCGCTATAAAAATCTGATTTTCGCTATAAAAATTTTATCGAACACAAAAGAGGAGATTTAATAGGTGAAATAGAACTGTTTTAAAGAAAAAAATAAAGGGGTGATGTACTTGATTGAAAAAAAACGTGAATTTCCAAAAGAAATTACTATTTTAAAGGTAATTCTAAAGCGGTTTACCTTAAATCACCAGCGCCAAATCGAATTAGAGAACAAATTATCCAGAAAATTAGCTGGGTATAAAGGTGAAAAGGAACTAGACTACTATCTTTCGCAAATTGACCATACAAATCTCAAGATTTTACATGATTTAAGGATTCCCCACAATAATACCCACTTCCAAATTGATTCCCTGCTAATTTCAAACACATTCTTACTTCCCATTGATTCGAAAAATTACGCTGGAGTCCTGGATTTTAATCCGGAATTCAACTATTTGCTTCAAACATTGAATGGATTCGAAAAAGTGTACCAGGACCCAATCCTGCAAACGAAAATCCAGGCTTCTCAACTTAAATCCTTCTTGATGAAGAATCAATTTTCCCCTCCACCAATTGAATTCCTTGTTTCAGTGAGCAACTCCCAGGCTATCATCAGGAATCCTGCCAATAGTACGGAGGTAGCCAATAGGGTTTGCAAAACGCCTGCTGTTTCCTACAAAATCCAATCCATTTCCGAGAAGTACAATAAAGAATATTTATCGCAAAAAGAAGTAAAGAAAATTGTAAAACTCCTTTTGAAAAGCCATGTGCCCTATATTCCTGACATTCAGTCAATGAATTTACCTATGGATAAAATTCAAATAGGTGTTCAATGTCCAGATTGCGGCCTTCTAGGCATGGAGAAAATTCACGGTAGCTGGGTATGTAAACAATGCGGACATCTTTCGAAAGATGCCCATATTGCTGCTCTCAAAGATTACTTTTTAATTTTTGGTCCTCATATTACAAGCAGGCAGTTCAGCAACTTCCTCAACATTCCTTCCATTCACCAAGCCAAGAGGCTGCTCACATCAATGGAACTGGACATCTCTGGCTCTAAAAAAGGAACAGTCTACAGACCGAAAAAGGATTTTCCTTTATGGGATTAATTAAACTCACTAAAGTGTGTGCCATGTCATTCCTGCACACCATGCCAAAATGTCATATGCCAAAATTGCATCATCATGACAAAATGGCACACATACTAGCGGCTGTCAGCGAGCACGAACCTCGTTCCAGCCGCTTTTTCTTGTTCACAGAAGTGTCACGAATGCCACAGTCTTACTCTCCCAAGGAATCGCAGCACCCATTCACCCTAAAACACCCCATGCCAAAAAAGTTGGCACGCAGCTTGCATTATAAATAGGCAAGAAAAAATAAAAAAGGAAGTGGCGACATGCTATCCAATATTGGTGTTCCTGGTTTGATTTTAATCCTTACTTTGGCGTTGATCATTTTCGGCCCGAAAAAGCTGCCTGAGATCGGCAGGGCGTTCGGCCAGACGCTGAAGGAATTCAAGAAGTCGACGCGTGAGCTGACTAGTGATATCACTGACGACATCGTGGATGACATTAAAGAAATCAAAAAAGAAATCTAAACGCATAAAAAGAGGTGACGTAAAATGGGTCTTTTTTCAAATGAGAAAAAGGTAGATTACGATAAAATCGTCGACAAGATGCTGCCAGACGCAAAGAAGGAAATGGATGAATCACAGTATGACACAGAATTGGGCTTGAACATGGCACGCGATGCCAGGAAGGTCATCAGCGGCAAACTGAAAATTGAAGACTTCCATAAAATCTACTCTTCATCGCTTACTAAAGAATTTGGCAACTACTACGCTTCAGGAGAAGGGCCAGACATCAGGAATGGGGACGGCCCGAAATGGGCGATGGTCATCGACTTGAAAAAGTGCGTTGGCTGCGATACGTGTACCGTCAGCTGCAAGGCAGAAAACAGGACGCCGCCGGGCATTTCCTACAATGTCGTCATGGAATCGCTTGAAGGTGAGTTTCCGAACATCAAGGCCGTCAACCTGCCAAGGCCGTGTATGCAGTGTGACAAGCCGGCATGTGCCCAGGTTTGTCCGACAAGGGCGACTTATAAAATGGAAAACGGGATTGTCGCAATCGATAATGACCGCTGCATCGGCTGCCGTTACTGCGTCGTTGCCTGTCCTTATGGCGCTCGTTCCTTTGATTTCGGAGAAAGTTACGAACAGGAAATGCAGGGATATAACGATGTGACCAGTCCTGAATACGGCGTTGAACGCGGCAACCGCGAAAAAGGCAAGACACCAATCGGCACGGTCCGTAAATGCAGCTTCTGCTTCCACCGCCTGCAAAGAGGCGAAGAGCCGGCATGCGTGGAAACGTGCATTGGCGATGCTCGCTTCTTCGGTGACATCAGCGACCCGAACAGTGTGGTATCGAAGCTTGCTGCAAGTCCAAGAGCATTCCGCCTGAAGGAAGAGCTTGGAACACATCCGAACGTCATTTACTTAAGATAGGAGGGACTGGCGATGGCCAATCTTGCTGTTGATTTAAAAGAGAAAAGCACATCTAAAACGAAAATTAATGTCACTGTGTCAAAAGCTTTTAAAATATGGATTTCAGCCCTGACTGTAGCCTTTTTGATCGGCGGGTATTTCATCGTGGAACGCTTCTTCACCGGACTGGCGGCTACGAATCTATCAAGCATTACCCCTTGGGGAGCCTGGATCGCTTTTTACATTTTCTTCGTCGGCCTCAGCGCGGGTTCATTCCTGCTGTCGACCCTGATCTACGTTTTCGGGATGGAAGAATACGAGCGTGTCGGAAAGGCAGCACTTTTCACCGCGATTGTCTGTATGATCGTCGCATTGACCTTTGTCCTGATGGATCTTGGGCGTCCGGAGCGGCTGCTCAACGCAATCATCTACTGGAATGTCACTTCGCCGCTTGCCTGGGAAGTCCACTTTTATCTGGTGTATATTGGGCTGTTAACAGTTGAGCTTTATATCGCGATGAGGGAAGACCTCGTTCGGGCGGCAAAAACAAACTCATTGAAAGGTTTTATCGCAAGATTCATCACCTTCAAAAACGCGACTATCAATGCAGCGACGAAAAAGCGTGACCATATGTGGATGAAAATCCTCGGTACAATCGGGATCCCGCTGGCGATTCTCGGGGTGCACGGCGGAACAGGAACGATTTTCGCTGTCGTAAAAGCACGTCCGGCCTGGCATACAGCTCTTTTCCCAATCATTTTCGTCGTATCGGCAATGGTATCCGGAACAGCATTGCTTTTAGCGATGTATATCATCAAGAAAAAAGTCCAGAAGCAGGAAATAGATAAAAACATGATTGTATCGCTCGCAAAATTGATGGTCGGGTTCCTGATCATTGACCTTGGCCTACAATTCTATGAATATCTGATTGGCTGGTACGGACTTGAGGCAGAACACCTTGATACGCTGGCAACGATGATGGCCAGCGAGAAAGCGTGGTCGTTCTGGTTCGTGCAAATGTTCCTTGGAGCCGTCATCCCAATCACGATTGTTTTTTGGAAAAAAACAAGCCAGAACGTCAATGCTCTGCTTGCAGCAGCTGTCCTGATCGTCATCGGCATCATCGGCGTACGCTTCAACATTGTTGTTCCGCCGCTTGTCGTGCCAGTTTTCCACGAACTGCCCTGGGGCAATTACGCGCCAACAATCAGGGAATGGATGGTCAGCGTCGGCGTCGTCGCGATGGGACTGTTAATCTATTCATTCGGCGAGCTTCTGCTGCCAATCGAAGAAACTTCTGACGAGGTGAGCCATAATGGAAAATAAACCAATGAAACGGCGTGGATTTTTAAAAGCGCTCGGTACGCTGAGTGCAGTCGCGTTTGTCGGTCCGGCATTCGTAGGGCCAATCAAGCAGGTCATGGGCGGTGTCTGGACGGATGAACCACATGGAACCGGCACCGATTATCAGGATTATACAGCAGAAGATGTCATCTTTACGTCATGCCAGCAGTGCAATACGATTTGTACCATTAAAACATACATCACAGCTGGGGCAGCGGGCGGAGCCTATTCCTCCATTGTCCGGAAAATTGCCGGCAACCAGTACAGTCCGATGAATATGGTTCCGTACGGTCATATCAATTACGATACACCGGTAGCCCAGGCAGTTAAAGGTACAGGCGATGTTGCGAAAATGGGACGGGGATTCCGCGGAGGCAGAACATGTCTTAAAGGCCAGGCTGGCATCCAGACTAACTATGATGCATTCAGGATCCAGAAGCCGCTCAAACGTGTCGGCGAGCGGGGCAGCGGTGTCTGGAAAACGGTCAGCTGGGAACAGGCTTATAAGGAAATCCTCGAGGGCAGCAAGGATCTTCGCACTCCAGGTTTGAAAGAATTGTGGAAGTACGTACCGGAAGCAGCGGTCATGGCTGACTGGGAGAAACTGAAAGCTGGCGAAATGACCAAAGCTGAATTCGATAAAAAGTACAAGGAAGTATTGATTGATACAAACCATCCTGACTTTGGGCCAAAATCCAACCAGATTGCCATCATGGCAGGACATAGACGTGATTTTATCTCACGCCTTGCGCTTGGAAGTCTTGGAACAGCAAATTATTATGATCATGGTGGAGTCTGCGGTGTTATGAGTGCCGTCGGGAATTCTCGTTCGCATGACACCGAGAAAGCTAAGAAACGGATGATTCCTGACTATGAGAATGCTGAAATGGTCATCATCTGGGGAGCAAACCCAATGGTTGCCAACCGTGGCCCTACCACATTCGCGCCACAAATCACGCATGCCATCGATCGTGGAATGAAAGTAGTCGTAATCGACCCGCGTTTCAGCAAGACAGCTGAAAAAGCGCATCTCTGGGTACCAATTAAGCCAGGAGGAGATGGTGCGCTTGCTTTGGCAATGGGACGCTGGATCATCGAGAACAACCGTCATGATACGACTTATCTGAGCAACCCTAACCAGCAAGCAGCAAATCTGGACGATGAAACAACATGGAGCGATGCTTCCTTCCTTGTAAACGTTGGCGATAAGAAACGCCCATTCGTCCGTGCCAAGGATCTTGGCATCGGCGGCGAGGAATTTATAGTTATTGAGAATGGAAAACCAGTTCCCCATAATAAAGCAAAAAATGGCAAAATCGATGTTGATACAACGATTAATGGAATGAAAGTGAAATCAGTATTCGCCATTTATAAAGACAAGGTAATGGAAAAAACAATGGACGAGTACGCAAAGCTTGCAGACGTCCCTGTCGATCAGATCATCCAGATTGCCCGTGAATTCACGTCACACGGCAAGAAAGTGGGTATCCATTCTTACCGCGGTCCAGCAATGCATACAAATGGCTATTACAATGTCCGTGCGATCAATATGTTGAACCATCTTGTTGGAAATCACGACTGGAAAGGGGGAGACACTGTATTAGGAGCGAAGTTCAAGCCTTTTGAAGGTCGCTATGATCTGATAACAGTTCCGAACGCAAATAATGGCTGGGGAATCCCGATTACAAGGCAAAAGACACCATATGAAAAGACATCCTTGTTCCAAAAGGATGGCTATCCTGCGAAAAGGCCATGGTATCCGTTTGGAGGAAACCTGATTCATGATGTCCTTCCTAGTTCAGCAGAAGGATACCCTTACAAAATCCGGGCATTGCTGATTAACAGGACATCTCCGGTCGTGAATTCGCCTCGCTCTGACATGCAGGCAAAATTCATTAAGGATCCAAAAGTCGTTGAACTGGTTGTCGCTTCCGATACGATGATTGGCGAAACTTCCAAGTTTGCTGACTTTATCCTTCCAGACCTTGCTTACCTTGAAACCTGGAATACAGAGGATATTTTCCCGATCCTAAAGCATAAGTTTGCAGGGGTCATTCAGCCTGTAACACGCGTTGTGCCTGACGCCCGCCCAACAGAACAGGTTTACATTGATCTTTTGAAAGGCATGGGATTGCCGGGAGTAGGGGAAAACGCTTTTGCGGATGGCTCGGCGCTAAACACTCCAGAAGATTACTATTTAAAACGGATCGCCAACATCGCTTTTGATGGCCAGAAGCCAGTGAAGGATGCGAATGCTGAAGAGCTGGCGATTTTTGAAAAAGCAAGGAGGAAGGCGCTCGGTAAATACTTCGAAATCCAGAAGCTGAAAAATGCCGTCAAATCGGAAGAATGGAAAAAAGTCGTCTATGTACTAAACCGTGGCGGCCGCTTTGAAGCTGCCGGTGATGAATATGTCGGCAACAAAATCAAATATCAGTGGGCAAACCAGGTTTACTTTTATGATGAAAAAGCAGCAGGCTTCAAGAGCGCCTACACAGGCAACTTTTTTGAAGGTGTTCCGGTAGCAGAGGAAATCAAGACATATGACGGCAAGGTTTACAAGCCAAATAAGCCATTGCAGTTTATCAACTGGAAATCGAGAACAATGGCAACGCACCGAACCGAGGGCAACGCCTGGCTTCGTGAAATCAAGCCGGAAAACTATGTGTGGATCAATCCAATTGATGCGAAGAAAAAAGGAATCAAGACCGACGATGAAATTTATATCTCTTCCAACAGTGCGAAAGTAAAAGGCAGGGCGCTCGTCACTCCAGGTATCAAGCCGGGTGTTGTCGGAGCGAACTTCAGTTTTGGCCATACTGCATATGGTTCAAACCCGGTGAAGATCGACGGAAAAACAATTGAACCAGCAGGAAAATATGGCCATACACCGTACCAGTTCAACAAGCCGCTTCATGAAGAGTCAGGTTACGCGAAACCGAGGGGACTCGGATTCTCAGTAAATGCCCTGTCGGAAAGGGATGGCAGCTATTTTGAGGGCTTCCTTGCTGACCTTTTAGTCGGCGGCCCGGCACAGCAGGACGTATTCGTAGATGTGGAAAAAGCTTAATATTATTGGGGTGGTAGCCCTGAAATTTCTTTTAAAGTAAAGGTGGAGACAATGATGGAAGAACGATATGGAAAGCTGGCGATTGCGAATATCATGACAAGCATCTGGCTTGGGGACTGGGATACCTATGAAGCATTCATGAATGATGTTCCTGAAGGAATGCGTAAGGAGCTCTCATTTCATTCCCTGTACAATCGGGATGAAGTGCAGCTCTGGTATGACAATCACTTTTTCATACCGGGAGATCACTTTGTCTCCCCTTATTTTTCATCGTATACAAAAAAAACTGAAGATGAAGAAGCCCGCAGGCATGACCTTCTGTGCTTGATTGGCATTTATGAAAGAACAGCCTTTTACTTCCCGCTCGAGCAGGATCGGCTGCCAGATCACTTCGGCAGCATGACCGCATTCATGAGCTCGATTTTACAGGGAGAAATCAAGGCAGAGCAAGAAGGTAACCAGGATTACCTGCAGCAGCTTGAAGAAATAGAAGCAGAGATGCTGGCCAGATTCATCAAGCCAGTCTTGAAGCCATTGCTCGACAACGCAGAAATGAAAATTACCCTTCCATTCTTTAAGGAGTTCCTCAGCTTTTATGCAGAAGTGATGAGTGAAGACTGGGTGGAGGCAGCATAAACGAAGAAACGGTCCTCCAAATGGGGGACCGTTTCCTTATATCGAATATTTACTTATTCTGTTTGAACAAATCTATGAATGCTTGATAAAATTCAACACCCTGATAAAACATGAAGCTGAACGCTGTCAGGGAAAAGAACCCAATCATTAAAAATCGAAACCACATATCCATTCCTCCTTGATTTTTTAATTTGGTCATCAAGGAGACTTAATCACATAATTCGATTGGAAAAAGACTGCCGTCAAGAATGAAAATTGGCTTCCGAATTTTGTTACCCAGTGATTAATTTGTGTGAAAGTGATAGTTGAAATAATAAGAACGAATACATTCAGGATGAAAAGGACTTTTTTATCATCCAAATCAGGACCTGGCAGTTGTTCATGGACTTGTTCCATGGGAAGAGTGACTTTTGATTTGGCGTCTACTGCTAGGTTTTTTTGTGCAGGAAGGGTTCCGTGAGCAAGTAAAAACAGGATAAACAGGCTGAGCGCGGACATAGTCAGCTTTTTCACGGTTCTCACTCCCCTTGAAAAGTAATAACACTATCGTATAACAATATATGCGCAGTGGAAACAAAAAAGTTTTGACATTTTTCTCAGAATAAAAAAACAGGCACCGTTTCATAGCCAGTGCCTGCTCCAATTACTGTTTTCTCAAGTTGCCTAACTCTTCGGCGATTGCCTGCATTTCATTCGGGCTGAAGGTGTTTTTCCGCATAATCATATCATAGATTTCCTTCAGTTCTTCATACATCTCGCCGTCAAAATGTGTCGACTTGATTGCACCGAGGTTCATGACATTCAATTTTTCCTTGATTTTTTCAATCATGTAATCAACGTTTTCAGGGGAATTTTTTGTTAAGTCCACTCCGTTCATCCTTTCAATGGTTGTACAACCATCTTTCCATGTCCGTTAAAAAAAGTCAATTACAAATCCGGCGCCAGTTGACACCGGATTTATCATTACGCACTTAACGATTTTTCCTCGTTTTTCTCTTCCTTGATCGTGTTCAATATTTTCCTTGTTTCAACGACAACAACGCCGGACAATCCAAGGAGTCCAATCAGGTTCGGGAAGGCCATCAGGCCATTCATCACATCGGCGACACCCCAAACGATTTCAAGCTGGGAAATCGCGCCGACGAACACAGCAGCGACAAATGCGATGCGGTAGTACAAAATAACATTTTTGCTGAAGAGATAGGAGAAGCATTTTTCCCCATAATAAGACCAGCCGATGATTGTTGATGAAGCGAAGAACAACAGCCCAATCGCCACAATTACAGAACCTGACTGGCCAAGGAACTTGTCAAAGGTAGCTGAGGTCAGGTCAGCTGCCGTCGTATCGCCCGTATACAAGCCGCCCATGACGATGGTGATTCCCGTGATTGAGCAGATGACGATTGTATCGATGAACACCTGGGTCATCGATACAAGTGCCTGGCGCCCAGGCAAATCCGTCTTGGCTGCAGCTGCAGCGATCGGTGCGGAACCAAGACCAGCTTCGTTCGAGAATACACCGCGGGCAACGCCCATCCGAATGACAGTTCCGAGGGCACCGCCGGCAACGGCTTCCCCTGTGAATGCATCTGTAAAAATAAGTCCAATAGCGGCCGGTACAAGATCAAAGTTCATGATCATGACGACAAGACCCGCGATGAGGTAGAACCCTGCCATCACAGGTACAAACAGGGCTGTCACCTTCCCGATGCTCTTGATGCCGCCAATCAGGACAAGAGCAGTAAAGATCGTCAAGACTAGACCTGTAATCCACGTAGGCACTGAAAAGGTCGACTGTACGACGCTGGCTACTGAATTCGACTGAACCAGGTTTCCGATTCCAAAAGCTGCAATCGCGCCAAATAGAGCAAATAAAACGCCGAGCCATTTTTGCCCAAGACCACGTTCAAGATAATACATCGGACCGCCGGACATCTCGCCATCCTTGTCCTCAACACGGTATTTAACAGCCAAAACAGCTTCCGCATATTTTGTGGCCATTCCGAAAAAGGCCGTAATCCACATCCAGAACACGGCGCCAGGTCCGCCTGTGAAAATCGCCGTTGCGACGCCGGCAATATTACCAGTACCGACTGTCGCGGCAAGTGCCGTCATCAAAGCCTGAAAATGAGAAATATCCCCGTCAGACCGCTGATCCTGTTTTTTCGAAAAAGCAAGCTTAAGTGAGTAAGGCAGCAGCCTCATCTGCAGAAAGCCAATGCGGATGGTCAGGTAGATTCCAGTCCCGACAAGCAAAATCAGGAGAGGGGGACCCCAAACCCAGCCGCTAATTTTTCCAATCCAATCTTCAAATGTCATAGTGCGCCCCCTTATAATTATCTTAAGAAAATGTTCTCTAACAAGAATATTCTGATAATTATCTTGAGTCAAGCGATATCCATCAGGTAAATCTTTGAATTACAGCTGTATCCCTGTTCCAAAGGCGTTTGACGGTCTTTAAAAAGTTATACCTTTTCAGGATTATTTGAAATTTTTTTCTGTGAGCTTGCATGAAGTGATGTCTATCGTGGAAAATGTTAGGTAGGTGGCAGGCAAGTATGGTCTGCAAAATCAGATGCAAGATATTAGGAGGAGAAAAATGGGCAGTTCGAATAAGTTTTGGATGGGTATGTTTTTAGGTGCATTAGCCGGGGGGGCGGTCAGCCTTCTGGAAAAATCAACGCGCCAGGCGGTAAAGGAGGATTTCAGCAAGGTATCGAGCGGAGTTACTTATGTTGTTAAACATCCAAATGAATTCATTGAAGATATGAAAGAAACAGTGAATAAAGTCCGGACAACAGTGGAACAAGTAACAGAGGACGTCGCCTTTATAACGGAAAAGGTCGAAGAGATTAAGGATGTGCCGCCCCAGATTACCGAATTGGTAAAAGGGACAAAAGAGTCATTGAGGAAAATAGCAGCATCAGGAGATACAAAGCAGCATATAGATGGACAAGAATGATGGATAGGCTGATCAGTAGCTGGAGCACGGAAGCCAAAAAAGAGGTGAATCAATGATTGATATATCATTTTTCAGGCAAATGTGGCACAGGATACAGGAGGACGATGTTCCGGCACTTGCTGCTCAGCTTGCGTACTTTTTTTTGCTTTCCTTGTTTCCGCTTTTGATCTTTCTGGTCACATTGGTTCCATATTTGCCAATCTCTGAAATGGATATCCTCGGTTTTTTTGATGATTATGCTCCAGGTGAATCGATGGACCTGATCAAAAACAGCCTTGAGGATATCATGAAAAAAGACGGAAAGTTGTTGTCTTTCGGATTGCTCGCGACTATTTGGTCTGCTTCCAATGGAATCAATGCAATTGTAAGGGCCTTTAACCGAGCCTATCGGGTAGAGGAAACAAGATCATTTATTGTCAGCCGGTTAATGGCCATTTTTTTGACGTTCGGAATGATTTTTGTTTTCCTCGTCGCGCTGCTTTTGCCGGTATTCGGAAAAGAGATCGGCAGCTGGCTGTTTGCGAATTTCGGTCTGAAGGAAGAATTCGTCTACGTCTGGAATATGTTACGATGGCTGATCAGTATCTTGATCCTTTTTATTGTTTTTCTCGGGTTGTACTGGATCGCACCAAATAAAAAGCTGACCTGCATAAGCGGATTGCCTGGATCCGTTTTTGCGACTGGTGGATGGGTGCTCGTATCACTTGGATTCTCCTACTATGTCAGCAACTTCGCTTCCTACACCGCTACGTACGGAAGCATCGGGGCGATCATCGTCCTGATGATCTGGCTCTATTTGTCAGCATATATCATTATCATTGGCGGGGAGATCAATGCCTATTTTAGTGAAAAGAAAGCCGGCTGCTAATGTCATTGACTCCTGAAATTACCTCTGTAACGTTCGCAGTTTTAGTAAAGGATAAAGAAGAGGCATGCTCCTCACTTTTTATAACAGGGGGAATTCAGGATGACAAAGAAGACGAAAAAAGACGGAAGCACCAAGCAAAAAGGCAAAAGCAACCACAGCCAAAAAACATCAGGCTCAGCAAACGGATCCAACGGATATCACTAACAACAAGCGCCCCCAATCGGAGGGCGCTTTACCTTTGGGTGGAAATCGAGAATGATCGACAGCAGGAGATCGAGTTTCGGGGATAGTGTCCATCATGAAGGCGATGACGGACAGAAATCGATGATACCCAAGGAAAAGTGTCCGTCACGAGGGTGATGACGGACAGAAATCGAAGAAACGAAAGGAAAAGTGTCCGTCATAAGGGCGATGACGGACAAAAATGGAAGAAATGCATAAGAAAGTGTCCGTCAATAAGGGTGATGATGAACAGAAATCGATGAAATGCACAGAAAAGTGTCCATTACATAACAAGACATCAAAAAAACTCCCGCCGGATCCGAAATCCGAGCGGGAGTCATCTTTATTTCAGCAACCTCAAGCTATTCAATATAACAAGGATCGTGCTTCCTTCGTGCCCGATGACGCCGTATGGCAGGTCGAGGAACTGCAGGAAGTTCGAGGCGATCAGGACCATGATCACTAAAATCGAAAACACGATATTTTGTTTGACGATGCGGTTCATCCGGCGCGACAGGTTGATGGCTTCGGCGATTTTCGGCAGGTCGTTTTTCATCAGGACGACGTCTGCTGTTTCAAGAGCTACATCTGAGCCTTCTCCCATGGCGATCCCGACATTGGCTGTTGCGAGCGCCGGCGCGTCATTGATGCCATCTCCGACCATGGCGACCTGGCCGTGGTCTTCTTTCAGCTTCTTCAATTCCTGAACTTTCGTTTCCGGAAGGCATTCTGCGATATAGCCTTCGACATGGCTCTCAGCAGCAATGGCTTTTGCGGTATTTTTGCTGTCGCCTGTCAGCATGACTGTATAGATGCCTTCTGATTTCAACAAATCGATGGCCTGTTTCGTTTCTTCCCGGACCACATCCTTGAGGGCGATCAGTCCGGCAAGCAAACCGTTCCGCTCAATGAAAACGATAGTCTTGCCTTCGGAAGCAAGTTGCACTGCTGCGCCTCCAGAGAAGGCTTCAGCAGCAGGCCTGCCGACAAAGTCGGCTTTTCCGATCCTCCAATCTTCGTTTTCGAAATGAGCTTTAACGCCCCATCCGGAAACATCCTCGATGCTTTCAGGATGCACAAGCTCCCTGCCAAGAGCATCCCTCGCATATTTCACGATCGCATTTGCCAGTGGATGGTTGGAGTGGCTCTCGATCGATGCGGCTTTAAGCAAAACATCATCACGGTCCAGACCGTCAGCCACGATCACATCCGTCACTTCCGGTTTACCCTTCGTGAGTGTGCCTGTTTTATCGAAGGCAATGGCTTTAAGGTGGCTGAGATTCTCCAGGTGGACGCCGCCTTTGAACAATATTCCATGCTTCGCCCCGTTCGAAATCGCTGATAACGTGGCCGGCATGATTGAGGCTACCAGGGCACATGGCGAGGCGACAACCAGAAGGATCATCGCCCTGTAAAACGTTTCTGTCCAGCTCCATCCCAACAGGAAGTGGGGAACAAACATCATCAGCACTACGACGGCGAGCACGACTTTTACATAAGTCCCTTCAAATCGTTCAATGAACAGCTGTGACGGGGATTTTTCGCTCTGTGCATTCTGGACAAGCTGGATGATCTTCTGGAATAGTGTTTCATCGTTTGGTTTGGTAATTTCAACTGTCAGGGAACCTGTCAGGTTTACAGTGCCTGCGAAAACATCATCTCCGGCATCCTTTGATACAGGGATGGATTCTCCGGTGATCGCAGCCTGGTCAATCGTTGTCTGGCCCCTGGCTATTTTGCCGTCGGAGGGAATCCTTTCCCCCGGTTTGACTAAAATTAAATCGCCGATTTCCAGCTCGGAAACATGAACTTTCGTTTCGACACCATTTGTGATTCTCAATGCTTCCTCTGGCTGCAGTTCCATCAATGAGGAGATTTCCTTATGGCTTTTGTTCATCGTATATGTTTCAAGCGCTCCGCTCATCGCAAAAATGAAAATCAAAATCGCGCCTTCTGTCCAATAACCAATGATGGCCGAGCCGATTGCTGCAAAAATCATCAGCATTTCAACATTCAATTCTTTTTCTTCGATTGTCGCTTCGATGCCTTCCTTCGCTTTGGCGAAGCCGCCGATTACATAGGCCAGGATAAAAGCGATGACCGACGCTGTCTGTGAATCTCCTTTGCTTAGGATCCAGCCGGCCGCAATCAGGACCCCGCTGATGCTGGCGGCAATCAGCTCTGCGTGAGGCTTGATTTTTCCGATGAAATCCCCTTCTGGAACACTGTTTTGTTTCGCAATTGCATTAGCTCCCTGTGCCATCCTTTTCTCCTCCTTTGACATCTCTAATTGATATTAATAATCACCATCATTACCCTTAAAAAATACGAAAGCTGCCACCGGAACGGTGACAGCAAAAAGCCAGAGCAAAAGATACATATTGTGTTCACTATTATGTTACCATACACTATATGCTTTTGAAAGAATTATGCGATAGTCTAAGGAGAAAGATAGATGACAACTAAAGACTTTTTTACCCATCCGCTTGGCATTGTTGTGTCAGCAGCAGGGGCAACCTTCCTCTGGGGAAGTGCGTTCCCTTTTATAAAATTGAGCTACGCAAGCCTGGACATCAAGCCGGATGAAATCGGCGAGCAAATGCTGTTTGCGGGCTACCGGTTCCTGCTTGCGGGGCTGCTGATCCTGATTTTGTTCCTGTTTTTAAAAAGGAATATGAAATTCAGGACAGAAACGACAAAGCCTCTTTTAAAAATAGGTCTGTTTCAGACATTCCTTCAATATGTCCTGTTTTACATCGGACTTAGCTACTCAACGGGGATCCAGGGATCGATTATCGCCGGCACGACGTCCTTCTTCCAGATCTTGCTGGCACATTTCCTGTATCCTGACGACAGGATGAGCCGTTTGAAGGTCGCCGGTTTGATGATCGGCTTCACTGGGGTCATTTTTGCGAACTGGCCAAATGGTGAATATGAAATCCACTTTGGCATCGGGGAAATCCTGCTTATGGGCGCGATGCTGGCTGGTGCGTACGGCAATATCCTGGCAAAACAGGGAAGTGCGAAAATGGAGGTCATTTACTTGACGGCCTACCAGATGATCCTTGGTTCTTTGGGATTGATTGCGATCGGTGCTTTCACTGTCGGACTGGTTCCATTCGATTTTGACCTCAAGTCCGGGTTGATGCTCATCTATCTGGCTTTCCTGTCTGCTACAGGATTCATCTTATGGAACAATGTCATGAAGTACAATCAGGTTGGAAAAGTATCATTATACCTGTTCATGGTGCCGGTATTCGGCGTCCTTTTATCATCGATGCTCCTTGGTGAAGCGCTCCATTATTTTGTTATAGCCGGATTAGTCCTGGTGGTGGCCGGAATCGTTATTGTGAACCGGCCAGCCCGTAAAAAAAACAGCCTCCCTGCCAAATAGGGAGGCTGTTTCTCGTTGTACAGGAATTATTAGATTAATTAGGTGTGGATAATTAGTATGGTTGTCTTAATCCAGCTCCAGCGCCTAGCCAGTTTTCCTCACCGAGTTGGCTTCTTCGAGTATCTTGCGATAAGCGTTAGCTTTGAGCAGCTCGAGACGCTTCGATCCTGCCAATGAAGTCAAAGAACGACTTCACTGTAAGGTCCTCGAGCGCTTGTCGGGGCTAAACGAGGCACTTGCGCTTTTTGTTATTATGCAGATTTTGCCTGCTGTTCAGACGCGTCATGTCGGACGGCGACCAGTGCGATGAAAATCAACAGCAGCATCGTGCTGATAACATAAAAGAAGCTAATGCCTTTCAGCCATTGGATGGCCAGTCCTCCAATGAACGGGCCGCTGATGCTGCCGAAACTGAAGAAAATGCCGCACATCAGGTTGCCTGCCGGAAGAAGCGACTTTGGCAGCAGGTCGGCCATATAACTGATTCCAAGCGAAAAAGTTGATCCCACAAGCGTCCCGGCTAAAAAGAAACAGATCAGCAGACCGATCGTCGAATTCTCCAGCAAACCGGCTGCGGTAATAGAGATGAAGCCGGACAGGGTAACGGTTATCAATACATTTCGCCGCCCGAGCTTATCACTCAAAATCCCAAGTGGAAGCTGTGAGAGGATGCCGCCAATGGCAAAGGCGGGAAGCAGGAGAGCGACTGCGTCGACACCGATTCCAGATCTCATCGCGTACACCGGGAAGTTTCCGTTAAGGCTTGCTTCCAAAAATCCATAGCCGAAGGGAGGAAGGAAAGCGACCCAGGCGTATTTAAACACCTTTCCGAACCTCTTCATGGTACCGAAGAAAGAAGTACTGTCAGTGTCATGTTCAGGCCGTTCATTTTTCAGCAGCCACACCGTAAGCCAGGCAGCAAGGCTGATGGCAGATGAAAGGATGAATGGCAGAGCAGTATTTATTTTTACAAGCCCGATCATCAATGGGCCAGCTGCGAATCCCAGCCCGAAAAATAATCCATAGATTGAAATATTCCTTCCGATCCGCTCTTTTTCCGAAAAGGATGTAATCCATGTCTGGGTGGCAAAATGGAGCATATGGTCGCCAATCCCGATGGCAAGCCTTAAGATAAACCAGAACCAGAACGATTTCCATAAAGGAAAGAATGCCAGCGAAACCGCAACGAGTAAGCCGCCGATAAGAATGATCGGCTTGTAGCCGAATCTGCGCAGCGGCGCTTCCATCAGCGGTGAAGCAATCAAGATGCCAATATACAATCCTGTCGCGTGCAAGCCATTCATCGATGATGACACGCCATCCTGTTCAAAGATGATCGCAATCAATGGCAGCAGCATCCCCTGGGAAAATCCCGAGATGGCAACGATGCTGACGAGGATCCAGAAACGAAGTTTTATGCTTAGATTCATGATTCAAAATCTCCCTGAGTATTGATACTCTTTTGATGTTAACGATATAAATTTTTATGTGCAATGTTTTTTTATTTTTAATTACAGGTAAAATAGTGTAATCTTCTTTGTGTCAGGGAAATATTTCTAGTTAAAAAGGAGAGAGTCAAATGGAATTTAAAATGAAGCCAGAGGTTGGTTTTTATACAGAAACAGGTTTTGGAAGACTGGACATTGCCGGGGATGATGAATATGGATTCAGGCCTTACCAATTGCTCGTTTCTTCAGTAGCGGTCTGCAGCGGCGGCGTCCTGCGCAAGGTTCTGGAGAAAATGAGGATGGAAATCGAGGATATCCACATCACGGCGGAAGCTGAACGAGTTGAAGAAGAAGCAAACCGAGTCAGCAAAATCACCGTCCATTTTCGCATTGCCGGAAGCAATCTCGATGAAAAGAAAATCGAGAAAGCAATGGTGCTGACAAGGAAAAACTGCTCGATGGTCCAATCTGTGGTTGGGAGCATCGAGGTTGAAGAAACGTTTGAAATCGTATAATGAGTAGTCACCTTTCCTTGGTTTTGTTTTTTCTTCGCAATTACCTTCATTCATTTATGGACTTTTGCATAAAGTGACTAACAATGAACAAAAAGGGGTACAGATATTGAAAAAACAATAAAAGCTACATAGAAAGGATTAACTATGGCGAATAAGATTTTTATGATTTTAACCTTCATCGGTGTTCCGTTATCTGTTATCGGAACTCTAATGCATTGGTCGAGCGTTTTGTTGTTTATCATTTACTGTTTGACGATTATAGCCCTGGCCAGCTATATGGGCCGGGCAACAGAAAGTCTGGCAATTGTAACGGGGCCGAGGATTGGCGGCTTGCTGAATGCGACCTTCGGCAATGCGGTGGAATTGATCATTTCCATTTTTGCATTAAAAGCGGGGCTGATTGGGGTTGTACTAGCCTCGCTGACAGGGTCCGTGTTAGGCAACCTCCTGCTTGTAGCCGGATTATCCTTTTTTGTTGGAGGACTGAAGTTCAAACGGCAGCACTTCAACGTGCATGACGCCAGACATAATTCGGCTCTTTTGATTTTTGCTGTCATTGTGGCCTTCGTCATTCCTGAAGTATTTGCGATGGATATGAACGAAAGCAGGACGCTCAGCCTGAGTGTCGGGATCTCGATTATCCTGATTGCGCTGTATCTTGCTGCACTATTTTTTAAGCTTGTCACCCACCGAGGCGTTTATCAGCCAAAAAATGAGGCTGGAACCGAGCACCACGAGGAAGAACCAGAATGGAGCAAGGGCAAAGCAATTACGATTTTGCTTGCAGCAACCGTTGCAGTTGCCTACGTTGCCGAGAATCTTGTTCACACCTTCGAGACTGTCGGTGAATCTTTTGGCTGGTCTGAATTATTTATCGGGGTCATTATCGTTGCGATCGTCGGTAATGCAGCCGAGCACGCCTCCGCTATCATCATGGCTTACAAAAACAAAATGGACGTCGCGGTTGAAATTGCCGTGGGATCGACTTTGCAGGTGGCTATGTTTGTGGCACCCGTTCTCGTGTTAGTTTCGTTGATGTTTGAAACGAGTATGCCACTGGTATTCTCAATGCCAGAAATGGTTTCGATGGCAGTTGCCGTGCTCCTTGCCATCAGCATTGCCAACGACGGTGAAACAAACTGGTTTGAAGGGCTTACACTTTTAGGTGCCTATGTTATAATGGGAATTGGATTTTACCTGCTTTAATATAATAGAACTAATGAACTCTGTTCCGAGAGGACAGGGTTCTTTTTTCGCTGTAAAAAGAACAAGCTTCACCCTGGAACAACGAGGATTTATCAACTATAGAGTTTTTCATGGACATTATGAGGCAAGGCAAAGTCAAAATGTCCAAGTAAAGCAGTTTAAAGGATATTTCGGAGTGTTGGAGCCACAAAAATGTCCAAGAAAAGCAGTTTAAAGGACATTTCGGAGTGTTGAAGCAATCACAATGTCCAAGAAAAGCAGTTTAAAGGACATTTCCGAGCGTTGTAGCAGCCAAAATGTCCAAGAAAAGCGGTTTAAAGGACATTTCGGAGTGTTGAAGCAATCAAAATGTCCAAGAAAAGCGGTTTAAAGGACATTTCGGAGCGTTGTAGCAGCCAAAATGTCCAAGAAAAGCAGTTTAAAGGACATTTCGGAGTGTTGGAGCAATCAAAATGTCCAAGAAAGCAGTTTAAAGGACATTTCCGAGCGTTGGAGCCACAAAAATGTCCAAGAAAAGCAGTTTAAAGGACATTTCGGAGCGTTGTAGCAGCCAAAATGTCCAAGAAAAGCGGTTTAAAGGACATTTCGAAGCGTTGGAACAGCCAAAATGTCCAAGAAAAGCAGTTTAAAGGACATTTCAGAGCCTGGGAGCAATCAAAATGTCCAATAGCAGGTTCAATAGAAGGAGAATACGGAATATGGCTTTTGTTTATCGCACTTTATTTTTTATCATTGGATTAATCATCTTATCATTTGGTATATCGATGACGATTAAAGCGAATTTGGGGACGGGCGCGTGGGATGCGCTCAATGTGGGTCTTTCGAAGACGGTGGGACTGACGCCTGGCAGCTGGGTTGTCATTGTCGGGATCATCATGATTTTCCTCAATGCCTCCCTGGTAAAAAGACGCCCGGATATTGCTGCAATCATTACGCTGCTTATCACGGGGCTGCTGATTGATTTCTGGTTATTGCGAGTGTTCGATGATATGTTGGTATCCGGTTATGGGAAGCAGTTTGGGGTATTCCTTCTCGGGATGGTGGCGTTGAGCTTCGGTCTGGCGGTCTATCTGCAGCCGAGATTCCCGTTGATTCCGATTGACAACTTCATGATGGCATTAAGGGAACGATTCAATCTGAACTTAATGGCAGCGAAGACGCTTGGTGAGGTGATTGCTCTGTCGGCGGCGTTCATCTTCAAGGGACCGATCGGGATTGGGACGTTGATTGTGACATTCGCAATCGGGCCGTTGATTCAATTGTTCTATCCTTATTGTGAGAAATTATATAATAAGCTGCTTACATCGGCGCGTTAGTTCTTTCATATAATTCCTGAGGTTCTGCTCATCTGGCAGAGCCTCTTTTTTTTCAACAAACTTTGGATAAAGAGGCGGAACTCCGAAAACACTATGAACAAACTTAAAAGTTTCCTGTAGTGAAAGGAGTATACACCGATGAAAAAAGTAGCAGCTATCCTTGTTATGACGATGGTGTTCATGATGTCTATTTTAGCGGTTGGGTTTGCTGAGGAAGGGAAGGCGAAAAAAGCTCCTCAGCCGAAGCAGGCGGAAAATACGAAGTATGTGATTCCGAATTCAGTCATGAATATCACGAAGGATAATACGTATCCGAACCCGACTGAAGACCTGCCTTTCCTCCAGCCAAGTGAGCTGACCAAGAATTTGATTAAAACGTCGAAGGTGAAGATCGAGAATCCTGATTTGATACGGATGCTGAATGAAACATCCATTAACAGCACTCCATTCGCGATCGGCTACCGGGCGATTGTTTACCTTGGTGAGTGGCCGTTGAATTATGAGTCGCAAGAGACCTCGCCGAACTGGGAATTCCAGAAAATCAATACGAATTATTTTGACAATCGTGGCGGGAATGCTATTTATCAAATCCATTATGTTCAAGAGCAGCAAAAAGTTGTGAAGGGCGGTTTAACGGCGAAAATCAAAAATGCCGAGGATGTACAGAAAATGATGCTGTTACAAGCAGCAAAGAAATCAGGTCTGCCGCTTGCGTTTGAAACGATTGTCGGAGCCGGTACGAAAAAAGACCATATCTACAATATCCAGCCGAAGCGTCTCGGTTATCTTTATGCCTATGCACCAGCAATCAATGAAAAAGGCAAGGTCACATATGGCGAAGTATACTTGATGCTAAAAGGCAGCAAGAAATTCATCGTTGTCAAAAATGTTGTTTCACAGGGGATTGGAGCATGGATACCGGTTCAGGACCATGTCAGCTTTGGATTCGTTTCCAGTGAACGGCCGAGATAATTTTTAATAAAAGACGCCTGGTGTCTAAAAGAAACCAGGTAATGAACCTGGCTTTCTGAAAAGAAGCCAGGCTTTTTTTATTGATGGCTAGTAATTTTTTCCTCTTGACAAAAGGCAGATATATCCTGTTTAACTGCTGTACATGCCGGGAATTAGATAGACATAACAAATTAACTCACCAAAAATTAAGGAGGAAATAGATTATGTCTGACAATATTCTTTCTAACAACAACCAAAATCCAATGGGCAACAATTCAAACTTGAACAACAGTATGTACTCTTCAACGGAGAATGCATCCTACGATACTACAACTGGAACAACAACTTACGCAAGCACAAATTCGGGAAATGGATATTCAAACAATTCATCCATGGGCGGCTACTCAAACAGCTATTCATTTGACAATTCCAGCAGTTCAAAGTCTTCTTCAAACGGCAAGCTGATGAAGGGTGTGCTGATTGGAGCCGCAATCGGCGGAGCAATGGCAATGCTTGACTCCAACACTCGCACGAAAGTGAAGGACAAGGCCGTCAACGCCAAAGATACATCCATGAATGTCATCAGCGAAGTAAAGAACAATCCTTCTGATGTGAAGGAACAAATGATGAGCAGCTTCAGGGAAGCTTCCAGCATTTTAAAAGAAGCGATTAGTGATGCGCAAAACCTTTACCAGCGCCTGAATGATGATGTATTCAGCAAGATGAATGAGGCGAAGTCCAATTCATCAGACGTAGTGCAGACAGTGATGGATGCCAAGGATGAGCTGAAGGAAGTAGGATCAAAAGTGAAGGAAGCAGGAGCAACCGCAATGGACAACCCGGTGGTCAATTCTGCAACTGAATCCGGTTCTTCTAACTCAGGTTCTTTTAACTCAGGCTCAAACCAAGCTGCTGATGCGTATGCAACAGGCATGGAAAGCAAGCCGTCTGATACAACAGGGCTGGGAAATACATCTAACGCCTTCACGGTATCTCCGGAAAACCAAAAAAATGATAACAATCGCTAATTAAAGCGAATACTAAAGCCAGTCCTGGAAAAGGACTGGCTTTTTGCTGTCAACCTTCCCATATATTTGCTTGTTTCTTTATTTAGTTACGAGGGTATTAACTAGTACAGTCAGTTAATTTAGGAGGATATGTCAATGGATAAGCAATTTAAACCACGCTCTGACAGGTGTGATTATGATAGAGAAACTGCAACGGGGAAAATCGCGATGGCTGCTTCAGCGCACCCTATAGCAACGAATGCCGCGGAAAAAATACTTCGTGACGGCGGGAACGCAATCGATGCAGCGATCGCGATCCAATTCGGCCTGAATGTCGGGGAACCGATGATGACAGGCATTGGCGGCAGCGGATTTTTCATGGTTTATCATGCAGAAAGCAAGACTACGAAAATTTTCGATGGTCATACAAGAGCACCGAAAGCCGCGCACCCTGAGCTTTTTTTAGATGAAAAAGGCGAAGTCATTCCGTTTAAAAAGCGGTCTACTCATGCTATAGGTGTCGGGGTTCCAGGTATTTTGAAAGCGATGGAAGCGGCGAGGAAGGAATATGGAACAAAACCGCTTGCCGAATTAATCGAACCTGCTGCCCAGGCTGCAGAAAAAGGTGTAGAGGTCAACTGGATTATGGAAGAAAGTCTTAATACCTTCGATTATCGACTCGGTGACCATGCAAGGGAATTATTTATGCCAGGCGGAAAGTCGCTTAAAGAAGGTGACGTATACCAGAAGGAGCATCTGGCAAAGACGTTCCGCATCCTACAGCGTGATGGCATCGAAGCTTTTTATGAAGGAGAAATCGGCGAAGCTATTATCTCTACGCTAAAGGAACTTGGCGGAATCATGGAGATGTCAGATTTAAAAGATTATGAAATTTCCATTGATGAACCTGTTTGGGGAACTTATCGAGGTTATAAAATTGCTTCTTCCAATATGCCAAGTGCCGGCGGAACCACGATGCTGCAAATTTTAAAGATACTTGAAGGCTTTGACCTCAGCAAATATGATGTGAAATCTTGGGAAAAGTATTACCTGTTCACAGAAGCGATGAGGATCGCTTTTTCCGACAAAATTGCCTTTTCCGGTGATCCGGAGTTTGGGGATATACCGTTAAAAGGAATGCTGAGTGAGGAGTACCTTGCAGAGCGCCGGAAATTGATTAATTGGGAACGAAGGAACGATGCAATTGATTTTGGAAATCCATGGGTTTATGGAGATGGTAATGAGATTAATATCGTCCGCCAGCCTTTTGAGGCTGAAAGAGAGAGAAGCGAAACGACTCATTTCACGGTAACGGACAAGTGGGGCAATATCGTTGCTTGCACTTCTACCGTTGAGCACCCGTTCGGTTCAGGAATCATGGTCAAGGATCATGGGTTTGTTTTAAATAATGAGCTGACAGATTTTGATGCCATTCCGGGCGGCCTGAATGAAATCCAGCCAGGAAAACGGCCTGTCAGCTGCAAGACGCCTACCATTGTCTTCAAGGACGATGAGCCTGTATTGACTTTGGGATCGCCAGGCGGTCCAACCATTGTCGGCTCCGTATTCCAGACGATTGTCAATGTTCTCGATTTTGGCATGGACCTGAAAGAGGCAATCGAGGAGCCGAGAATCTTTAATAGTACCGGCCCGTTGATTGGCTGGGAGTCGGGGATCAGTATGGAAGCAAAAGGTGAAATGGAATCAAAGGGCTTTGAATTCGCCGATGGACCATTCCCGCTTGGAAATGTCCAGGCTATCAAATTCGATCGTGAAAAAGGTGTCCTTCATGGAGCTGCCGATTCCAGCCGGGAAGGCAAAGCGACAGGACTGGATGAATAGGAACCAAAAAGCAGGCTGAAAAATTTCAGCCTGCTTTTTTATTGATCCACACTTGCAAGAGTATCCGTTTCTGAGTCCGATTTTTTGATCACGGAAATGCTGCCATCTGTTTCAAGAACAACTGCTTCCACCTGGTCCATTGAATTGATGCCGCTGGAACGCGCTGCCTGAAGGATTTCCACCTCCAAAACACGTTCTTTGATGATTTTTTCCTTTAAGAAATTCCCGCGGTAAAATAACAATTGCGGCTCCGATTTAATCAGCTTTTTGAAACCGTCTGAACGTACTGACAGCCATGCTACAATATATTGCAGGGCAATTAAAATAAAGAATGCTGAAACTCCCTCAACAAGTGCGACTTTTTTATTCAAAAGGATTGTCGCCAGGGTAGAACCAAGTGCGACCGTGACGACCAGGTCGAAAGCATTCATTTTGGACAGCGTGCGTTTACCGGAAACTCGCAATAAAAGAACAAGTGCGGCATATGCAAGGATCCCGACAATAAGGGTACGCCAGACAGCATCCCAAGAATTAAATAGCATTTTATCACCCCTTATATGTTTTTTCCTGAAAAAGCCTGTGCAAACATATTGGGAAGGGGGAATACTACCCAATAGCAATTGGGTTTTCAAAACTCCCTAAAACAGCACGCATTCTGATATATATTGCACAATTGCCCATTTTTCGGTAGGATGTTAACGGTAGTGAAAGGAGCGAGAATAGTGGGAAGTCAGATAAATGATAAAAATACACAGGTAGTATTCCTGAAGCAGCGTTTGGATATGTTTGCTGAACTGCTTGAAGCAATTGATCCGGAAGAAACGGAGCTGGAGGATATCGACCGCATGATCCAGATCGTCGAAGAAATGGATGCCAAATGCCGTGAATTCAAAAATCGCGATTTGTAAGGGACCTTTTATATGAGGTCTCTTTTTTATGCTGGCCGCTTGTCGGGACTGACCAGGGCGCTTCTGCTTTTCTCTGTCCAGCTCCAGCGCCTAGCCCCTCGAGACGCTTCGGTCCTGCCCATGAAGTCAAAGAGCGACTTCACGGGCAGGCCCTCCAGCGCTTGTCGGGGCTGACCAAGGCGCTTCCGCTTTTCTGTTTGTAAACGATTCCACTTTCATCTTTAAATAGATGGATGATAGGAGTATAATGATATCGGAGAAATTGTTATAAAATTTTCACATATAAAGAGACAGCAAACATGGGGAGAGGGGTAGAAAGATGAATATCGAAAAGTTCCAGGAAAGCATGTACCAGTTGGTTGTTGAAACATCCACGAACCTTCCTAAGGATGTCCGCCGGGCCATCAAAGCGGCGGCGGAGCGCGAGAACGCAGGAACCCGTTCAGCAATGAGCCTTGATACAATCACGAACAACATTAAAATGGCGGATGATAATGTATCGCCGATCTGCCAGGATACTGGTCTTCCAACCTTTAAGATCAAAACTCCTGTAGGCGCAAACCAGCTTGAGATGAAAAAGGCGATTTATAATGCGATTGCCCAGGCTACGCAGGATGGCAAGCTGCGCCCGAACTCCGTTGATTCATTGACAGGTGAGAACAGCGGCGACAATCTTGGCGGCGGCACTCCTGTCATCAAGTTCGAGCAATGGGAAAAAGACTATATTGACGCCCGCCTGATTTTAAAGGGCGGCGGCTGTGAAAATAAAAATATCCAATACAGCCTTCCAGCAGAATTGGAAGGACTCGGCCGTGCAGGACGCGATCTTGATGGAATCCGCAAATGCATCATGCATTCGGTTTATCAGGCTCAGGGACAAGGCTGCAGCGCGGGCTTCATTGGTGTTGGCATTGGCGGTGACCGTTCTTCTGGTTATGACCTTGCGAAAGAGCAATTATTCCGTACTGTAGATGATGTCAATCCACATCCAGAACTCCGTGATCTTGAAGAGTATGTATTGGAAAATGCCAACAAGCTTGGAATCGGCACAATGGGCTTTGGCGGCGAAACAACGCTTCTTGGCTGCAAAATCGGTGTCATGAACCGCATTCCGGCAAGCTTTTACGTATCCGTAGCGTATAACTGCTGGGCATATCGCCGTCTTGGCGTAGCGGTAAACCCTGAAACCGGTGAAATCCAGGAGTGGATGTACCAGGAGGGAGAGAAGATCGACTTCGCCCAGCCTGCTGCACAGGAAATTGCTGCAGCGGTTGAAGCGCCTGCAGAACAGAATGTTGTCACATTAACCGCACCTATCACAGAAGAGCAAATCCGCGAGCTGAAGGTCGGAGATGTCGTCCAGATTAATGGCATGATGTACACAGGCCGTGACGCAATCCATAAGTATCTGTCAGATCACGATTCTCCAGTCGACTTGAATGGCCAGGTTATCTACCACTGCGGACCGGTCATGCTGAAGGATGAAGAAGGAAACTGGCATGTGAAGGCTGCTGGACCGACAACCAGTATTCGCGAGGAGCCTTATCAGGGCGATATCATGAAGAAGTTCGGCATCCGCGCTGTCATCGGAAAAGGCGGAATGGGCAAGAAGACGCTTGCTGCTTTGGAAGAGCATGGCGGAGTTTACCTGAATGCCATCGGCGGCGCAGCCCAGTATTATGCGGACTGCATCAAATCTGTCGAAGGTGTTGACCTGATGAACTTTGGTATTCCTGAAGCAATGTGGCACCTCAATGTCGAAGGCTTTACCGCAGTCGTAACCATGGATTCGCACGGAAACAGCCTGCACGAAGATGTTGAGAAATCATCCCTTGAAAAATTGGCGCAATTCGCTGATCGAGTTTATAAGTAAAAATAAGAGGAGTCTCGCTGAAATTGCAGCGAGACTCTTTTTTATTCGATTGCTGATTATAGCCCACATACACTCGAAAGTTCCCCCCTGATTTGTAGAATTATTTTCTCCTGCTGGCAAACACTAAGGAAAAACATCAATGGAGGAACATCATGAAAACGTTTGTTAAGATAATGCTTGCGTCCGCGATGCTGCTGTTGATTGCCCTGCCGGCTGCGACAGGCGCGGAGGAAAATTCGAACTCGCCATTGCACTGGGGTTTCAAAAAGGGCCGGAACGGTAGACAGGCCGATGCCGGAAGAATGTTCGAGGTCATTCTGGAGGATCATGGAGCTGTCTATAAAGGGGACAAAAATACCAAGGATCTGTACCTGACCTTCGATAACGGCTATGAAAATGGTTATACCGCAAAAATTCTCGATGTATTAAAAGAAGAACAAGTCCCTGCAGCTTTTTTCATTACGGGACATTATCTTGAGAGTGCACCAGAGCTTGTTGCGCGGATGGCGGATGAAGGCCATATTATCGGCAATCACTCCTGGCATCATCCTGACATGACTCAAATCAGCGATGAAAAAATCAAGAAGGAACTTGAGATGGTCCGCACGGAAACTGAAAGGATTACAGGCAAGAAGCATATGAGCTACCTGCGTCCTCCAAGAGGGATTTTCAGCGAAAGGACAATGGCGGTCGCGAAAGAAGCCGGCTATACCCATGTATTCTGGTCGCTTGCTTTCGTTGACTGGAATACCGACCAGCAAAAGGGCGCGCAATATGCCTACGATAAAATCATGACCCAAGTCCATCCAGGTGCAGTCCTGCTTCTGCATACAGTTTCGAAAGACAACGCAGACGCCCTAGGAAAGGTAATCAGGGATTTGAAAGAACAAGGCTATCAATTCAAAAACCTTGATGAATTAATGCTTAAAAAAGGCGGCATGAAGGATCCAATGCTGTACTGATTGTTTGATCCCTGCAAATTTAAGGTTGCGGGGATTTTTCAATTGGAAAAAAAGACGCATTTTTACCAGTTCGCCAATAAAAATTTATTTTCGCCAAAATACCTGTGAGAATCGCCAATAAAATTAAAAAATCGCCAATAAAACAGTGAGAATCGCCAATAAAGTTGTGAACTGCGCCAATAAACCGGAAATGGGCCTGTCTAAAAAGGTGAGACTGAGCCGTAAAGACAGGAATCATCTTAATAGAAGGTGCACTTCGCCAAAAATACGACAATTGCCCCCTATAAAAATCAATTCCCTCTCAGAAGCTCAGCACTATTTTCGTAAAAACAGCACGGAAATGCTATAATACGGGGAAAATAGATGAGGGCGGTTTGTTTATGTGGGAAGAGAAGGTGGCCATTACTGGGCCGTATAATTTTGACCTGGCCTTGAGCAGGCTGGCGCTTGATCCTTTGAACGCCGTTGATATCGAGCAGCGGCTGGTCAGGGTGCCGCTTACTTTTGAAGATAAAAAAATCGTTGCGGATGTAATTGCGACGGGTACGTTGGAAAAGCCTGAATTCGTTGTCCATGCCAGTGATGAAAAAGAAAAAACGCTAGGTCGTCTGACGGAAATTTTTCAATGGGATGTGGAATTGCTCCAGGTCCATGAGCATTTTCAGACGACTGAGTTAAAAGATTTGTTCAAGGACCATTTTGGTACACCGCTTGTGCTGGAATTTGATCCTTTTTCCAGCTTGATCAAGAGCATCATCCACCAGCAGGTGAACCTGAAGTTTGCTTTTACACTGACGGAACGATTCGTGCAAGCCTTCGGTGAAGAGGTTGATGGTGTCTGGTTCTATCCCTCTCCTGAAAAAGTCGCCCAGCTGAAGGTTGAACAGCTTCGTGAGTTTCAATTCAGCGGTCGCAAGGCGGAGTATGTGATCGGAATCGGTGAGCTGGCCGCATCTGGGCAGCTTGATTTTGAAAAAATGAAAACCATACCTGATGCTGAAGTGTCTAAGGAATTGATTAAGATTCGCGGTGTCGGTCCGTGGACGGTGGAGAATTTCCTGATGTTCGCGCTTGGCAGGCCGAATTTATTCCCGATGGGCGACATTGGCATCCAGAATGCTCTGAAAAAATATTTTGAGCTGGAAGACAAGCCAGACCTTGCCCAGATGGAAAAATTCAAGGAACCGTGGAATCCTTATTTAAGCTATGCTTCGCTCTATTTATGGAGAAGCATTGAATAATTGGAGTGAAGTTTTATGAAAAAAGAGCAGCAAGGGAATAAAGGACAGCAAGTGAATAAAGAGCAGCAAGCGAATGAAGAGCAGCAAGGGAATAAAGGACAGCAAATGAAGAAATCCCCGCAAAAAAATAATGGCCAACATGCCAGGAAAATTTCAAAAGGGCAATCGAACCAGGACCAGCAAGCACCAAAGCTGCAGCTGAAGCAGACGTTCCCGCTGACCATCAAGCGTCTGGGAATCAATGGCGAGGGTGTCGGCTACTTCAAGCGCCAGGTCGTGTTCGTGCCCGGTGCGCTGCCAGGAGAGGAAATTGTTGCTGAAGCCACAAAGGTCCACCCAAAGTTCGCTGAAGCCAAAATAAAGAAAATCCGTAAACACTCCGAGCATCGGATCAAGCCGCTCTGTCCGGTATACGACCAGTGCGGCGGCTGCCAGCTGCAGCATTTGCGCTATGATCAGCAACTGAATGAAAAACGCGATATTGTCATCCAGGCATTAGAGCGCCATACAAACCTGAAAATCGAGCAACTTGAGATTCGTCCGACAATCGGCATGGAAAATACTTGGGGATACCGGAACAAAAGCCAGTTCCAGGTTGGCGAAAAGGACGGGAAGGTGCTTGCCGGCCTGTACGGTCTCAACTCTCACAATCTGATCAATATCGAGCAGTGTGCGGTCCAGCATCCGGCTACGACGAAGGCTACCGAGGTTGTAAAAGGGATTCTTCAGGACTTGAAAATACCAATCTACAATGAGAAAAAACATAAAGGTTTCGTACGGACAATCGTTGCCAGGACAGGAGTCCAAACTGGCGAGCTGCAAATTGTCCTGATTACGGCGAAAAAAGAGCTTCCAAAAAAAGACCTGATCATCGCGGAAATCAAGAAGCGTCTTCCAGAGGTCAACTCGATTGTCCAGAACATCAATGGTGAAAAGACATCTGTCATTTTTGGCAGTGAAACCGCCACACTGGAAGGGAAAGATTTTATCCAGGAAACCCTGGGTGACCTGCAATTCGAACTTTCAGCAAGGACCTTCTTCCAGCTGAATCCTGAGCAGACGGTAAAGCTCTACAATGAAGCGAAAGCTGCTGCCATGTTGACTGGAAAGGAAAAACTCGTCGATGCATATTGTGGAGTAGGGACAATCGGATTGTGGATGGCAAATCAGGCAGGCGAGGTTCGCGGGATGGATGTCATTCCGGAATCGATTGACGATGCCAGAAAGAATGCCCAGAAGCATGATGTCAGCCATGCCAGATTCTATGTTGGCAAGGCAGAGGAATTGCTTCCGAAATGGCTGGCGGAAGGCTGGCATCCTGATGTGATCGTCGTCGACCCGCCGCGCACAGGCTGTAACGAGGAATTCCTGAAGACCGTCCTGAAAATCAAGCCGAAAACCTTTGTTTACGTTTCCTGCAATCCTTCAACGCTCGCTAAGGACATCCAGACACTTGGAGGGAAATACAAAGTTGAATATATCCAGCCAGTCGACATGTTCCCTCACACCTCGCAGATTGAGAGTGTCACGAGACTGGTTTTGAAATGATAAAAGCGCCGGCCCGGAATGGGGCTGGCGCTTTATCGTATATTTGACAATCCATGATTGATGAAGTTGTTAATGATTTCGGCCATTTCCCCTGGTGTCTTGTCCATGCCATTTTCCACCCAATTTTTTATCACATAAATACTGCCGCTGACAACAAAGATATTGATATATTCAAATGTTTCCCGGTCAAACTGGCGGTCGGTAATCCAGTTTTTGAAGATGAATTCCTGGGTGATCTTCATGCCTTTTTTCTGGAAGTGTATATCGCTGTTTTCGCTTAGCAGCATTTGGCATACATCGCTATTCCTGGCAATATACTCTAGAATCTTCTCGGTCATCTTCAAAGCTTCTTCTTCTTTGGAAAAATTATATTGGTTCAGTGTCGAAACCATATCTTCAATGAATTCCTCTTCTATTGAGTTCAAGAGATCATATTGACTGGAAAAATGGGCATAAAAAGTGGAACGATTGAGATCAGCAAGCTCACAGATTTCCTTGATCGTAAGGCTCGAAATTGGCTTTTCTTTCAGCAATGCCATCAGGCTTTCCTTTAAAACCATCCTGGTATATTTTTTTCTTCTGTCCATTTTTAAAAATCAGCGTCCTTTTTTATCGTTTCCCAACAGATAATGAATTTATGTTGTGTAATGTACGTTATGTACGCAACTGTTTGTTGAATAGCCAACACCGTGTTTATATAATGATAAAGTGTAAATGTAAAAGACTCAAGTGAGGTTAAACATGAACAGCATTGCAGAAAAAATCATTAAGCATAAAAAAGCTGTTGTCATCGCATTTGCTTTATTTGCGTTAATATCAACAGTGGCGCAATTCTTTGTGTCGGTCAATTATAATATGGTGGATTATCTGCCGGAAGATGCCCAGTCAACAAGGGCGATGCAAATCATGGAGCAGGAATTTACCGCGGATGTCCCTGATACAAGGGTCATGATCAAGGATATAACCTTGCAGGAGGCCATAGCCTATAAGGAAAAATTGTCTGCCATCGATGGTGTTGGGGAAGTGATTTGGCTCGATGATGTGGTCGATTTGAAAACCCCGATTGAAATGGCAGATGAAAAAACGGTAGAAAATTATTATAAAGATGGGAATGCGCTGTTCTCAATCAGTGTCCGAACCGGTGATGAGGTCAGGATTACCGATGAAATCTATGAATTGATCGGTGAGGATGGTGCGATTGCCGGCGAAGCCATCAATACGGCTTCATCCCAAAAAATGGCCGGGAAGGAATCGATGTATGCCGGGATGTTGCTTGTCCCGATCATTATCTTCATTCTCGTCGTCTCGACAAACTCATGGATTGAGCCGTTATTTTTCCTGACAGCCATCGGGGTCTCGGTGCTGATCAACCTGGGAACGAACATCTTTATCGGAGAGGTTTCCTTCGTCACCCAGTCGGTCGCACCAATCCTTCAGCTGGCAGTTTCCCTTGATTATGCTGTCTTTTTGCTTCACAGCTTCTCTGATTACCGAAAGACAACAAGTAATCCTCAGGAAGCGATGCAGCTGGCGATGAAAAAATCATTCCCGGCGATTACCGCCAGTGCTGCGACTACCTTTTTTGGCTTCATCGCCCTGACTTTCATGAAGTTCGAAATCGGTTCGGATCTCGGAATGAACCTTGTAAAAGGAATCATCCTGAGCTTCATCAGTGTCATGGTGTTTTTACCAGCGCTCACCCTGCTGTTTTATAAATGGATGGATAAGACAGAGCATAGAAGCTTTGTCCCGAGCTTTACCGGTATAGGGAAGTTTGTCATGAAACTGAAAATCCCTAGTTTGCTGCTGGTTTTTGCCATCATTGTTCCGAGCTTCCTGGCCCAGAGCAATACCGCCTTCACATACGGGCTTGGCGTACAGCCGGAAACGACGCGTGCGGGCAGTGATTTTACTGAGATTAAGGAAGCTTTTGGCGAAACGACGCCGATTGTCCTCCTGGTTCCAAAAGGGGACCGCGCGAAAGAATCGGAACTGGTTAAGGAGCTGGAGAAACTCGATTATGTCACAAGCGTGATCGCCTATGTCAATATGGTAGGTTCGGTCATTCCTCCTGAATATTTGGATGAATCGATCACAAAGGAGTTTTACTCGAAAAATTACAGCCGGATGATCATCAATACGAATCAGGGAACAGAGGGTGATGTTCCTTTTTCAATCGTTCAGAAGGTGGAAAAAGCGGCTGAAAAGTATTATGGCGACAAAGCCCTGAGCTTAGGGGAGAGTGTGACGTTGTATGATATCAAAAATGTCGTCAACAAGGATAATATTGTCGTGAATGTGCTGACTGTCGTAACGATCGCGATCGTCCTATTGGCAACCTTTAAGTCTATTTCGATTCCACTCGTGCTGTTGATCACGATCCAGTCGGCAGTCTGGATCAATCTGTCCATTCCGTACTTCACCAGTTCGTCGCTGGTGTTTGTCGGATATTTAATCATCAGTACTGTCCAGCTGGCAGCTACCGTGGACTACGCAATCCTTTTAACGGAAGCTTATCAGCATAACCGCAGGGAAATGTCCGCCAGGAAGGCAATCATCAAAACCCTGGATGAAAAGACATTTTCGATTTCGATTTCTGCGGCGATTCTATCGAGCGTCGGGTTCATTTTATGGTTGACATCTTCGAATCCCATTGTCGGTTCCATCGGCTTGTTGTTGGGCAGGGGGGCAATGCTGGCATTCGTGATGGTCGTGTTCCTCCTGCCGGCAATGCTGCTGGTATTCGATGGATTCATTAAAAAGACGACCTATAAAGCAAATTTTTATGAGGAGAAATGATGATGAGGACAAAAAAGTTACTGCCTGCTACTCTCGCTCTGATGATGGTCTTGCCTTCATTTCTTGATCATGCAGCTGCGGCAGAAGCGGAAGGCAAAATTACCTCGAAGGATGAGGCGGTATATGCTACGCTAAAAGCCAATGGAAAACTAGATGATATTTATGTCGTCAATACACTGGATGTAGCGGAGGCCGGCAAGATTGTCGACTACGGTGAATATAGCAGTGTCAAGAATCTCACAAACCTATCCAAAATGGATCAGAATGGGCAGGCAGTCCAATTCGATGCTCCTGAAGGAAAGTTTTATTACCAGGGAAACATGGCTTACAATACGGAATTGCCTTGGTCAATAGATGTTTCCTATTTACTTGATGGGCGTGAGATTGATGCATCTGAGCTGGCCGGTAAAAACGGACAGTTGGAAATCAGGATTCGTACAGCCGCCAATGAAAAAGCAGATGCAATTTACTTTGAGAATTACTTGTTGCAAATCTCGCTGCAGCTTTCAAACAGCTATCAAAATTTGAAAGCAGATGGCGGCATGGTGGCCAACGCCGGGAAAAACAATCAAATCACCTTTACGGTAATGCCTGGCCAGGAGGAAAACCTCAGCCTCAAGGCAGATGTTAATGATTTTGAATTCACCGGCATCAATATCGCGGCAGTTCCATCAACCTTGCCGATTGATACTTCCGAGATGGATAACATGACCGATGACATGTCCACATTGTCCGACGCAATCAGCGAACTGAATAATGGCGTTGCCGATTTGAAAAAAGGTGTTTCTCAATTAAATAACGGAGCAGCAAGTCTCCGTGATGGTTCAGCAAAATATAAAAATGGCATCAGCGAGTTGAACGGCTCATCCTCGCAAATTGTTGGTGCATCGAGTTCGATTGGAGATGCCCTGAAAAAAATCAACACATCCCTTTCAGGAGATTCTGCCCAACTGGACATGGCGAGCCTGAGCCAATTGCCAGCCGGACTGACACAATTGGCGGATGGGATGAACCAGGCAGCCGATGGGCTGGCCGTTTTACGGGAAAATTACGCAGCGGCTTATGGTGCACTGGATGGTGCGATAATGGGAATTCCGTCACAACAGATCTCTGAGGAAGAAATAGCGGCATTATACAAGAGCGGTGCAGACGCCAATGTAGTCAAGAAATTGGTCGATTCCTATGAAGCTGCCCAGACAGTCAAAGGAACCTATTCACAGGTACAGGAAGCTTTTGTAGCCGTCGACCCAACATTGAAGCAGATCAGCGGATCGGTAAAAGAAATGAGCATCACGCTAAATGCGATTTCAGGTGAACTTTCTGCTTCTTTAAAGGACACGGATATGAGCGGCCTGGAACAATTGCAAACAGGGCTCAAGGAATTGTCCTCTAAATACGGTCAGTTCCATTCCGGCCTCGTGGGCTATACAGGGGGAGTCAGCAAGCTAGCCACCTCCTATAATACATTGCACACAGGAATTGCAGGCCTCGCTGACGGCACCGGTGAACTGGATAATGGAGTCGGCGAACTGCATGATGGAACAAGCAAATTGAGTGAGGAAACGAAGGACCTGCCACAGCAAATGCAGCAGAAAATCAATGAGATGATCAAGGAATATGACAAATCCGACTTTGAACCTGTTTCCTTTGTTTCTGCCAAAAATGAAAAAGTGGCTTCCGTCCAATTCGTCATCAAAACAAAAGCAATTGAAAAAGAAGAGCAAGCTGAGAAAAAAGCAAAGCCTGAGAAAAAGAAAGGTTTCTGGGAGCTTTTGATGGAATTGTTTTAACGGTTGAAAGACAGTATGGTGGCATGAGCTTTTGCTTTCATACTGTCTTTTTTTCTTTTGCACTCCGTTGGATAAACATGGTTTTAAGCAGCACAAAAGGGTAAAATTCAATAGTGAAGGCAAAATAACTATGTTAGCGTAAAAAGACAAGGGCTGCATGGACTGAGGAGGAAATAGTATGATCAGTGAAAAGTTAGTAAATGGATTGGTTGAACAAATGAACTATGAATTTTATTCTGCGCATGCGTACATGGCAATGGCTGCGTATTGCTCGGCGGAAAATTTGGATGGTTTTGCGAACTTCTTTATGGTACAAGCAGAGGAAGAACGCTTCCATGCGATGAAATTTTACAATTTCATTAATGATATGGGTGAGCGTGTGACATTCGATGGTTTCAGTTCACCATCAAACGATTTCGAATCCGTTCTTGATGTATTCGAAAAAGGACTTGGACACGAGAAGGAAGTTACCCGCCGCATCTATAATCTGGCAGATATCGCTCTCGACGAACGTGAACACGCAACGATGACATTCCTAAAATGGTTCATCGAGGAACAAGTCGAAGAAGAGGCCTTGTTCGACAGCCTCATCCAGAAGCTGCGCCGGATTGACCAGGACAGCAACGCCTTCTTCATGCTCGAAAATGAACTCGCCCAGCGTTCATTCACGGCTCCAGAGTGAAAATAAAATCGAAAACAGGATTCCTGGCCGGAATCCTGTTTTTTTTTATCTAGAAAAGACTAACTGGCCTTTAGGATTGCTGCAAAAAGGTTGATAGACTCTATTCGGAGAGAAATTTGCATGCTTTGCAGGTCAAAATATGGATGCAGTCAGTTTATATTCTCGGTTAGCAGAGCTTTAATCCCGGTTAGCAGAGCTTTATCCCCGGTTGGCAGAACTCTATCTCCAGTTGTCAGAGCTTTATCTCCGGTTAGCTGAACTTTCTCTCCAGTTGGCGGAACTTTCTCCAGATAGCACAGTTTTGACTAAGTCCCAGCGACTGTAATACCAGTTAAGGCCGTGAATCCTATTTGAAAAGATCATGCTCCTTTGTCAAATGGTTCTCATCTTCCAATTCCATCCAAATATCCAGTAAAACTTTTCCCACTTGTTTATTGGGGTATGAGAAATATAAACGAATCTTACGACAAGGAGGATCTTATGAAAAAACTACTTATTTCGTTAACAGCTGCCGGGATCCTTGCGGGGTGCAGTGCCAGTGACAGTGGGAATGGACAGGAGGGGCCGCCGGAGACGGAGGTCAAAACCGAGGAGGATCCAGTGACGACTGATTATCTGCAAGAGAGGTTTTATGAGGGGATGGATTATGATGCTTATGCAGTTGAAATCCAAACATGGGTGGATAAGGGACAGGCATCAATTTCGGATACCGTCAAGATTGAGGGCCAAGAGGATGTATCAGCAGATATCATCCAGGTGGCGGACGGATTCCTGGCGGTTGCAAATGACAGCAAGGAAATCACTTTTATCAAACCATTTGCCTCTCCTGAAGATGCAAAAGAATACTTGAAGAAAAATCTATAAAAAGCACAGCCCGCCAACGAATCGTTTAGCGGGCATTTTCTTGTGGTATACGTTCATAGAGGAGCATCGACAAAAAGGACCGTGATAAGGTCTGTCAATTCATCTTGTTAACGATTACATAATATGCTCCCACATCGTAAATGGAGGAATGATTCAGTGAAGAAAAATGATAACGATCAATTTGTGAACGAAAATTCAAAAGATCAGCAGCTGGAACAGTTCAGGTCCGGGCATGACGGAGAAGCCTTGACAACAAACCAAGGACTTCGTGTTTCTGAAGATGAACATTCCCTGAAGGCGGGCGAGCGCGGTCCGACATTGATGGAGGATTTCCATTTCCGTGAGAAGATGACCCATTTTGACCATGAGCGCATACCAGAGCGTATTGTCCATGCAAGGGGTTTTGCGGCTCATGGGTACTTCCAGGTGTACGAGCCAATGGCTGAATACACGAAAGCAGGGTTCCTGCAAGATCCGTCAAAAAAGACTCCGGTCTTTGTGCGCTTCTCCACGGTTGCTGGTTCACGCGGGTCAGGCGACACCGTCCGTGATGTCCGCGGGTTTTCGACTAAATTTTATACAGAAGAGGGGAATTATGATCTTGTCGGCAACAACATCCCGGTTTTCTTCATCCAGGATGCAATCAAATTCCCTGATTTGATTCATGCAGTCAAGCCGGAACCGCATAATGAAATCCCTCAGGCACAGTCAGCACACGACACATTCTGGGATTTTATCGCGAATAACACGGAGTCCGCACACATGATTATGTGGCATATTTCAGACCGTGCCATTCCGCGCAGCTTCCGGATGATGGAGGGCTTTGGTGTCCATACATTCAGGTTTATCAATGAACAGGGCAAGGCCCGTTTTATAAAATTCCACTGGAAACCAGTTCTGGGAGTCCATTCTTTAGTATGGGATGAGGCACAGAAGCTTGCCGGAAAGGACCCGGATTTCCATCGCCGTGATCTTTTTGAAGCGATTGAGATGGGGAATTACCCAGAATATGAGCTTGGCGTCCAGATGATTGATGAGGAAGACGAATTCAAATTTGATTTCGATGTTTTGGACCCGACAAAAATCTGGCCAGAGGAACTGGTGCCAGTCAAGATCATCGGAAAAATGACGTTGAATCAGAATGTGACCAATTATTTTGCGGAAACGGAACAGGTCGCGTTTCATCCGGGACATGTCGTGCCGGGAATCGATTTTTCAAATGACCCGCTGCTTCAGGGGCGTTTGTTCTCCTATACCGATACGCAGCTTTCGCGTCTCGGTGGTCCGAACTTCCATGAGATCCCGATTAACAGGCCGGTATGCCCTTTCCATAATAATCAGCGCGATGGCATGCACAGGATGACGATTGACCGCGGCCAGGTTGCTTACCATAAAAACTCGCTCCAAAGCAATTATCCAAAAACTTCATCTGCGAGCGAGGGTGGATATCAGCATTATCAGGAGAAAGTGGAAGGACGAAAAGTCCAGGCACGCAGCGACAGCTTCAAAGACCACTATTCACAGGCGATTCTTTTCTGGAACAGCATGTCCGATGTTGAAAAGCAGCATATGATCCAGGCATTCAGCTTTGAACTTGGAAAAGTGAAAAGCAAGGATGTACAGCAGCAGGTTGTCGAGATGCTTGGCAATATTGATACCTTCCTCGCCGGGCAGGTGGCAGAAAGCCTTGGAGCAAAAAAGCCGGAAAGCAAACCGCAAGAAGTGACCATGTCTTCTCCAGCATTAAGCCAGATGAACACAGCGAAGCTCCCGAACACCAGAAAGGTTGCGATCCTTGCTGACCATGGATTTACCGGTGCCGAAGTTTCCGGTGTGATGAACATGCTGAAAAAGAGCGGAATTACGGCGGAAATCGTCAGCAAACAGCTTGGAACGATCAAGGGTGATGACGGTACTGAGATTGAGGTCCAGCATACACTTTTGACAGGAAGCTCTGTACTTTTTGACGCTTTGTATGTTGCCGGCGGCCAGCAGAGTGTCGACAGCCTGAAGCAGAAAAAGGAAGCCGTTTATCTTGTGGATGAGGCGTTCAGCCACTTAAAAGCAGTAGGTGCAGGAAAAGAAGCGGCAGAACTCCTGGCTGCCGCGAAAATACACCATGAAGAAGCACCGGGAGTCGTCGTTTTTGAAAACAGCAAAGAAGTGACAGGGGAAGCCCAGGAATTCATCAAGGCAATTGCAGAACACCGACACTGGGATAGAATGATTTGATTTAGAAAGAGAAACGGATTCTGTCTGTTTCTCTTTTTTACAAAGCAGAGTTGGGTGTGGAGGCAGCAAAGTCTTATAAGAAAGTTTACCAAAGGAGGGGACAAAAATGAAGGTGATTGTCTTCGGTGCGCATAGTAGTGTTGGTGAATTGGTGATCAACAAGCTTATGAAAAATGGATATCCGTCCTGCGCGGTGATCAGCAATGAAAATCAAATCGAGACATTGAAAAAACTTGGAGCGAATGAACTGGTGATCTATGAGGAGAAATTACTGCCAACCTTATTCCATGGCTATGATGCGGTGATTTATCTAACGGGCATCAATCCAAGGGCCAAAGCGGGCAGAACAGTATTGGTTGACCATGAGTCAGTCATTCAGACGGTAAAGCAAGCCGAACAGCAGGGAGTTCAGCGCTTTGTAATGATGAGTGCCATCACAGCCAATGAAGCAACAGGTGATGAAAGCCGGAACATCGGGGCCAAGGAGATGCCAGATGAATTACTACGTCAATCAAACCTGACATATACTGTAATACAGCCTGGAGCAGTGACAGATAAACCAGGGGATGGAAAAATATCGGCCGCCATAACACTCGAGGCTAATAATGCTGAAATATCACGCGAGGACCTGGCGGATGTGCTCGTCATGTCGCTTGAGGCGGAAACAACTTTTAATAAAACATTCGAGGTGGCTGACGGGGATACAGTGATAACAAAAGCATTATCTTCATTATAGGAAAGGAGGATCCAGATGGGTTTTACGGATTATTTGGTAATCGGCCTGTTTGTCTTCATCGCTTTGATCATTCTCGTGCCGATTCTGCTATTTATCTATTTATATGTAAAAGATGACAGGCAAAAACAGCATTCGATTCTGAGGAACTTCCCCGTCATCGGGAAAGTGCGTTATTTTACCGAACACATCGGTCCTGAAATGAGACAGTATTTGTTTAACGCAGACAATGAAGGGAAGCCTTTTTCGCGCAAGGAATACCAGGATGTCGTCAAGGCAGGAAAGTATAAGGAAAGATTAATAGGCTTCGGGTCATTGAAGGATTTTGACGAGGAAGGCTTTTATATCAGGAATACACTCTTTCCAAAGTTGACGGAAGAAATGAAGATCGATAACGCCGAAAAAATCAAAACAAGAGTTTACAAGATTGATGGCGAGGGCCTGTTCACAAGGAAGGAACACAACGAGGAAAAGCTGGTTGACCCTTATTACCTGCAGGATGAGGACGCTGTCGTGCTTGGCGAAACTACTTGCCGCTATCCATTCAGGGTAAAAGGGCAGGTAGGCCAGTCGGCGATGAGTTATGGAGCGCTTGGCGAGAAAGCAATCCAGGCGCTGTCAAAAGGTCTGGGAATTGCAGGCGGTACATGGATGAATACCGGGGAAGGCGGTTTGTCGGACCACCACCTCGCCGGGAACCCTGATATCATCATGCAAATCGGTCCGGATTTATTTGGTGTCCGTAAGCCAAACGGGGAGTTTTCCTGGGAAGAATTCAAGAGGAAAAGCGAGATGCCACAGGTAAAAGCGTTTGAAATCAAGCTGGCGCAGGGGGCGAAGACACGTGGGGGCCATGTTGAAGGAGCCAAGGTCACTGAGGAAATCGCCAAAATCCGTTTGGTTGAAGTCGGAAAGACTATTAACAGTCCGAACAGATTCTATGAATTCAGTGATGTCCCATCCATGTTTGACTGGATCGAGGAATTGCGCTCTGTTGGCGGCAAGCCGGTTGGAATGAAGATTGTCGTCGGGGATATGGACGCACTCGAAAACATGATTTCTTACATGAAGGAAAGTGGGAAGGGCCCGGATTTCATTACAGTGGACGGCGGGGAAGGCGGTACAGGAGCAACCTATCAGGAGCTTGCGGATACGGTTGGACTCCCAATCAACTCAGCCCTTCCAGTTGTTGATGAAATGCTTCGCCAATATGGAATCAGAGATAGAGTAAAGCTGATTGCTTCAGGGAAACTGATCACTCCTGATAAAGTCGCCATCGCACTGGCAATGGGAGCGGACCTTGTGAATATCGCCCGCGGGATGATGATCTCAGTTGGCTGCATCATGGCTCAGGTGTGCCACACGAATACATGTCCTGCCGGTGTAGCGACCACAGACAAGAAGCTTCAGGACGGCCTGGTTGTCGATGAGAAGAAGTACCGTGTCGCCAACTATATCATTTCGCTGCGGGAAGGGCTGTACAATCTGGCAGCGGCTGCCGGGTTGGACAGTCCCACACAATTTGAACGGAAACATATTGTCCATAAAGATAAGCTTGGGCGCGTATCACCGGTTGAAGACCTGATCATCGCAGCCAGAAGAACCCAATTGCAAAAAGAACGGAAGATTGATTAAGGATAGGAAGCCAGTCCATTTGCGGGCTGGCTGTTTTGCTTTTAAAATTTTCTTATCAAACAAATTGTGGAATAATAAAGGATATTAAGCTTTTCATTAGGGGGTTGCTTGCTTGGCGGGTAAAACAGCTTTGATTGCCGGTGCGACCGGTTTGATTGGGAAGGAACTGCTGCAGTTTTTGTTGAATGGAAATGACTATGACAAAGTCATCGCGATTGTTAGAAGGTCGGTTGGAATTGATCACCCCAAACTCGATGAAAGAATCGTCCAATTTGATCACCTTGAACAAAGCAAAGAGCTTTTTTCAGTGGACGATGTGTTTTGCTGTCTCGGAACAACGATCAAAAAGGCTAAAACGAAGGAAGCGATGTGGAAAATAGATGTTGAATACCCAGTTTCCATTGCCAGGATGGCGAGTTCGGAGGGAGCAAAGAAGTTCTTGCTTGTCAGCTCAATGAACGCGGACGCTGAATCTGCTATTTTTTATCCAAGGATGAAAGGAAAGCTCGAAGAAGAAATCAAACAGATCCCTTTTGAAACCACTGCCATCTTCCGTCCGTCTCTCCTGCTGGGGGAACGGGAAGAATTCAGGCTTGGCGAAAGGACGGCAGCGGCCATTTTTTCAAAAGTGCCTTTTCTATTTGCCGGGCCGCTAAGAAAATATAAAGCGATTGAAGGAAGGACAGTGGCTGCGGCGATGTATCGCGTTGCGCAGAAAAATGATAAAGGATTGACTGTGTATCCTTCTGAACTCATACAAGAAATAGGGTGCTGAGCATAAACATGATCATCGGTTTTTTATTGGTTATAGCAGGAATCATTATACTTGGGTATGCGGTCCAGAAGATTCATCCAGCCTTTGGGGGAAAGCAATCCAAAGAGAAGAAAGCGTTATTCGCACAGTCTCCGCAATATCAAAAGGGAAAATTCGTCAACCAGACCCCAACCCATTGGGATACGAGTTTTGGTTCGATGCTTTCTATGATGAGGGACTTTTTAAAAGGCAATTCCGAAAGAAGGCCAAGGACTCCTATTCCGATGGCATCCTACACCACTGGAATAAATCAGGGTTCCTCAGTGAAAGTCACCTGGTTTGGACACTCTGCTTTCCTGCTCGAGATAGAGGGGAAAACGATTTTATTCGACCCGATGTTCGGGAAAGCCCCAACACCTTTTCCAATTAGGAACCAGCGCTACAGTGGGAAGCTGCCATTCAAAATCGAGGAACTGCCCGTGATTGATGCTGTCGTTCTGTCTCATGACCATTATGATCACCTTGATTACGGTTCGATCATGAAGCTGAAGGGGAAGGTCAAACAGTTCATCACTCCCCTCGGTGTCGGAAGCCATTTGACAAGATGGGGGATTCCTGACCATAAAATAAGTGAACACGATTGGTGGGATGAATTTATCTTCGAAGGTCTCAAGCTCGCGTGTACTCCAGCCCGCCATTTTTCTGGCCGCGGACTTACAGACCGTAACTCTACGCTTTGGTGTTCATGGGTAATCATTGGCGAGCAAACAAAGATATATTTCAGCGGCGATGGCGGCTATGGTCAGCATTTTAGAGAGATTGGCGAGAAATATGGCCCATTTGACCTGACGCTGATGGAATGCGGCCAGTACGACGCACGCTGGGCAGCGATTCATATGCTTCCCGAAGAAACGGTCCAGGCACATCAGGATGTGAAAGGAAAGCTGCTCATCCCTGTCCATTGGGGAGCGTTCACCCTGTCACTCCATGCCTGGCATGATCCAGTTGAGAGGGCTCTCCAGGCCGCAAAAGAATCGGGAGTAGAGATTGCGACTCCAAGAATCGGGGAAACCATCTCTTTAGGCGAAGATAAAATTCCGGAGTCTGCCTGGTGGAGGCTGACAGAGGTATATTGATTTTAAAAGTCATGTTAGTGATAACATGGCTTTTTTGCTGGGGATTGTTGCGTGGTTTGGTGGCTTTAGATGACTGTTATTTCCGTATTCATAATGTTGGGTTGCTTTTGTAATAGATATTCTCTAATGGCCACTTTTTTCGGGGATTTTTGTTATATTGTCCGATAAAGGGGTTCTAACGGACACTTTTCTGGAGAAAGGATATGAGTCTGTCCGATAGAGAGGTTCTAACGGACACTTTTCTGGAGAATGGATGTGAGCCTGTCCGATAGAGAGGTTCTAACGGACACTTTTCTGGAGAATGGATGTGAGTCTGTCCGATAGAGAGGTTCCAACGGACACTTTTCTGGAGGATGGTTGTAAGACTGTCCGATAGAGAGGTTCTAACGGACACTTTTTCCGAGAATGGATGTGAGTCTGTCCTATAGATAGGTTCTAACGGACACTTTTCTGTAGAATGGATGTGAGCCTGTCCGATAGAGAGGTTCTAACGGACACTTTTCTGGAGAATGGATGTGAGTCTGTCCGATAGAGAGGTTCTAACGGACACTTTTCTGGAGGATGGTTGTAAGACTGTCCGATAGAGAGGTTCTAACGGACACTTTTTCCGAGAATGGAAATGAGTCTGTCCGATAGAGAGGTTCTAACGGACACTTTTCCCGAGAATGGTTGTTAGACAGTCCGTTAGAGTAGCATTAACCACAATGGCATTATTTATTTCCACCCCTAAAGGTTTTTGGAACTAATCATGGAATATATTAGGGGGAGGGGGGAGATGGAATAAACGTGAAACCGATTAAAGGCTTAGCCATTATATTTTTCATGATGCTTTTACTTACCGGCTGCAATACATTGTCAAAAAACTGCCCGCCAAATACGATCATTGAATGGGTGGATATGGTCAAGATTAATGATATAAGATATCAGCATGATTCATTGGAAGTGCCGGAAGAGCTGGAGATTAAAACAGGAAAGAAGCTTGGGGAAGTCAGCTATGAAATGGCGGATGACGCATGCACGAACCACAAAATGAAAAACGGGGATGCTGCCTTCCTCGGTAAAGGGACACCGATTTATGAAGTCGAAGGCTATTTATCTTCTTTTATGGTGTATGCGGGGAACAAAGTGTACATGGTTGATGAAAATAAAAGTGCCGAAACGGTAAATGAATTGTATCCAATTGAGGGGAAAGTAAAAAATATCATCTTCCAGAGTACATATGATGGGGCACTAATCCATACTTTTTCAAAAGACTCCAAAGAGGCATTCTTGAGAGAGTGGCTGTCCTTGAAGCTGTTCGATCCAATGAAAATCTCAAGTGAGAAGCTTAGTGATCATGAGAGGGTGTTTATCGGGATCGAGCTTGATAACGGGATCATATTCCGCGAAACTTATTATACGGATAAGAATGTTTTTCATTTTGGTGCGAAGGGAACAAAGCAGCTTCAGCAGGTTGTAAAACAGGAACTCCAAATGGCAGAGAAGAAAAAATGATTTGATTCCATTTTTAGTGGACCAATTTCCTGGGCTCAATTCTCTATGCACAGTGCGTCCAGGCGGGCGGAATATTTTAAACAGCATAAGTGCTTATGAAATACATAAAAAAGAAGGCAAAACGATTGAAACCGTTTTGCCTTCTTTTTTAGTTCACTGCTTTCGGAGCAGGAGTAATGGAAGTCTTGCTTTTCCTAACTTTCCTGCTGAACATGCTTCGTTTCTCCGCACTTCTTGTGAAGATGCGGTATACAGCCGGGATCAACAACAAGGTGATAAGGGTAGCGAAACTCAGTCCGGTAATGATGGCAGTAGCCATCGGTGCCTGATAGTTTCCTGATCCTCCTGTTGCCAGGGCTAATGGGAGCATACCGCCAACTGTTGTCAGTGTTGTCATCAAAATAGGGCGGATGCGGTTCTTTCCTGCTTCAACAAGTGCTTCCTGGACAGTATACCCTTCATTGCGCAGCTGGTTGGTGCGGTCAATCAATAGAATCGCGTTATTCAGGACGATTCCAATCAGCATGATGATGCCCATGCCTGACATGACGCTCAGTTCACGCTGGGTCAGGAACAATCCAAGGATGACGCCGACTATCGTCATTGGGATAACCGACATCACGATCAGCGGGTGGCCAAGGTGATTGAACTGGACAGCCATGACTAGGTAGACAAGGAAAATGGAGATCGCCAAGATCAAAATCATGTCCTGGATCATTTCCTGCTGCTGCTCAATGTCACCAGCAGGTGTGATGCTGTAACCGGCCGGCACATCATAGCGGTCCATCAGCTTTTGGACATCACGGTTGATCGCGCCAAGATCCTTGCCTTCAATATCAGCAGAGATGGAAATGAAGCGTTCTCCGTCTTTATGCTTGATCTCGTTTGGATTTTCCTCACTTTTTAAGGAAATGAAGTTTGACAGCTTTTTCTCGCCAGTTGGTGTTGGGACAATCAGATCGAGCAAGGCTGACTTTGTGGCTGTTTCGTCATCCCACTTCAGTTTCAAAGGGATATTTTCTTCATCGATTGTCAGCTCGCCAATCGGCATCTGCATGAGAGACTGTTCGATGAATTGCTTGATTTGCAGCTGGGATAATCCTGCTTCTTCGATTTCGGTTTCCTTCAGCTGGACTACCTGTTCAACAGAAGTCCTTTCAATAGAATTCTCAATCCCGACAATTCCATCGATTTCAGCAAGCTTTCCTGTAAAACCATCGGCAATCTTCTGGAGTTCTTCAACGCTTTCTCCGGAAATGTTAATTTGGACTGGAGATCCGCCGCCAGCTGACATGGCAGCCTGGGCTCCCTTGACTGGAACTGTGTCTTCGAGATTCCTCAGTGCTTTCAGAATTTCTTCATTCACTTCTTTTTGATCCCGGGTAATATCATCACCCTTTGTCATGTTGACAATGGTATACATCATGTTCCCTGAATCCATCACATAATTTGTCTCGACATCTGTGATGCCTTCCAGGGCTTTATTCATTTCAGTTACGATGTCCTGCTTTTCTTCGAGGCTCAAACCTGGCTCAACAGGAACCATGATTTCAGCATAACGATTCAGCATATCCGGCATGATTGTCATCGGAATTTTCGTCACCAGCATCATCGAGCCGGCAAGCATGAGGAAGAACAGGCCGATGATGGCAAAACTGTGGCGCTTTTTCCTGATGGTCCATGAGATGAGATTGCTGTAAAAACGAAGGAGCGGACCATCCTTCTTCACTTTTTCTTTCTTTTTCAGCTTTAAGAACTTATCGGATAAAGACGGGATCAGTGTGAAGGAAACGATGACTGAACTGATCAGTGTAATCGCGACAACGACTGAGAGAATGATCATGAATGAGCCCATCTCACCGCCTAAAAGGCCGATTGGAAGGAATACAACAATAGTCGTCATCATCGATGCCAGCACGGCGGTCGCGACTTCTTTTGTTCCTTCAATGACAGCTTCCATGTTCTTCAGACCAAGTTCCTTTTTACGATAAATGGACTCCAGGATCACGATGGACGAGTCTACCATCATCCCAATTCCGAGTCCCAGGCCGATCAGTGTCAGGATATTGAAGCTATATCCGAACATCCACATGGCAGCGAAGGTGAGCAGTACCGATGTTGGGATAGACAGTCCGACAATCAGCGTGGCGCGGACATTCCTCAAAAATAGAAGGAGGATGGCGACAGCGATAGCAGCTCCTATCAGAATATTGCTTGTGACTCCATCAATAGATTCTTGCACATAATCTGCCTGGGCAACCATTTCATTCAGTTCAAGGTCCCCGGTGAGCAAGCCTTCTTCGCGGATTTTCTTGATTTCCTTGCGAACAGCATCAGCCATTTCGATTTGTGTCGCATCTGCAACCCTGCCGACCTGGACAAAGATGAAATCTTTCGAACCATTTTTCCAGACAAGCGAGGAGTTTTCCAGCGGCTGTACCGAAACGTCAGCGACCTCAGAAAGCTTGATATTGCCATTCGGTGAAGCTATATGAAGGTTCTTTATTTTTTCGACTGATTCGGGCTGTGTGTTCCACCTCAAAGAGGGAGAATTCGCTTCATTGCTTAGCTGGCCTAATGTGGCCTCAGTGTTTGCCTGCTGGATCGCGCCCATTACCTGTGCTGCATCCAGCCCTTTTTTCGTGAGTTCATTTCTTTTGAGTTCTACAGTCACTTCTTTTTCCACACTTCCAGAAAGCGAGACGTCACGGACTTCAGGAAGGTCTTCCAGCCGTGGTTCCAGGATGTTCTTTGCGAAGGCAGTCATCTTCTCCATATCGGAACCAGATACATCCATGAAGAAATCGTACGCCTGGCTTGTGCCGTATTGGGCAGCTATTACATCTTTGACACCTGGGAGGTCGGAGGTTTCATTATTAACGACAGATTCCACTTCCTTGAAAACCTCATCGCCTTTTCCGCGTTCAATCGTCATTTGCAAAGAGCTGCTCCCGATATTGCTGGTCGACTCAATTTTCTCGATGCCTTCAATACCAAGTATCTTTTTTTCGAGCGGGGTGGTAATCGTTCTTTCCACTTCGATCGCCGGCATCTCCCCGGCATTGATTTCCACATATGCTCCATCCATCTGGATCGAAGGCAACAGCTCTTTATCCAGCTTCAAAACTGAAAAGCTGCCAATCAATAAAACTAACACCACCATCAAACTGACTAAAATCTTTCTTTGAATGATAAACCTTAATAACTTCATAAAATCCTCCTAAAATTATCTTAAAATAAGATTGTAAAAAATTTCTATTTTATTCACCCAAAAACAGATTATACACACATTCATAGGAAAAAATAACTATAAATTTGTAAAAATATAATTAAGTTTCTATATTAATACCTACGCTGATAATCTAGAGTGTCATAATAGAAATCTTCTCTGTGATATTTCCATTTTATCCCTTGAATGAAAAAGCCATAATGAGCCAGAGACAGATTTTCATATAGGACTCAAGGCTGATAGGAAATAGACAGAGAGGAGGATGGCCTAGAGAGAAAAATAGTTTGAATTCAACATTTATCTATATTTCTATCCTTCCATTTATGGTAAAATCCAGTATATGGGAAGTGGCATCAAGTACATACAGGGGATGGATGTTTTAATGGATTTCATTTTAGGAGCAGTTGCTGGGTTGGGTTTAGGTTTCCTTCTGCGTTCAAGGGTGAAAAGGCCGAAACAGGATGAGGGGCTGGATCAGATACAGCGGATTGCCAGGCTTGTCGAAAGTTCAAAGGACGTCATTTATTATTATCAGGTTAAGCCGGAATTTAAATTCAAGTATATAAGTCCGTCCCTGGACACGTATCTGGGAGGAGGGGTTGTAGAGGCGGCTATGGGAAATCCGTATGACTGCTTTGAACGATCGCATCCGGATGATGTGGACCAGCTGCATGACAAGGTGACAGGCAATCTTGATTATTGCCAGCCGATTCTTCAGAGGTGGCGTAATCATGAAGGAGAGTACCTCTGGTTTGAAGAATACGCAAGTCCGGTTTATCACAACGACCAGCTGATTGCCATTCAGGGAATCATCCGAAATATTGATGATAAAGTCAAGCTCCAGGAAGACTTGGAGTTCCGGATTAATCATGATGCATTAACCGGGATCCATAATAGGCATTACTTCCAAAAACAGTCAGATTCATATAATAAAAAGACCATATCTGCGGGCATCATTATGTGCGACTTGGATAATCTGAAAACCACGAATGATTCTTTTGGGCACAAACAGGGCGACAGGCTTTTGATTGAAACAGCAAAACTGCTGGCTTCTTTTGAGTCTAATGAAATCTTCGTTTCACGGATGGGCGGGGATGAATTCGCCATTCTTATACTTCGGAAAAACGAGAAGGAAATCATAAATCTCATTGAATTCATCCAGACCTCGATTGATCTGTATAATCAAAAAAACCGAACTTGCCCAATCGGTTTATCTATTGGCTATGCCTGCACCAGCGCCTCCGCGGGCAGGATGGAAGAATTGATGGCCATGGCTGATGCGAGAATGTATGAGGCGAAAAGACGGAAAAAAGAGTGTGTACATATATAAACGGCTTAAGCACAATCGAAAATAATGGCTTGCAAACCATATAAAAACCGCATGGATTAAACCCATGCGGTTTGTTCATTCATACCAACTTCTCGAGGTTCACTCGTTTATGGATCGCGAGCATCACTGGAATGCCGACAGCCATTACGATGAATTCACCCGCGGCTGTTGTCAGCCATGTGAACAAGAACGGCATCTGAAATGCGAGATTCAGTTCAAGCGCGATAAGGAACATCGTGAAGGTGAACACCAGAGCATTCACAATCATACGGCCGATGATATTTTTGATATATTTAGAAGTGAAGATCGTAATCAACAAAGAAATCACTGACTGGCCAACGCCAAATACAAGGTCATAAGCCATCATCGGGGAAAAGAGCAGGTTTGTTAAAAATACTCCCAACACAATTCCGAAGAAATACTTTTTGTTAAAAACAATCAGGTGGTTGAACATTTCCGATACGCGGAATTGTACATTGGTAAAGCCGAATGGCTGGATGACAGCAGAAACGGCGATATACAATGCAGCCAGAATCCCGTTTCGGACAACCGTTCTCGTATTCATTTTCATCTCTCCTAGTTTTTTTACGTGGGATGGTTACGAACCACGATATTTTAAAGCCAATTGTATATTATATAGGATGAAAGACCTTCTCACAATAGAATTTTTCTAGAATACTAGTTTGACACTTGGGAGCTGGAGGAGATGAATTTATCTCATGTTAAAGTATCTTTGTTTTAAAATAATTCCTTTGATTGATATAATTTAATGAAACTGAAAAGGTAAAAACGTCCTGAGAAAATTGAAGTTCCTGGAAAGGGGTTATAAAAATGTATAAAAGAGATATAAAAAAGCATTGGACCGTTCAATATGAAGAGAGAGGCATGCCCCATGTGCAGGCGGGGCTGGTACTGAACCCGCAGGAGTGGAGGGAATTGGATCCGTTCATTCTAATGGCTGAGGACTGGTTCAAGCGCGGTACTTTTTCCGATCACCCACATCGCGGCTTCCAAACGATTACGTTTGTCATTGACGGCAGACTGGAACATATCGATAACCATGGAGGGCACAGCATTCTTGAAGCAGGGGATATCCAGTACATGAACGCCGGAAGCGGAGCGAGGCATGCCGAGGAAGCGGTTGACCACGATATTGCCCATACACTGCAGTTATGGCTGAATTTGCCTGGAGAGCTGAAAGGCACAACCACTTCTTATCAGAATGTTTATAACGAAGAGGCGCCTGTTGTCCCATTCGATGGCGGCACACTAAAGGTCTACTCAGGAGAAACCGCCGGTGTAAAGGGACCGATGGAACCTTTGGTGCCATTTGCCTTATCTGAAATCCGCCTGTCTGAAGGTGCTGAATTCACATATGAGCTGCCAGAAGGGCATAATGCGTTCCTTTATGTACTATCAGGTGAAATTGAAGCTGGTGAAAGCCAGGTCAACCTTAAAAAGTCTTCAGCAGCCACGTTAACCTTTAAGGATGGCGGGGAAGGCTTAAGCGGATTAACTTTTAAAGCGAATAAGCGCTCAAGAGTGTTGGTCTACTCCGGCCAGCCGATCAAAGAGGAAGTTGTTGCTTACGGCCCATTCGTCATGAATTCAATGGAAGAAATCCGTCAGGCATACCGCGATTACCAGGAAGGGAAGTTCGGCGGGGAAGCGAAGTGAGTTAGCGGCAAACTCCGAAAATTTTTATTTATTTTTTTCTGTCGAATAAGTATGATAAAAGTAGAATTAAAATCCGATAAAGGCAAATCCAGGGAAACCTGGGGACGCAAAACTACAGGGGCTAAAGTCATGACTATGCCAGCCAGTTGCCGAAGGTTCACATAGTAGATTTATGTGTGCTGCTCTTCGGACAGCACTTTTTTGATTTTGATTCCAATATATAAGTGGGGGAAATTGGAATGAAAAAGTTTTTCGCATCAACGGTTTTGACAGGACTGCTTGCTTTTGGTACGGGAGTATCCGCAGAGGAAGTTGTAGAAACTGTAGATCCCGGAACGACACCAGACGAGTTTTTATTTACGTTTGATCAATTATTTGAAGAATTGAAGCTTTTAATCACCTTTGATGATGAAAAGGAAGCCGAGCTGCTTTTAGAGTTTGCGAACGAGAGGCTGGCTGAGGCGGCAGCTATGTCAGAGGAGGAAAAGACAGAATTCGTACAAGAGGCGTTTAAAGATTATTTAGAAACGCTTGAAGAAGCGCAAGAGAAGGTCACGGAGGTCATAGTTGAAGACGGGACCGATTCCGATGGAGAAGACCGACTGACAGAAGAGTTGGAAAATGCAGCTAATCTTGAGGAAGGGCTTACCGAAGAACTTGAAAATGAATTAAAGGAAGAAGTTGCAGAAGCAACAGAACAAGCAAAGGTCGTTGCGAACGTAGTAAAGGATCTTGATCAGAAAATGGTATCCCAGCTGCGTGAACAGGAGCTGGGATACGGGCAAATCGCACAAATCTTCTGGCTTGCAGAGGCAGCTGGCAAGACAGTAGAAGAGATTGCTGTTTTATATACTGAGGAAAAGGTTGGCTTTGGACAGGCAGCCAAGAAGCTGGGTGTCCACCCGTCCAAGATGAAAGGACTCGCATCAGGCAAAAAAGAATCTTCAGTCGATGAAGAAACGGATACAGATGAAAATGCTGAGAGTTCTGAAGATGAGGGCTCTGAAGAAGCAAATCAGGCTGAAGAAACGAATATTGAAGAAGTAAATCAGGATGAAGGAACGGATACTGAAGAAGGAAATGTAGAGCCTGATTCGACTGACCAGGTTAATACTGCAGCGGCTTCGGTTGCCGGCGCGGATACGAGAACTACTGCTTCACATTCAATAGAAAAAAAAGCAAGTGCAGAAAAGAAAGCTGAACAAGCAGCTGTGAAGGTTACAGAAAAGAAAGCTGAAGCTGAAAAGAAAGCGGAAGAACAAAGGCGCGAAGCAAAAAAGAAGGCTGAAGAAAAGCAAAAAGAAGAAGTGAAAAAAGCTGAAGAGAAGAGTAAAGAGGAAGCGAAAGCCAAAGCCAAAGAAGAAACTAAGGCCAAAGAAGCTAAGAAAAATAAAGAGAAGCAGGAAGATGAAGAAGCGGAAGAAGACGAGCAGGAAGATGATAACAGCAAAGGTAATTCAAACAAAGAGAAAAACGGAAAGTAGATTAACAGGTACAATCGAGGCCAAATCGGATACAATTAGAAAATTTGACGGACTTCAGGTTTTTATGTACCATGATAGTATAAATTTGAATAGTTCTCCTAAAGGGGAGTAGCTTTTACAACAGAGTCGTCATTCCGGAGGTCACTCCCGGCTTTGTTGGCAACAATCGTTGTTAGCAAGACCTTTGCCAAATATGGTGAAGGTCTTTTATTGTTTTTAACCTTCACCAGAGCAGGTGAAGGTTTTTTATTAATCTTTTTTGGTTATGGTAAAGCCATTCCGTCCTATATGTGCCCGAAAAAGTGCCAACAGGAAGACTTCGGTCACATAAAGAGGGAATATCTGCCCGAAAAAGCGCCGACAGGAAGGTTTCGGTCACATAAAGTAGTGGAAGCGAAAAATATTATGATAATAGGAACCTTTTTATAAAGCAGCTAGACGCATTTGCTGGCTTTTAACATAAATTGAAATATCGGTGTGTAAAAGCTACTTGAGTCAACAACATCCATGCAGCTTAATGTTAAAAAGTGAGTTGACCAGAATGAAGTTATCGCACGATGAATCTAAAAAAGTTACGATTACGGAGGAACAGCATGTTATTAAGAAAGTACATGTCACTGCTGGGTGTGGGATCAGCCCAGATCGACTTGATTTTGAAGAAGGATGTTCTAACCCCCGGAGATTCGGTGAATGGTAAGTTTTTGATCAAGGGCGGGACGGTTGCCCAGGAACTGCAGCATATTGAATGCAGCCTTGTCATGGTTGATTTGAAGACAGAACAAGAAGATGAATTGGATAAAATATCAATCGACGTAGAGACGAGGATCCAGCCAGACGGGGATGATGAAGTTCCATTCACGTTCCAGCTCCCAGCGGATGTTCCTCCCTCAAATAAGCATATTTCTTACCACTTTAAAACAAAGCTTGTATTCAAGCAGGGAATAGAAAGCTGGGATGAAGACATGATTAAGGTCGTGAAAAAATGAACGGCAAACCATTAAACGGCGAGCCGTGAACTCCACCCAGGGGTGGGAGGCAGCGCTTCGCGGAATAAGGGATTCTTCAAGTCATATAAAATTAGAAAGGAGCAGGGAAAATGAACCAATATGAACATCTGGCAAAGAGTGTTGTTTATTCAGTACGAGGATCAAAAGTAGCTTTGGTTCATAAAGCCCCTTCATTAAAGCTGATTGGAGAGGGAAGGAGTGCTTTCGCATTCCTGATTAAAGGCACGGATTTGGTTTTGAAAGTCTTTTTTCCACAGTTTTACAAGATTGCCGCAGAAGAGACAGCAGTCTATCAGCAGCTTGCAGGAAGCAGGTTTTTCCCTAAGCTTCATGAATCAGGAAGTAATTACCTGGTCATCGACTATGTCCGTGGATTGACGCTCTATCAATGCCTGGTAAATGGAAAACCGATTTCTCCATACCATATTGAGGAAGTCGATCATGCCCTAAAACTGGCCAGGGAGAAAGGTCTTAACCCGTCCGACATCCATCTGAGGAACATCCTCATCACCCCTGATAATGACATCAAGCTTATTGATGTGGCAAGATTTCGGCAGACGAAGGAATGCTCCCAATGGAAGGACCTGAAGACGGCCTTTTATAAATTTTATACCCATGAGCGCTTTCCTAAAAAATTGCCGGAACCAGCGATGGATTTAATTGCATTTTTCTATAAAAAAGGATTGCTTCCATCTATTAACTAATTGTGGCTGCAATCCTTTTTATAAAATTACATAAAATAATGATAACGAAAACAGCAGTAGGTTCAAAAACTTGTCCTGTATTCCTATCCTGCGTTATGATGGTTTATAACAGTGTAATTTGGAATATGTGAGTTTGGATATATAGATGATCATCGTCATAGAACACATGGAGGAATCATTATGACTAAAGAACTGCAAGCATTAGGGGAAGCCATTATCAGCAGGAAGCATCAAATTGCAAAGTCTGTCCATGAAGACAGATACTCTGACGCCGTATTAACGGAAGCACAGAAATATGACCTTGGTAAAATTGAACAGCAAATCCTTGAGGTCAGGGCAAATTTCGTTGAACTGTTCGGGGAAGCTTTGATCGAGCATGAAGATCCAAAGAGAGTATTCGATAAACTGACAAACTGGGGAAAAGAAACCGGCGAATATATTTATAAGCTGGGTGCCTCTCTTGATGAAGCTTTGAAAGATACAACCTTTTATCGTGAACATCTTTGGAAAGCGATAAGAGAAGAAGCAAAGGATATGCCTGCTGCTGTCTTCTTTGATGTTTTGGATGTTATTGACCCATTGATGGATCATGCGATTTACAGTTTCAGCCTTACATTTGTTGAAGCGCATCAACAGAGTCTTGAAAATGCCAAAACAGCATTGCTTGAACTTTCAGTACCAGTTGTTCCGTTAATGCCAGGAGTCGGTGTCCTGCCTCTTGTCGGAAATGTGGATACAGAAAGAGCTCAGCTATTGATGGAAGAGACACTGGATCAGGCAGTGAAATTAAAGCTGACTCATCTTATCTTTGATGTCTCCGGCGTCATGATTGTAGATACCATGGTTGCCGATCAGCTGTTTAAAGTCATCAGTGCCCTTTCACTTGTCGGCGTAAAAACCATCATGACCGGTATTCGTCCAGAGGTTGCCCATACGATGGTGACGCTTGGACTGAACCTGGAAGGAATCATGGTGAAATCCAATCTTCATCAGGCCTTCAAGGAAATCCAGCACTTACAGAATGCATAATGAATCAAAAGCTGCCTCGGCAGCTTTTTTATGTTGAATCAGATAAGAAGGATTTTCCTATTGAAAAAGAGAAATGGAAAGTAGCCTTGAGAAAAATGTGTGACTGGGGGAAATAGAAAATGGCTGAGATTGTGTACCGTAATGTAGAAGAAAAGGATATACCAGAGTTATTCGAACTGATGAATCAATACATAGTTGATTTTTACAAAAAGCCGGCACCTGATGAAACAGAACTGAAAAACCTGATTCACCATCTGTTGGAACATCCCGACTCGGGTTTGCAGTTTGTGGCTGAAAAAGAAGGAGAACTGCTGGGGTTCGCCACCTTGTATTTTACTTTTAGCACGTTGCAAGTTAAACGCGCAGCCATCCTGAATGATTTATTTATCAAAGAATCTGCCAGAGGAGAAAAAGTGGGTGAGAAGCTTTTTAAAAAATGCCTGGCCTTTATAAGGGAGAATGACTTTGCCTATATGACGTGGGAAACGGGTAAGGATAATTTTGCTGCCCAGGGATTGTACAATAAAATGGGCGGGAAGCAATCTGACTGGCTGGTATATGAAATAGAATAAGAAACAGCAATTGAACGGGATAGTAGCTGCTGAGTCGGATTTCGTGTAATTTACTAGATTAACACCTATACTATAATGTGAAATAATCGACAGGAGGGATCCGGGATGCAGATTGAAATGTGGACTGACTTTGCTTGACCATTCTGCTATATTGGCAAAAGGCGTCTGGATGACGCTATTAAACAGATTGACCACCCGATAGAAGTAACGTACCGCTGCTTCGAGCTTGATCCGAACATGGAGCGGGATATAGATTATAACATGTATGAAGCTCTCTCAAAGAAATATGGGATGAGCATTGCCCAGGCAAAAGCGAGTACGCAAAACATGGTACAGATGGCGAAGGAATCCGGCCTGGAATACAATATCGATACACTGATCCTAACCAATACATTCGATGCCCATCGCTTGACGATGTTCGCGAAAAAGCATGGGTTAATGGCTGAGATGACGGAAAGGCTATTGCGTGCCTACTTTACGGACTCAAAGCATATTGGGGACCATGAAACACTGGCGAATTTGGCAGGGGAAGTCGGACTGAATCGTGACGCTGTAGAGAAAATGCTCGCAAGCAATGAAATGGCCGATGAAGTCCGTGCTGATGAAAGCACTGGCCAGCAGTATGGAATCACGGGTGTGCCATTCTTCCTGATCAACAAGAAGTATGCAATTACTGGTGCCCAACCTACTGATGTCATCGTTCAGTCATTGAAAAAAGTCATCGCTGAGAGCGAAATCACTATTTTGAACAACGATGATGGAATGATTTGCGACGACGATGGTTGTGAAATTCCAAAGAAATAGTCAAAAAAGAACTAGTCGGTGATGACTAGTTCTTTTTGTTCTTGGCTGTTTTCGTAAAGATTGTTGTTAAAATCCTAAAGCCGATTTTAACGTAATAGATACATATTGCGGTGGTCGGTATAAAGTTTACATGCTCTTTTCTCATAAAAAGCGTCTTCTTTACAAGGGTAAACAGCTCATTCAATCCAATTTTGTATTCAATAGCAACAAAGTTTGAGAAAAGAGCCTTGTTCTTAAATAAATTCGACAACTTCCTCGATTGGCAAGCGAGTTGTCTTATGTCCAGGTGCAGCTGCCTTGCCCAGGGCGATCAGCAGGGATGGCATATAACGATCTTCAATGTTGAACTTTTCAATGAACTGCTGCCTGTTGAAGCCGCCCATTGGAACAGTATCATAGCCGCGGGCTTTTGCTATCAGCATAAGCTGCATGGTTACAAGACCAGCATCAAAAGATGCGATGTTTTCTCTCATGTCAACTGGGACAGAAGGATATAATTTGTTAGAGTTCTCAATCATTCTGCCCATTGTTGTTTCGTCCATATAGCCAGCTTCGAAAGAACTGCGGTACACCTTTTCACTATTTCGGTACATTTCCCTGTCACCAAGGACAGCGATGACTGCAGATGCAGTTTCCACCTGTTCCTGATTATTGGCAATCGCCCTTAATTCCTTTTTGACAGCCTCGTCCTGGATCACAATGAACTTCCATGGCTGCAGATTGCTAGAAGATGGTGCCAGGGTAGCTTCTTTTAAAATGTCTAAAATTTCTTCGCGCGAAATTTTAAAATTTGTATCATATTTTCTGACTGAACGGCGTTCACGGATTACCGTGGCTAGGCCTGTCTCGGTTGAGTTCATATTCATTCCTCCAAAGATGTAGTTGGTTACTATTTGTAAGCAGTAATAGATTACTCCTAGAAAGAGTTGACGTCAATTAAGATGTTTCAAATATTATAGTGTCAAAAAATGGACCATGAGTCGTTCTGCTACTTTAAAAATTTTCACGGCTTAGTGGAAAATGAATTACATATATATCTATATAAAAAGGAAAATGATCAGTTTTGTTGAATTAAATATGGAAAAATAAAGAAGATTTGCGGGGAGTGTATAAAATGAAGGTATTAAAGGATTGGACAGCATTTGAAAAAAGCTGGCTGTTAATTTTTACAGCGGTCAACATCTACCTGTTTTTCGCATGGAAGGATTCGCTTCTGGGACTGATTTCTTCGATTACAGGGATGCTGTGTGTTGTGCTTGTGGCGAAAGGGAAAATTACAAACTATTATTTCGGTATTATCCAGACTTCTACATATGCCTATATTTCCTATACATATGGCCTGTATGGAGAGGCAATGCTGAACGGCCTGTTCTACTTCCCGGTACAGTTCATCGGACTTTATATGTGGAAAAAGAATCAAATTAAAGACAATGAGAGCGTCAATGGAGAGGATATCCCTGTCCAGCGCCTTACAAAGGAAGGCTGGATTAAGCTTCTTGCAATCATCGCAGTTACAATAGTCGCTTATGGCTTCTTCCTGCAATACCTTGGAGGCAAGAGCGTCTGGATCGATTCGGCTACAAATGTCCTGTCGGTCTCTGCCCAGATTTTGATGCTGAAGCGTTTTGCTGAGCAGTGGGCCCTGTGGATTTCCGTCAATATCCTGTCCATCATCCTGTGGATTGGGGCATTGGTATCGACCGGGGGCAATGATATTTCAATGCTCGTCATGTGGTCCGCGTTCCTGGTGAACTCGATCTACGGTTATATTAATTGGACGAAAATGTCTAAGGATCAGAATTTGGGGGCTGCAGCATGACGTTTGGCAAAGTAGGGATGTATGGGGGCAAATTTATCCCTGTCCACCTTGGACACGTCTACGCAATGATTAAAGCTAGTACAATGGTTGATGAACTTCATGTCATTGTTTCCTATGATACAGAGTATGAAAAAAATATCCTTTTTAAGGACGCCCGAATTCCTTATATTCCTTTTAAACAGCGTATCAGATGGTGGAAGCAGCTGACGAAGGACCTGGCACATGTCCAGGTTCATGCCATAGAAGAAATCCAGACAGGACAATTTTCTGATTGGGAAAAAGGGGCGGACAAAATCAAGGGTGCGATTGGAAAAGAAATTGATGTGGTATTCAGTTCAGAACCAGGTTATAGCAAATACTTTGATGTTCTATATCCAGGAGCGGAGCATAGGGTGATTGATGCTGCACGCGAGAACTATCCGGTTTCGGCAACAGCCATCAGACAGGATGGGGCCATGAAGTACTGGGGAATGCTGCCTCATCAGGTCAGGCCTTTCTTTGTAAAAAAGGTCGTCATTGTCGGAACAGAGAGCTGCGGAAAATCCACGCTTGTCCGGAATCTTGCTGCCCTCTACAATACAGTGTTTGTAGAGGAAACAGGCCGCACATACTACGAAAGACTCGGAGACTGCGAAACAATCACCCTGCCAGCAGATTTTCCTGAAATCGCCATCGAACACAAATACCGTGAAAAACAGCAGCTGGAAATAGCGAATAAAGTATTATTCATCGATACAGAAGCCATAGTCACCCAATATTTTTCGATGCTGTATGTAAACGAGCATCAGCAGGTATTGGACACGCTTGCCAGCATCCAAAACTATGATTTATGGCTGTTCCTCGAACCGGATGTTGAATGGGTTGATGATGGAACAAGAAGCTTCGGTGAACAAGCTGTACGGGAAGCAAATAACGAAACATTGAAAAGGATGCTGGATGAGCGCGGAGTAGAATATGAGACAATCAGCGGAAGCTATGAAGAAAGATTGCAAAAAGCGATGGAGCTCGTGGATCAGCTTTTATCAAATTCGTGAGGGCATAAATGTGAATAGGGTTATAGTTCATAACAGGCATCAACCGTGCGAGGTTAATGCCTGTTTTTTTATGAGGAACAGAAATACGAGAATGGAAGTGAAAATTGTCCATCATCACATCGATGACGGACAGAAATATTCTTTTGAAGAGAAAAGTGTCCGTCATAACCATGATGACGGACAGAAATGCGATTCTGGAAGAGAAAAGTGTCCGTCATAAGCTCGATGAGGTACAGAAAATATGCATTTGGAGAGAAAAATGTCCGTCATAACTTCGATGACGGACAGAAATACGAGGATGAAGGAAAAAAGTGTCCATCATAGCCCACACACAAAGGAAAAAATTCCTCAATGAAAGGAAAAGCCGCCTTACTTTAGAAGTAGCCTCGGATAAAAGTTGATTAGCTTATACTCTGTTCGTGATCAGCAACCGCTCTTAAATTCCGTGACCTTATGAAAAAGGCTGCCGTCATGGAAATGGCCAATATGCCAAAAATGATGCTCATCTTCTGGAGGCCGACTGCGTCAAGCAGGAATCCGGTTACGAGCAGGACGACCTGGAAGAAGACCCGGTCCATCATGTTCCTGAACGAGAAGAAACGACCATGGAAATCCTTCGGTACCCGTGTCTGGAAAATCGTCGCGGCTGTCGGGAAGAAGCAGCCAACGGAAAAACCGAACATCAGGAAGGCGACGATCGTCAGTACTGGCTGATTGGCAAAATACAGCATCAACTGCGATAAGCCGATCAGCATCGAGCTGGAAAACAGGATTTTATAAGGTGAGAACTTATGGCTGATCCGTTTAATCAGAAACGCTCCGGTCATGAATGCGAGACCTTCTGCAGTATAGATCCAGCCTTTGATAGCCGCGCTATTCTGAAGTTCACTGATATTGATGACGACCAGGTTGAAGCCTCCTAGGAATATGAGCGGAATCAAGGTCAAAATCAAGGTCATCATGACGATCGGCAATTTTAAGATAACAGGGAAGACCTCCTTGAATCCCTGTTTCTGGTTTCCTGTGACCGCAATGTTTGTCTTCTTTTCTTCAAATTGTAAAAACCATGTGAGACCAAAAAGGACAAGATAGGCAGCCATAGACAGGAGATAGACGGCATTCAATGGGATGGCCACCAGCAGGATTCCAGCCGCTGCAGTTCCGATGATTCGAGACAGTGTTGATACATTCATATGGACGCCGTTCAGCTGCAATAAATCCTTCTCGCCTACAACAAGGGGAATCGCCGCCTGAAGCGCCGGAAAGTAAAACGCAGCGGATACTTGCAGCAGCACTAGGAAGACGAGCATCCACCATATTGATCCTGTTTCGATCGCTATCAGCATAAAAGCGACGCTGATCACCCGGACGAACCCTGAGATCAGCATGACAGCCTTTTTGCTGTATTGATCCGTCAACCTTCCGGCAAGCGGCCCAACTGCAATACCGGCAAGCAAACCTGCAGCTAGGAGCAGCGATTTTAAAAAGTCAGAAGGAATCTTCTCCTGCATAAACTCGAGGTTTCCAATGATGCCAAGCCACAGCCCTAATCCGGCAATAAACTCACCAGTCAATAAAATCCAAACATTTTTATTTCTCAACATATAATTTGTGCCTCTCGGTTTCTGATGAATTTTTATTTATACCCAAATTATCGGATATTTGCAAAATTTCGTAAAGCTAAATATTTTTATATATGCTTTAAAACGATTGAATGGACCAAAAGGATACGGAAATAAGAAATTTATACCACTCCGTTTAAAGTTTTCCATTCTTTTGGACGAGTTTTCCATTCGGAAATTAGGGAACTTTCATAAGGAATAGAAATGGGAGGTGTGGAGGAAAACTGCATCGGCAGGCGTACTGCCTATAATAAAAGAACGGGAGTGGAGGATTTGAAGAAGTACATAAAGAGCTTGGCTGCAGCAGCAGTCATTTTAGCGGTCCTGGGTATTGGACAGCCTGAAACAAAGGCTGCAGAAATCAAAATGGGATCGGCAGGTTCAGAGGTTACATATGTTCAATCCATTTTAAAGAAGCTGGGATATTTCAATGATCAAACTACCGGCTATTATGGTCCCGTTACCACTGAAGCGGTCAAGGCGTTCCAAAGGGACTTTGGCCTGGAAACAACCGGAGGAATGGGACCGCGGACAACCCAATTGATCAATGAGATTGAAATGATGGCACATGTCGTGAACGGCGAATCAAGGGGAGAGAGCTACCAGGGCCAGGTAGCAGTTGCAGCCGTCATTTTAAACAGGGTGGAATCGAAGGATTTCCCGGATACAGTTTACGACGTCATCTTCCAAAGGAACGCGTTTACCGCGGTACATGATGGACAGTATCAGCTTCAGCCAAATTACATAGCTTACAATGCCGTGAAGGATGCGTTGCTTGGATGGGACCCTTCCGGTGGATCTGTTTATTACTACAATCCGAATCTTGCCACAAATCAATGGATTTTTACAAGAACAGTCACAACACAAATTGGCAATCACAACTTCGCATACTGAACTGAAAGCACCGGTTTATTGAAAAACCGGTGCTTTTATGCATTTAGAGGTAAAGAACGGCACAAACTAGCTTCTGAGAAACTATGTCAGGAAGGGATAGCAAATCGTGCTGTTCTGGTATCAAACTGGGAGGGACCGACATGACAAAAAAAGGAAGTTCAGTTTAAACGAAGCTATGAATCAGATGGGAAAATGAATAAAGAGAAAAAAGATGCAAAGAAAAATGACAAAAGCGCCAACTTCTTTAACATGACACCTGACAGCGAATAGGAAAGCAAGGAGCAGCGAGATGGCAGAAGAACAGATCGAACGTGCAACAGAAGACGATTTGCCTGTAATTGGCGAAATGTTTGCAATTTGCAAGGAATATCTTGAATCAAGAGGCATTTTGCAATGGGATGAGAAATATCCAAACCATGAGTATTTTGAAAATGCGATGCAGGGGGAAGAGCTGTTCGTGATGAAAAAAGGAGAGGCCACGATTGGAGTGATGGTTCTCGACGAATGGCAGGCTCCTGAATGGGAGAAGGCTAACTGGACCGATACAGATGGGAAGCCGCTTGTTCTTCACTCGTTTTGTGTCGACCCTGCCGCACAGGGCGGAGGATTTGGAAGCAAGATGCTTCAATTTGCCGAGGACTTTGCCAGAGACCATGGATATCCTGCACTCCGGCTGGATACATACTCCGGAAACAAGGGGGCAGTTGGATTCTATGAAAAAAGAGGATATAAGCAGACCGGTACTGTCAGGATGGACGGAAAGCCGGAGGGACATGAATTATATGTTTGTTTTGAAAAGCTGTTCTAATATCGGTTGAAACCCTGCCTTCGGAAGAAACGGAGCCAGGGTTTCTTGCTTTTCATAATTTCACAAGCACTTCAGTACCATCATGCAATTTTGCATCAACAAGCAAAGTCCCTTTATGCTTACCCAGTTCGCGGATGATTTCGTTCATCAGATGCTTGTTTAGTATGGTAGTGAAAAGCACGGCGGGAACTTGGTTACGTTCTAGATCCTGGTTTGCCCATTTATGCATCTGGCTCTTGAATCTTTTAGATGCAAGAATCGAACTGACAGCTCTTAAGATTGTGTACGGGACAGGGAGGGAAAATGCGACTTTATTCGTTTTGATTTTGATTTTCATCATATGCTTTACTCAATGACGACTTTAACTGTATCGCCATTTGCCGATTGGATGTCGACGATGTTCCCATCCAGCTCATTTTCAATTGCATCAATCAGCATATTGATATCAAGGTCTTTGACGTATTGCTGGGATTGAGGAATTCCTGCAGCGATGCTGTACCCAGTTTTGAGAAGCGCCTTCACCAGTTTGATTGGCACATTGACGTTCACATTGTCATTCTCCTTGGACACAATACGGATTTTTAGTGTTTTATCTAAGTATTTATTTTGTTTTTGGGATAAAGCAGGTGTTTCTTTTTCCTTGAGTACAGCAATCAGCTGGGCACCTTTTTCTGAATCAATTTTTCCTTCTTGGACCATCGTTAAAATTCTTGAAATTTCTTCACTCATCAAAATTCCCCCTATTCACCTTTTAAAAGTTTGATTGCATCCTCTGGTGATATTTCACCCTTCTCCAGCATTGCAACGATTTTCTTCTCATCCAGCTCACTTTTCTTTTGAGTGTCATATCCAAGTGCAATGATAATATCGTTAAGCTTTCCACGGACAGTCGGATAGGAAATTCCGAGCTCTTTTTCCACTTCTTTAATATTTCCGCGGGATACAAGGAAGATTTCGATGAACTGAAGCTGTTCCTTTGTTAAAGAAGCGAGCTTTGAAAGTTCGAATTCATTTTCGATTGTCGTATCACAATGATTGCAGTGCAGCTTGGTAATTTTAAGAGTTTGGCTGCAAACGGGACAATTAGTTAAGACAGGATATGCCATGACTGCCTCCTTTCAGCGGTGATTAACTATATTTTATTTGTTGAAATTAAAAATGTAAATATTTAATTGAAAAATAATTAATAAATTTAATTTCGATATTAAATATTTGAAAATATAAAAAGGGGGTGTCCAAAAAGTATAAACTTTTGGGCACCCTCTTTCTTTTTAGGACAACTTATAAAAATGGTACGTTGATTTCCGTTCCAGGCACTTCGCTTTCCGCGGGGCTGGCGCTGAACCTCCTCGCCGCCGTTGGCGTCTGCGGGGTCTCACCTGTCCAGCTGAGCCCGCAGGACATTGATGGGCTTCCTTGAACCTGCCCACGCACGAAGGAAATGCGTTAGCATTTTCGAGGAGTCTTCGCGCCTTCCACTCCAATCAACTCAGGTTTCTAAACTTTTTTAAAGAAAAATAAAAACAAAAAAATCCCTCTTTTGTCATAATTAAGTCACCGCAACCAACCAAACAAAGGAACCTATCCTAGAAGGACAGGTTTTTTAGTTTAGTTTCGTGGGTCTACATAATCCGGATAATCCGTAATAATACCATCTACCTTCATATCAATCAGGAACTGTGCCGATTCAGGGCTTCGTACCGTCCAGGACTGAATTTCCATCCCGAGACTATGGACCTTTTCGACAAGCTCTCTGGAAACGAGGCCATAGCTTGGATTGAAGAAATCGGCGTAGGCTGCGAATTCTTCCAGGGCAGCGTCGGTTGCGTGAAGTTTTGAAGAGGTTAAGACGCCAATCGGAACTTTTGGAAGAAGTGCATCCATCTTTTTCATTGATTCAAAATTGAAGGATTGGAGAATGATCTTGTCATTCTGCGGCTTGTCCAGGTTTCTCTCCTTCAATTCCTGTGCTACAGCTTCTTCGATTCCCGGATATAACTCCGGTGACTTCAATTCTATTAAAATACCAATTTTTCCATGATAGCGGTCAAGCACTTCCTCAAAGGTAGGGATTCTTTCACCGGCAAATTGCTCGCCTTTGAAGCTCCCGGCATCAAGGCTGCGCAGCTCTTCTAAAGTCAAATCGCCAACTTTTCCAGTACCATCTGTTGTCCGGTCGACAGTCGTGTCGTGGATTACGACCAATTCCCCGTCCTTACTGCGCTGGACATCGAGTTCAATGTAATCTGCTTTCAGTTCAAGCCCTTTATCGAATGCGGCAATCGTATTCTCGGGCGCATAACCTGCAGCCCCGCGGTGGGCGACAGTATCAAACTGTCTCAGTTCCCCAGTGGTAGGTTCCGCAGCAAAGGCCTGATGAAAAGGACTGAGCATGAGGGTTAAGGCAAATCCAGTTCCGATTAATGTTTTCTTCATTTCTCCATCTCCTCTGCATGTTTTATGTAACAATGTCAGATTAACGGAGAAGTATTAAGACCCTGTTTCAATACTGTTTAAAGAGAGTAATGGTATTATAAAAATTTTTAGGAACATTTTCTTAGGTTTGTTTACAATTAATAAAATCATATAAGATTTCATTAAAGTCTTAATATTCTGGTAGAATAATAATAAATGATCTTTGTTAAAATCGAAAACTCTAAAGAAAGTAGTGTTCATTCATGAAAATTTTAATCTCGGGCTTTGAGCCTTTTGGAAAGATGAGTATCAATCCTACTGAAAAATTACTTTCGGAAGCTGAGAAGTTTTTGATGGAGAATGTGGAAATCGAAACGATTTTGCTGCCGGTCAATTATGACGAGTGTGCGGAAGAACTGATCAAGAAAATTGAAGAAACCCAGCCAGATGTGGTGATTTCCTGTGGACTCGCAGCAGGCAGGACGGCAATAACCCCTGAACGGATTGGCATCAATATCAAGGATACCGGTTCAGGTGATCCTTATCCTGATAATAGAGGCAATATCCCAACGGATGAGGCGATTGATGAGGAAGGGCCGGATGGCTTATTCTCTACGTTGCCAAACCGTTTAATCGAAAAGAACCTGAAGGAGCTGCAGATCCCGGCGTCAATTTCGAACAGTGCGGGTACATTCATCTGCAATAACACATTGTATGCGGTTTTGAATCATATCCATAAAAATAACCTGCCAATCAAAGCTGGTTTTATCCATTTTCCGGCATCGACAGAAATGTCTGCCCGCAATCCTTCTTTGCCGTCCTTGCCGCAGAATGTGATGACAAAGGCCTTGAAGGTGATTGTCGAGACATGTGTTTCAGCATAATTAATCATGAAGTTTAAGGAGGAAAAGATGCGTTTTGAAATCTTGCCGCTGGGTGACTCGGCGGTACGCGTTTCTTTTGGGGATACAATAGATGAAAAGATTAACAGACAGATTAATGCATTTTTAAAAAAGCTTGAACAGGCCAGGGTCGAAGGCATTATTGAATGCGTTCCTGCCTACACGACCTTAACGATTTATTATGAACCAGATGTCATTTTCTATGATTCGCTTATCAATCAACTTAAAATGATACATCTATCTCCGGGAACATCCCGGCAAGACAGGCAGCTTGTTTATGAAATCCCGGTCTGTTACGGAGGAGAGTACGGAGAGGATTTAAGGTATGTCGCAGAGTATCATGGTTTAGGGGAGCAGGAAGTCATTGACCTTCATGCGGATAGAGAATATCTCATCTATATGATGGGGTTCATGCCTGGTTTCCCTTATCTTGGAGGGCTTCCGGAAAACCTGGCTGTCCCGAGACTGGAGAAGCCGAGACAAAGTGTGAAACCGGGTGCTGTCGGAATTGGCGGGAACCAGACGGGGATTTACCCTGCTGACGTTCCTTCCGGATGGAGGATCATCGGTACAACACCTGTTAATTTATTTTCACCGAAAAAGAAAGAGCCGTTCTTGTTGAGTTCAGGACATTATATAAAATTTGTGCCAATCAATAAGGAGCAGTTTTTAAGTATTAAAAAAATGGGTGACACCTATCGGGTCAAGACGTATGAAAAGAGGTGAGGCAAGTGGTTTCGGTTGACCTTAATTGTGACTTAGGGGAAAGCTACGGTGTATTTAAAATTGGCAACGACAGCGAAGTGCTGAAGCATATCACTTCGGCCAACATCGCCTGCGGCTACCATGCAGGTGACCATAATGTCATGATGGAAACGGTAAAAATGGCGAAAGCACACGGAGTGAAAATCGGCGCGCATCCTGGCTTTCCTGACCTGCATGGGTTTGGCCGCAGAGAAATCAAGATGAGCGCCAGGGAAATATACAATCTTACCGTCTATCAAATCGGCGCGCTCGCAGCCGCTGCAAAGGCTTGCGATACAAGCATCGTCCATGTGAAACCGCATGGAGCCCTTTACAATATAGCCGCAAAGAATCGCACAGTGGCGGAAGCGATTGCCCGTGCTGTGGCAGATGTCGATAGCAATTTGGTATTATTCGGTCTCGCCGGGAGCTGCCTTGTAAAGTTGGGCAAGGAGGCAGGACTGCAGGTGGCGCAAGAGGTGTTTGCAGACCGTACCTATCAGCCTGATGCAACGTTGACACCGCGTTCCCAGGCTAATGCCATGATTCATGACGAGAGGCTGGCAATGGAAAGAGTCATTCGGATGGTGAAGGAAGGTAAAATCGCGGCGGTTGATGGGACAGACATTGACATCCAGGCCGACACCATCTGCATCCATGGAGACGAGCCGCAGGCCCTTGACTTTGCAGTGAAATTGAAGGAAACATTGTTATCAGAAGGCATTGAAGTAGGAAGAAGCTGGGATGCAAAATGACAGAGCCTCTTTTTAAAGTCATCAAACCAGGCTTGCAGACAACAGTCCAGGATTTAGGAAGGTCAGGGTATCAACAATACGGCATCAGTCCATCAGGAGCGATGGACACTTACTCATTAAGAATGGCCAATCTGCTTGTGGGGAACCTTCCAGGTGAAGCAGGGCTGGAGGCAGCGATGCTCGGTCCCGGTCTTGAAGCTTTGAGTGATGTGTCAATCGCCATTTGCGGCGGCGACTTGCAGCCGAAGGTGGAAAACAAAGAAGTAATGATGTGGAAAAGTTTCGTTCTAAAAAAAGGAGAAACTTTGACATTTGGAGATGTGAAGAGCGGAGCAAGGGCGTACATCGGCGTTGCTGGAGGAATTGATGTCCCGCTCGTGCTCGGCAGCAAATCTACCTTTATCAATGGTCAGCTCGGCGGTTTTCACGGCCGGGCATTGGAAGCGGGTGATTTATTATCTGGGACCCCGTTTGTCAGGCAAAAACGGTTTTTACATAAAGATTTAATCCCTTCATACCAAAAACAGCTGGACATAAGAGTGATTCTTGGGCCTCATCTTGGTAAATTCACTCAAAAGACCATGAATCAATTTTTAGCCAGCGAGTATACAATGTCAAGCCAATCCAATAGGATGGGATACCGGCTTGAGGGGCCGAAGCTGGAGACAATTGGCGGCTCCGATATTATTTCCGATGCCATCCCGCTCGGAGGCATCCAGGTGCCATCTAACGGGCAGCCAATCATCCTGCTGTCAGAACGTCAGACGACCGGGGGCTATGCCCGTATTGCCACTGTTATTTCTGTTGATATTCCACTTCTCGCCCAGGCATTGCCAAGGACAAAAATCCGCTTCCAGGAAATCACGATCGAAGAAGCGCAAAAAGAATACCAGAAACAGAAAAGACTGTTTAAGTTTTTGTTTATCAATTGAATATCCAATCGCGTGACCTGCTCATTTTATGGTGCAGGTCTTTTTTTGTATAAAAAACTGTCCACCGGAAATAACTGATAAAATCAGGATTCACGGGGAGAGAAGCAATATGTATCTATTATTAGTCATAGCAGTCTGGATTTTTTTCGCTTATAAGTTTGTTGATTGGTCCCAATGGAAGAAGCAGTACTCGACGATTCTTTTTTTTATGATGATTAATCTGCTCTACAATACGCTGTATTATAATTACACTTTATGGGCTTTCCGCGGAATTACCGCTGAGTGGCTGAACCACTCGATCATTAATATCGCATTCACGTTTTTCATATGTCCGGTCGGATTGATGATCTATCTTCAGCGGTTTCCGTCAACAAGGAGAAATCAGCTGATCTACCTGGGAACCTGGGTGGTCTTTTACTCCATTATAGAAGCATTATTTGCCCATAAAGGGATGTTCGTGTACGACAATGGCTGGAATAGCTGGCATAATATTTGGCTCAACCTGATTTTATTTGTTTTCATATGGGTTCATTACCGAAAACCAGTCATCGCCTGGATCATTGCCATACCGGTTGCCGTGATCTTCTACTTATTATTTCCGTTCCCACTGGATAGCCTAAAGTAAAAGAGGTGGATGAATTTGTTGATCCAGAATGTATTATCTGTGCCGGTATTCCTTGTTCTGCTCTTTTTGACCTATATCTCGATGTGGATTTATATCCGCAGGCATGAGGTCAGGAATGGGGATAGGGATTAAACAGCAGGACCTAAAGCCCGCTTTCAGAAAATCAGATATGAATCCCATGAAAGCCAAAAACACGGTGGAAATGATTCCACCGTGTTTTTTAAAAGCCAATTTCTTCTGTTGTTTCAGCAAATTGTTTCTTATGTTTCTTTTTCATCACGAAAATCAAGGTATAGGCAAGCATGAGCCCAGCTAGAAAGATAACCGAGAATCCGTATATGAAGTGATAGCTCGTGTAGGAAGCAAGCAGGCCAAGCCCGGCCGACCCGAGAGCCATGCCCAAATCCATTGAGGAAAAGTACATCGCATTTGCGGTACCTTGTTTCTCTTTTGATACTGAGCTTACCGCAATTGCCTGAAGTGTAGGTGCTACCGTCCCATATGCAGTACCGTAAAAAACGGCCGCGACTAAAAGGGTTAATGTATTTTGAGTGACAGCTAAAAGTGTCAATCCAATGATCCCTGAAGCGACTGCAGGGTAGATGATAAATTTATGTCCGTATTTATCGTACATTCTTCCTGATACCGGCCTGATGACGACCATCACAATCGTCAGGACAAGAAAGAACAGGGAGATGGTTGCCCCGAGGTTAGCCTCTTTGCCTAGTTCCCTTAGGAAGCTTACGACTCCGCCAAGCGTAATCGAAAAGAAAGCGGTCAGGATTGCCGGCGTAAAGGCGTCCTTGTCAAAGGCATGCTCACGGAAATTGATTTTCTGTGGCTTTGCTGGGACAGGTTTTCGAGGGCTTTTTACAAAGATATTCAAGATCATGATCAGCAGGGTCAATCCGACTGAAATCGCGATCAGTATATTAAAAGAAAAAACCTGGAGCAGGGCCAGTGCCAGCATCGGTCCGAGACTTGTCCCTACACTTGTTGCCATCCCATAATAGCCGATTCCTTCACCGAGACGGTGGGCAGGGATGATATTGGTGGCCATAGTCGAAAAGATCGTTGTAATGATCCCAAAACCAATTCCATGAAAAACTCTTAATAAAAGCAATAATGCGACTGAATCCTGGCCGAAGCTTAGGGCAACTGTAATGGCTGTCAGACCGAGAGAAATGAGGCTCAACTTCCTGTAATCCATCTTCTGCATCAAGGAAGCGACAAAGAAACGGGTGACGATGGCCGCAACCATGAATACCGTTGTCATCAAACCGCCCTGCGCCGGATTGTTTTTAATGTCGGTAATGAAAGCAGGGAAGCCCGCAGTCAAAAGCTGCAGGCAAATAAAAAATAAAAAAGCCATCAAAAGAATGGCCATAAACTTTGCTGTCCACAACTTGGATGTAGTGTTCATTATATTCCTTCTTTCTAATTGTTTTCCTCCAGGAGTCCTGCAATATTGTCTTCCAGATTGGATAAAACTTCTTTGAAAATATCAAGATGGGCTGCATCAATACCATGGGTGATCTTCACGTAGATTTCCTCGATATAAGGAGTCACTTCCTCGACAAGCTTTGTGCCCTTTGGAGTGATTTCCACCAGAAAAGAACGCCGGTCCTGTGGATTAGGGACCCTTTCAACATTTTCCTGTTTTACAAGGAGATCAAGGATTTTAGTCAGTGTTGCCTGGTCCTTGTCTGACCTGATCGATAATTCTTTTTGTGAAATCTTATCAGACTCGTTCAGTGTGCGCAGGACACTCCACTGTTCAGTCGTAATATGGTAAGGCTTCAAATGATGATTGATGATTCGTGTGAGCTTCTTGCTTAACCGAACCGAAGCTGAGCCGATTGCTTTATCCAAAGACATATTCATGAGCGTGACCTCCTCAATTACCTTAAATCATTTTAGCACGATAAATATTTTGTGTAAATATAATTTGTATACAAACTATATTTCGGCCAAAAAGAAACCTGGCATCTTATAAGCCAGGTGACCGGAATTAATCTATTACTCTTGCCACATCATTGCCGCAGTTCTTGCATTTTCCTTCGAGTATAACTGTGTCATTGAACTCCTTGATCACATATTTCTCGATTTGAACCGGGCCGCGGCAATGTCCACAAAAAACGTTCCGGACAAGCATCTGCCGGATATCCTGAGGAATAGCCAGCCATTTTTTATTGGCTGCAAAAGAGAGAATGCCACTTTGTGCCTGAGGAGCGGTGGAATCTTCTTTAGTCAGTCCCTGGACCACTTCTTTGATTCTTTCAGGAACAGGTTTGAAGGTTTCAAGCTCCAGCCATTCCATCAGCGTGTCGATTAGTTCCTTATCCTTTCTCTCCTCAATGAGATCGAGTAAGTCCATCTTTAATTCTGGATCCTGATTGAGGATAACCTGAACATACTCATATCTGCCGTACTCAGCAGCGAGGGAGAGATCTGTATAAAGCACTTCCGCAAGTTCATCTTTAATAAGGTTCCAGCCTTTGTCTGTGTAAATAAGGAGGGAGAGCTTTTCATCAGCTGAAAGGTAGCCGTTGGCCATCACCCATTCTACCTTTTCCATGATCTCCTTTTGTTTTATGTCTGCGAATGAGCCGTAAAAAGGGGAGAGGTGAAGGTCGCCTGTATAAATCCTTTTGTCTTTTGAACCAGCGAGAATCTTGCCCAGCAGGCCCTTCCCTCCGTACATAATAATTTCGTTTGCAGCGAGCAAAATGATCTTCAGTTCGTCCTGGCTTACCGGGTTTGTCGTATTCATGACTTTAAATAGCTCCTAACTTATAGAACGTTGATATAAGTTATTACAACACAAATTCTTTGTCCGCACCAGCACGCATACCTGCGAATGGTTATAAATTTGAAGACTCTCCTTTTTCAAAATAACGCCGAAGCCCTTCACCCAGTATATTGAATGTCAGAATCATGTACGTGATCGCACTTGCGGTGAAAAAAGGGATCCAAAAGGCTTTTAACAAATCTCCTCTTGCTTCACCCAGAAGTGTTGGCCAATTAAGACTTGTATTTCTCAATTCTCCAAATCCGTAGCTTGTCTGGACAAATACTTGGGTCACAAAAATACTGAAAATTCCCAGCTGGCCGAGCAATAAAGCGACCCTGCCCAGGTCAATGCAAAAGTTGACGATGATTTCGGGCAAAAGACTAGGAACATAGTAATTTTTAAAAAAGCGAAACGGTCCATTTCCGATTGTAATCCCAGCCTCGACAAAAGGAGTCTTGGAGATCGACAGGACTTTCTGCTTCATGATATAGCTGACTCTCCCAACTTCAATGAGCGCGAGGATGAAAATGACCCAGACGATCCGATTTGGACTAAAGGTGAAGATGGGGAGAGTAATGAATAAGATTGCGGCAAAAATGATTGGGAGGCCTGCGGAAAGCTGATTCCACCAGTTGATCAGCCAGGTGAATGGCTTTTTCCAAATGAACGCCAATAAAACCAGTACCAGTGAGAAAAGGTATCTGATGATAGTGATGGCGAAGACTAATAAAATGGTATCCTTTGCCCCGGCTATAAGGATGCTTAATAAATCACGGCCGTCATGGTCGGTGCCGAGAAGGTGTTTGGATGAGGGAGCAAAGGGAGCCCTTTGAAATTTGCCATCTTCCATAACCATCCGATTTTCCTCAATACCGCCCTTTACAAATGAAAAATGCGGACCGATAAAGGCAACCAATATAAAAATCGATAACAACATTGTTCCGGTGATGAAATGCCAATTCCTCAATTCGCAAACCTCCTAACGCGGATCAAGCCGGCTGCTGAGCAGATGACTGCAGATTTGGGCAAACAAGACAATGGCCATGAAGCATATCCCAAAGGAAATGATCACGCTCGGTTCATAGAACGACTCTCTGCCAATAAAGATGCGCGGTTCAAAATCAAGCGCCAGCCATAGGCGGTATGCTGCCCCTTTATAGTCGAGCAGATACTCTAAAAATAGTAAATTTGATAATATGTAAATCATCATCGTCGGCACATAATTCAGGATGGTACCACCACAATTTTTTAGGATATGTCGATAGAGGATGTAGTTTTCATTAAACCCCTTGGCTTTCGCGACCTGGACATATTGTTTCCCCGCCTCACTGGAAACCGCACCTGCAGTAATCCTGCTGATGTACATCGCGGGATAGATTGCTGCCAGCAGCGAAGGGATGAAGAAATTGAACCACTGCTCATGGCCAAAGATATCAATCCAATTCACATAGAAGATGATGATCCACTGGAACAGCAGGATGATGAGAAAATCTGGAATGGACAGAAGGAGCCATGTGCTCCAATTTCCCAAAATACTTTTTCGTTTCGTGGAGTTCTTGAAATCATAGATCCCTTTCAGGACTCCTGCTGCTAAACTAAGGAAAAACGCCGTAACGATTATTTTTAAACTGCGGGGGAAATAGATGGCGACTTCCTCCTCGACCGGCTTATGATACCTGGTTTCGCCAAAGCTGCCATTCTTAATGAAACTTTCGGCGAAATGGATAATATTTCCCATATATTCCTCCCAGGAAAAATCGTAGGTATATACGACCTTTACAGCCCGTCCTTCTCCAGTCACCATCGCTTCCCTCGGGAACAAAGTGATTAAAATCAAGCAGATGCTAACAACGATGAAGAAAACAATTTTATTCAGGATGTTTCTCAAAGATTTTGCACCTCTCTGAAAAATTTCATTTGTTTCCCAATTCTATTTTCATATTTTGAAAAAAAGTACTTATTCATTAATTTTTAGTGACAGAGGAAAGAAGCTAATTACTTATAAAAAACGGCCAATAAAAAGGATGAGCCATAAATGCTCATCCTTTTACCATTGCTTCGGTTCGTAATTCAAATCGCTGAAAAGCTGCTGTTTCTCCTTTTTGGTCAAGTCGCGCCATTGGCCGATTGGAAGGCTGCCAAGATGGATATTCATGATCCGGATGCGCTGCAGTCTGAGGACTTCATAGCCAAGAGCTTCACACATGCGGCGGATTTGCCTGTTCAATCCTTGTGTAAGAATGATATTGAATTCGTATTTTGAAAGCTGGACGACTTTTGCCGGCAATGTTTTCGTCCCAAGGATCCTGACGCCTTCAGACATCGCCTTGACGAATTCTGGAGTAATTGGCTTGTCCACGGATACAATATACTCTTTTTCATGCTTGTTCTCAGCCCTGAGGATTTCATTAACGATATCTCCGTCGTTCGTGAGCAGGATCAGGCCTTCTGAATCCTTATCGAGCCGCCCGATGTTGAAAATCCTTAGCGGATGATTGACAAGATCGATGATGTTGCCCTTCACATGTCTTTCCGTCGTACTTGTGATGCCGACCGGTTTATTCAAGGCAATATAAACATAGTTCTGCGACACCCTGATTTCTTCGCCATTGAGCTTGACGACATCGCCAGGCTCGACCTGGCTGCCGATTTTTGCAACCTTGCCGTTGATTGTCACTCGTCCTTCCTCAATGAGGCGGTCAGCGCCCCGTCTTGACGTTTTTCCTGTTTCGCTGATGAATTTATTGATACGCAGGTTAATCCCACCCTTAAACATTTGAAGTATACAATTAAGAATATTCCACTGTGGGTTTATTTTCAAGCCTCGTAACACCCTGTCTTTTTAAAGAGGTAAAACCAGACTGGTAAGGTTAATGATTAAACACGTCCTATTTGGTCTAAATAAATAAGGAAAGAGTTGGCAGCTAAGGAGTTGGAGAGATTGTTGAGAAAAATGGCTTTAAGGATAAGGGAAAGTATGTGGCTGAGACCCGTTATTTATAGTGTGCTCGCATTCCTGCTGGCATTGATTGTGATTTATGTTGACCACAACGGACTGTCTCAGGAGGTCGTTCCATCATTCATGCTTACCAGCGTCGACCTTGCCCAGACGATTTTGGGTTCGCTTTCCGGGGCACTTTTAACGATGACGACGATTACATTCTCGACAATCATGGTTGTATTGACTACATATTCATCACAATTCTCTCCGCGAACGCTGAATAATTTCGTTGAAGATCCTTTGACAATGCGGGTGCTTGGAATCTTTATGGGAGGGTTTGTCTATTCAGTCCTGTCTTTACTCTTCATGAGTGAAAACTGGTACGAAAGTGAGGTGATTTCTGCATCAGTTGGGGTGGTGATCGCGTTCATCTGCCTTGGTGTTTTCGCCTATTTTATCCATAATGTGGCTACGTCCATTCAGGTCAGTACGCTGATCCGAGAAATAACTGAGGGCAGTATGAAGGTCATCAAAAGGCAGGAAGAGACGCTGGAAAGCAAATTTACTAATGTGATTGATGACAGGAAAGATGCCGATTTCACTTATGAATTCGTCAGGGATGTAAAATGCAGGGGATATGGCTATGTACAGCTGACAGACTATCACGGTCTTTTGAAATATGCATCCCAGCATAGAATCGGGGTTGAGGCGAATTTTTTGAATGGAGATTTTCTTACCGAGGACAGTATTGCGTTCAGGGTCCATCATAGTGGTGAACTGGACGAGGACATAGATGGTGTGCTGAATCAGTACTTGAAGCTTGGGAAGGAACGTTCATCGATTCAGGATCCGGAATTCGCCCTGCAGAAAATCGTCGAAGTGGCATTAAGGGCTATATCACCTGCGGTCAACGACCCGAATACAGCAAGAGTCTGTATCTCGTATCTGGGCATGGCGTTGTCACATCTTTGCCGGATTCGTTCGAATGGCCGCTATATCGCCTATTATGACGAAGAGATGCAGCCAAGAATCATTGGCAAACAAAAAAGGACTATGGATATCTTATATTTATCCTTTTATCAAATCATCCATTATGGCAGCGAGGATTTTTCGATTCTAACAGCTCTGATCGATGCGTATCTGTTAATCGGAAGATCAGCAGATGAATCATTGAAGAAAAGCATCTGGGAACTTTATATTTACAATATGGAAAAATTTAATAAAGACGAACTGAAGGAATTGGACCAGCTCTATTTGAATGAGAAGAAACAAGAACTTTCAACCGTATTGGGAATAGCACTTTAGGATGGAAGCGTGCTTTTCCATGTGGGGCAGCATGAAAAAGGCATTCTGCTGAGGCAGAGTGTCTTTTTAATATAGTGCAGGAATATTGAAAAAAGGAAATAGGGATGCTAAAGGAAAAAAAGGAGTGCCTGACGTGAAAAGAATGACGATGGCAGTTTTGTTGGTTTTTTCATTATTTTTACCTGCTGCAGCACAGGCTCAGGGAAATACAGATTGTGAAAAGCTGAAGAATGTTTTCAATACAGATGTTGAATCCGTAAATGGTGTCTGCAAGGTGGAAATCATCCGTGAACATATTAAACAAGCGACGTTTATGGGTAAAAAACTGTCCATGGAAATGATGGAACTAGCCTTCCATTTCAGTTTTGAAAAGGTTGATGGGCAAACAGCCGTGATGGGAGAACTCGCTTTGCTACAGGATGAAGTAAACCCTGTCCTGGAGGAATTGGCAAAGGGGAAGCTGGAAGTCTCCGCTTTGCACAACCATATGCTGTTTGAGAAACCGAGAATCATGTATCTCCATTTTCAGGGAATTGGCGATATGGAGCAGCAGGCAGAGACCATCAAGGCAGCAATCGAAAAGACAAGCAAGTAATGGATGACAGCGGAAAAATAATTTCCCGCTGTTTTTTTCAGGAAAGATACAAATAATAACTGAGATGTTTAGCTAGCAGCAGTTTAGGTAAAATCTTTCGTATATCGAAAAAGGAGGTACATAGTTAATGAACGAAAAATATAAACCGTTATTCGATTCTTTTTCATTCCCCAATGGAGTCAGCCTGAAGAATAGACTGGTCATGGCACCGATGACAAACTTCTCATCCAATGAGGATGGAACCGTGACAGACGCAGAGGTAAAGTATTATGCCCGCCGCTCAAAAGATGTAAGCATGGTAGTGACGGCGTGTACATACGTGACCAGAGATGGGAAAGGCTTCAAAGGTGAGTTTGGCGCAGATACAGATGACATGATTCCAAGTTTGCGTAAGCTGGCTTCAGCTATTAAAGCGGAAGGCGCTAAAGCAGTGCTGCAAATTTTCCATGGTGGCCGCGAATGTCCGCCGGAACTTGTGCCGGATGGAGACATTGTCAGCGCAAGTGCCGTTCAGTCAGAGCGGAACAGTGCAAAGGCACCGCGTGAATTGACAGGAGAAGAAATTGAGAAGATCATTTCTGCCTTTGGCGAGACCACCCGCCGGGCAATACAGGCAGGCTTTGATGGAGTCGAAATCCATGGAGCCAATGGCTATTTGATTCAGCAATTCTTCTCCCCACATTCAAACAGGCGTGAAGATCAATGGGGTGGCTCACTGGAAAAAAGGATGGCCTTTCCGCTGGCGGTTGTCGATGAGGTGAAGAAGGTAACAGCTGAGCATGCCAAAGAACCGTTCATCGTCGGATACAGATTCTCCCCCGAAGAGCCGGAGGAGCCGGGTATTACGATGGCAGACACCCTTGAATTGATTGATGCCCTTGCAGAAAAGAATCTTGATTACCTGCACGTATCATTGAATGATTTCTGGTCAAAGCCAAGAAGGGGTGTGGATGATGACCGTTCACGGATGGAAATCATCCACGAACGAGTCGGAAATAAAGTACCTGTCATTGGTGTGGGATCACTTTACAGTGCGGAAGATGTGATCAAGGCATTCGGAACAGGAGTGCCTCTGCTTGCGCTTGGACGTGAACTGATCATTGATCCAGATTGGGTAGAAAAAGTCGAAACCGGCCGTGAAAATGAAATTGAAACGAAGCTTGATACAGGTGCGCAGGCCCGACTAGTCGTTCCGGATCCATTATGGCAGGCAATCGTCAATACACCAGGCTGGTTTCCGGGTGTACAATAAAAAATTGCTTTTAGAAGAACCAAAGCAGCTGCGCTTTGGTTCTTTTTTTGAGGGAATTTTGTTTTATTGGCGGAGTTCACAATTTTATTGGCGAAAATTTATTTTTAATGGCGATTTCTGGACTTCTGTCAATAAAATAGATTATTTTATGCCAGGGATTGGCGTATTTTTTATTCCGCACTCCGTTTACACTTCGTTTGGATGCCTCAGCCTAAAGGAAAAATCAAAAACCGATTATTCCATTAGGCTGAGGGCAACTCTTTTTTATTGGCGTCTTCTCTTTGCGCCTTTTCGAACGCCAATTCACACTCAACTGGAGTGGCGTATTCAAGTGTGGAATGAATCCGTTTCCTGTTATAAAATTGCACATAAAACTCGACAGCTGCTACCGCGGCTGCCTTTGTGGGAAATACAAATTTATAAAGGTATTCTTTTTTCAATGAAGCAAAAAAGGACTCTACACAGGCATTATCATAAGGAGTCGCTTTCCTGCTCATACTGATTGTGGCTTTAGCTGTCTTAAGGGTTTCGATATAATTGTTCGAACAATATTGTGATCCACGATCTGAATGGTGGATCCAACCCTCTTCGGGGTTTCGTAATGCAATAGCTTCATTTAAGGCACGGAGTGGCAGAGTATGCTCCATATTATCGTCAATGGCGTAGCTTATAACCCGGCGTGAAAATAAGTCAATAACAGGGTTCATGTAAATAAAACCTTCTCCTGTATGGATATAGGTAATATCAGTTACCCATACTTTATTAGGCGCCTTGGGGTTGAAGTTACGGTCTAGTACATTTGGATATGTTCTCTTGTCATGGTTTGAATCGGTAGTATGAACATATTTTTTCGGTGGCGTCGCATAGAGGCTAAGCGCTCTCATACGATTGGCTACTTTCTTTTGTGAGACCTTTATATTATTCTCTGTCAAAAGCTTTTTGTGGATCCTAGGACTACCAAATGTAGAAAGGTTCTCATAAAAGTGAGAAATGATGAGTTCATCCAACTGTCTGTCTTGTTTCTGCTTTTCTGTTTCACCCTGTTCCTGACGCTTTAGCCATGCATAATAACCTGAAGTAGTAACACCTAGTACTTTGCACATCCTCACGATGGTGTGCTCATCCCTCTCTGAATGGATGAAAGCAAACTTTACTTCTTTTCTTGCGTGAAGATGTGCATCGCCTTTTTTAAGATTGTATTTTCCTCCTCCAGTTCCAACTTTCTTAATCTTTCTGCTTCATATAATTTTTTGTATTCTGAAGCGGTTAATAAGCGGTTCTGACGGTCTTTCTCTGCATCCTGTTGTCTTTTCCGATAGGCAGCTACCCATTTCTGTAGGGTGTCATATGAAATTAAATTCTATAGGATATTTCTTATACTTTTCCGCCATGTTTACACGTCCCTTTTATTGTTGGTTATGATTAAAACATGACGCCAATGCCTGTGTCCACTTTTTATACTAACTTCATTTCAACAAGTATTTTGGCGAAAAAAACATTTTATTTGCGATGTTCACAACTTTATTGGCGACCTGGAAATTTTCCTTGGTTTTTTCCAGTTGCTTTGCCACAGAAGTGTAAGATATATCACCGTTAGCGAAAGCGAAACTCTTTATAATGTAACTGTGTAAGGGCTTACATTTTAAGATCTGGATACATCCTGCAGATAAACACAGCTTTGCCAGGTCCGATTACGGGAGGGGATGTTTGTGTTGCTAACGGAGGAACAGAAAATGGTGCTTGATCTTTTTGAAGAAATGAAGAATCAGGGCCATGAACAGGTGATTTTCAATTATGACAAAGCCACCGGTCTAAAATCGATTGTTGCGATCCACGATACGACTCTTGGCCCGGCACTGGGCGGCTGCCGGATGTGGGATTATGAGTCGACCGATGAAGCACTGCGGGATGTACTGCGTCTTTCTAAAGGGATGACCTATAAATGCGGTGTTTCAGGAGTGACCTACGGGGGCGGGAAGGCTGTCATCATCGGCGATCCCAAGTCCGAAAAATCGGATGAGCTTTTCCAGGCTTTTGGCTCGTTCGTCGAAACATTGAAGGGACGTTTTTACACCGGGACAGATGTGGGAACAGTTGGCATGGATTTCGTGTCTGCTTCAAAGCAAACTTCCTATCTGGTTGGCCTGCCGGAAGAATATGGCGGCAGCGGCAACTCTGCCATCATCACGGCCTATGGAGTGTGGAAGGCAATCAAAGCGACCGCAAAAGAGATCTTCGGTACAGATTCACTGGCGGGGCGCAAAATTGCCGTGCAGGGACTTGGCAAGGTTGGTCGCTTCCTGGTGGGGCATCTTCATGGAGAAGGAGCAAACCTGGTCGTCACAGATATTTTTGAGGAAAATGTAAAAGAAGTTTTAGAGCAATATCCGGATATTGAGACAGTTGAACCTTTGGACATTTACACCGTTGAATGCGATGTTTTTTCGCCGAATGCTCTTGGTGCTGTGATCAATGACATCACGATTCCAAAGCTGAAATGCCTGGGAGTCGCCGGTGCTGCGAACAATGTACTGGCGGAAGAACGGCACGGCGACATGCTGCATCATAAGGGAATCCTGTATGCACCCGACTATGTCGCAAATGCTGGCGGGCTGATCCAGGTTGCGGATGAATTGCATGAGTACAGCAAGGACCGTGCATTCAAGAATGCAAGCATGATCTATGACATCCTCGGGAAAATCTACAAAATCGCCAAAAATCACGATATACCAACGTATAAAGCTGCAAATATATTAGTAGAAGAGAAGATTGAAAAGATCAGCAGGATCCAGAGCAAATACAGAGGATAAGCAACAGGAGGTGAGAAGATGCGCTATCGAAGCTTTAAGGAGGTCATTGCCGCAGCACAGACAAGACCGCCGGTAAAAATGAGCATCGCGGCTGCCCATGACAGCGATGTGCTAGTCGCTGTCAAGGAGGCCTTCGAGCTGGGAATCATTGAACCATACCTCGTCGGCGACCCGCAAAAAATCTTTGAGCTGGCAAGGGAACTTGATTTTTCAGTAGAGGACTTTCCTGTCTATCCTGCCTATACAGAAAAGGAGAATGCCTACATCGCTGCTAAGCAGGCGAGCGATGGGCATGTTCAGGCAATCATGAAAGGGTTTTTGAACAGTACGCCATTTTTAAAAGGAGTGCTGGACAAGGGTCTCCATTTAAAAACAGACCGAGTGATCAGCCATCTTTCAGTGTTTGATATACCGGGAAGTGAAAGGTTGATTTGCATGACAGATGGCGGCATCAATATAGCCCCAAATTTTCAGCAAAAAAAGCAGATCATCCTGAATGGAGTCGAGTTTCTCGCGAGGATTGGCGTGGACCAGCCGCGTGTTGCCATTCTGGCAGCGAATGAACGTGTCAGCGAGACAATGCCTGTTACCGTGGAGGCAGACGAACTGGCCATCCTGATAAAAAAAGAATCCAGCCAGCCGCTGCTGATCGAAGGACCGCTTCCATTGGACCTGGCGATCAGCAGGGAATCACTTTTGCACAAAAAGCTGGACAGTGAACTTGGCGGGAGGGCAGACTTGCTGATTGTACCAACCATTGAGGCGGGCAATTTCCTTGGAAAGGCGATAACGTATTTCGCCAGGGGAACGATGGCGGGAATCGTACTTGGCGCCAGGGTGCCATTGGTCTTGAACTCACGGTCAGATTCAGCTGAGGCAAAATTAGCTTCTATTGCCCTGGCAGTTGTTGCTGCTTCAAATTCAACGGTCAGCGTATGAAGGATAGGTGAAGATCAATGAATGTTTTAGGTATTAACCCTGGATCGACCTCTACGAAACTGGCTGTTTATGAATATGAAAAATTGCAGTTTGTGGAGAATATTCGGCATGACGATGCTGAACTCATGAAGCTGGCGGATCTGACAGCGCAGCTTCCATATCGGCTTGAAGCCATTATGAGGGTACTGGGAAAACGGGATTTCAAGCTTTCCTCACTGGACGCTGTCGTTGGCCGGGGAGGAATGCTGAAGCCGATGAGCAGCGGGACCTATCTTGTGGATGATAACCTGTTGGAAGATGCGCGTTCAGGAAAATATGGCAATCATGCATCCAATCTCGGGGCCATCATCGCTGCTGAAATAGCCAGAGAATATCATCTGCCCGCCTTTATCGTCGACCCTGTCGGAGTGGATGAATTGATTGATGAAGCGAGGGTTTCCGGTCTTGCAGATATTGAAAGAAAGAGCCACGTCCATGCGCTCAACATCAAGGCAGCATCACGCAAAATTGCAGCTGGGCTAGGGAAGGAATTAGCTGATACAAGTTTTATTGCCGCGCATCTCGGCGGTGGCATATCGGTTGCAGCGTTAAAGGGCGGCAGGATGATCGATGTGAACAATGCTGAAAACGAGGGTCCATTCTCTCCGGAGCGGGCTGGCGGACTGCCGGCAAAGCAGCTTGTCCAGCTTTGTTTTTCAGGGAAATACAGTGAAAAGGAACTGATCCAGCGGATGACCAAGCAGGGCGGGATTTTTTCCTATCTGGGTACAAAAAACGTCATTGAAATACAAGAGCGAATACAGACAGGGGATCCGGAAGCGAAACTTGTATTGAAGGCAATGGTCCATCAGATCGGCAAAGAAATCGGGGCAATGGCAACCGTTTTGGATGGGAAGGTAGACGGCATCATTCTTACAGGAGGCATCTCCCAATCAGGAATGATCACAGATTGGATCCGCGAGAAAGTGAGTTTCATAGGTGAAGTATTTGTCATCCCGGGTGAAGCAGAAATGGAAGCCCTGGCATTGGGTGCCTTGAGAGTGCTGACAGGGCATGAAAAAGCAAAGATATATTAAAAAAATGCCTGAATCTATGAAGTTACCAGGGGAAACTCATAGATTCAGGCATTTATGTTTTTCATGAGGTGAGCATACTATCGTAAATATCAACATTCGCATAAACAGCAGCCAGTGTAGGTGCGTCCATCCGAAGCTCGGCTGCCTTCTTCAGCAAAAAGCCAAACAGGTGGTCTCCTTCTGTCGGGAGTGATTTTTCCATATCACGCTGTAGGGAGGACTTCATGCCGTGGCCAATTTCGTTCAGCCTGTTCCATGTCGCATCCGTAGCCCCTTCTGAAAGTGGGGCACCAATCGCTGTCATAATTTCGACCGTCTCATGCAGCAGGCGTTTGACCGTTTCCGCTCCCTGCGTTTGATCTCGAATGGGGCCGATCGGGGACCTGAAAAGTGAGGTAATGCCGCTTAACGATGTGATGAATAAATATTTCTGCCACATTTCCTGTTCGATTTTTTCAGAAAGACGGAAGTTAGCCTTCGTGCCATCAAAAGCAGCATGGAGCTGTAAGATTCTTTCTGAACGCTCCCCATTTCGTTCCCCAAAAACCAAATCCTGAATCGGGCTGGTTTGAATCACCTTGCCGCTTTCATCCAGCGTTGTTTCGATAAAACATAGCCCTCCGATCACCTTTTCCGGTCCGAAAGCTTCGGTTAAAGCTTCAAGATGGGCAATTCCGTTCAGCAAAGGGAGAATCATCGTCCTGTCGCCAACAAATGGACGAATGCTTTCAATCGCGCCACCCAAATGATAGGACTTGGTTGAAACGAGAATGACATCATACGGCTCAGCTTGCGATTCTGATCCAATTGTCTGCGGGTCAGGAAAATGCAGATCGCCGTGGATGCTGGAAACAACCAGACCGTTTTCCTTAAGCTGCTTCTGCCTTCTTTCACGCACAAGAAATGTCACGTCTGCTCCTTTTTCAAGGAGCCTTCCGCCGAAATAGCCGCCGATTGCGCCTGCACCAACAATTAATATTTTCATATTTTTTAACCTCCTGACTAAATAAAAGTGCACGCCTAATGTAAGCGTGCACTTTTTTGACCTAATTTGCAAGGATGGCTGCCAGCAGACCTCCTGCAATAATAAGGACAATGATGATTTTGGCAATAAGGGGAAGCTGTTCTTTCCCTTTACTGTTGACTTGTTCTTCTTTCTCATTGACTGTCTTGCGGTATTCAGGACTGCAGCATCCGCTCATCGTTACGCCACCCTGTTATAGTTGGAGATGTCTTCATCAAGCGGGATGTTCTTAGCTCGTGCTTTTTTCGCAGCGTTGAAGAACATGACCGTGATGACAGCTGTGACGATTAGCGCACCGATATTGGAAATTGTCAGAGACAGACCGAATCCGATTTGTGCATTAAGGATATAAGATGTGACAGCCGCTGTCATGAACATGCCAGGAATCATTGCGATCCAGTAGTTCTTCTTGGCGATGAACAGGTACATGGCACCAACCCACAGCGCGATGACTGCAGTTGACTGGTTAGCCCAGGAGAAGTATCTCCATAGTATTGTGAAATCTACTTTTGTCAGTGCGAAAGAGATAACGAATAACGGAACAGCGATCCAAAGACGGCTAGTGAATTTCTTTTGAGAAAAATTAAAGTAGTCAGCAATGATCATACGTGCACTTCGGAATGCAGTATCACCAGAAGTGATAGGCAGTACGATTACACCTAGTACAGCAAGTGTTCCGCCGATTGCGCCAAGCATCAATGTGGAAGCTTCGCTTACGATCGCAGCAGGTCCGCCGTTTGCCAACATATCGTTCAGGCCATTGTAGCCATCGAACAAGCTCATTGCAGCAGCAGCCCAGATCATCGCGATCACACCTTCAGCGATCATCATGCCGTAGAAAATCTTGCGTCCTTGTTTTTCATTTTGTGTAGTACGTGAAATGATTGGTGTTTGTGTTGCATGGAAACCTGACAGCGCTCCGCAAGAGATTGTTAAAAATAACAGCGGGAAAATCGCTGCATTATCAGGATGGAAATTCGTTAATGATAATTCAGGAATTGGTGCACCTGTAATCACCAGCATGGCGCCTACTCCAACCGCACTGATCAAAAGCAATGCGCCGAAGATTGGATACAAGCGGCCAATGATTTTATCTACAGGAAGCAAAGTCGCTAAAATATAGTAAACAAAAATTGCAGCAACGATGATACCCATTGTTACCTTACCGTCCATCAAAGTATGAAGCAAACCAGCAGGAGCTGTGACGAACACGGTACCAACCAAAAGCAAAAGAAGCACCGCGAATGCATTGACAACGTGTTTCATCACCTTGCCAAGGAATTTTCCTGCAAGTTCAGGAAGGTGGGCACCTCGGTTGCGGATGGAAATCATCCCTGTGAGGTAGTCATGGACAGCACCGGCGAAGATTGCGCCAAGAACGATCCAAAGGAAAGCGACCGGTCCATATAAAGCACCCATGATCGGTCCGAAAATCGGTCCGACACCAGCGATGTTGAGAAGTTGGATCAGTGAGTTCTTTGCTGTCGACATTGGCACATAGTCAACATCATCCTTATGTGTATAAGCCGGAGTGGAACGACCCTCGTTCACGCCGAAAACCTTTTCTACAAACTTTCCATACGTAAAATATCCAATGATTAAAAGTGCAATACCAGCTAGAAAGGTATACATAGGAAACCTCCTTGAGTTTTAATGTATGCGTTTGCAATCATTATAAAAGAAAACGGTTTCATGTGGCGGTTTTGTGAACAAGATGCAGGAATATGGGCTTGAAGTGCAGAATTTGTCGATTTAGATGCATCCTGATTCTATTAAAATGCAAAAAAGCATCTGATCTGATGCTTTTTGAACAGTGCGTGTTTATAGTTCAAGCTGGGTCCTTAATGCCTTAACATAATTCCGGCTCACTGACAGCATTTCATTCCGGCCCTTGATTTCAAGCTGATAGGCGCCGTTGAACCAGGGGGTGAGCCGGGTGACATATTCCAGGTTCACAAGATAGCTTTTATGGATACGGAAAAAGGAATAGGGAAGGAGCCGGCTTTCAAGATCCTTTAATGGAGTCTTTGTTTCATACTCTTTTGCTTCCGTTACGATTTTTGAAAATTTCTCTTCCCGGGAAATATAAAGGATATCTTTTGGCTCAAGATAAAAAATTTCGCCATCTCCTTCAACGGCGAGCTTGCCAGATGGTTTTCCTGCCTCTTGCCCGGTCGGCTGGAGGAAATGCTTCTCGATTCTGAGGATGGTTTCGTTCAGCTGGTTCTCGTCATACGGCTTCAGCAAGTAATCAACCGCTTCATATCGAAACGCCTCAGCGGCAAATTGCGGATATGCGGTAGCAAAAACGATCAATGGCGCTTTTTTTAAAGCCATCAGCGATTTAGCGGCTTCCATTCCGGTCATCTTTGGCATTTCAACATCAAGGAATACCACATCGGGGTGGAGGTGCAGGGCTTTGACGACTGCGGCTTCACCGGTCTCTGCTTCTCCGACAACCTGGATGGAAGGAAAGGACTTCAGTAAATGCTTCAGTTCATCCCGGCTGTACATTTCATCATCTGCTATCAATGTCCGAATACTATTGTCCATCTATCGTTCCTCCACTTGTGGAATCGTAAAAGAAATCTTTGTGCCTTTTCCAGGTTCGCTGGCGATCCTCAAGGAGGATTCTTCCCCAAAGTTCATCGCAAGCCTTCTATTGACGTTGAAAAGGGCAATCCCGCTTCCTGTATCAGATTCAATCATCCGCTTTCCCAGTTGCTCCATTCGTTCCTTGTCCATTCCCTGCCCATTATCTTCAACAGACACAATTGTCCCATTCTGCCCTTTTTGGATGGAGATATGGATGTGGCAATCCTGGTCCATATTTTTTATGCCGTGCTTCACTGCGTTTTCGACGATCGGCTGCAATGTCAGCGGCGGGATTTTTACAAGCAGGGCGTCATCCTCAATATCATAAGTAACCTTCAGCTTTTCCACAAAACGAGCCTCTTCAATGGATAGATAGGCTTTCACATGACGCAATTCCTGTTCAAGTGTGGTCGTCGTGACTGTGGTGGCATTCAGGTTCTGACGCAGGAAATGGGAAAGCGAAACAAGAAGCGTCCTCGCTTTATTCGGGTCAATCCTGATCAGCGAAGTTATGACATTCATTGAGTTGAAAAGGAAGTGCGGGCTGATTTGGGCCTGAAGGGCCTTTACCTCGGCTTCCTTGGCAAGCTGATAAGCTTTTTCCGCTTCGGCGGATTCGAGCTGGTTGCTGAGCAGGTTGCTCAGTCCGGAAATCAATTCAATGACAACATTGGTGATTTCTTTTTCCGATTTAAAATAAAACTTAAGGGTGCCAATCGTTTCATCACGATGCTTCAACGGGGCAATCACCGCCGCGCCAAGCGGGCAGCTCTGATCCCGGCAGTGGATCGTCTCATCATTGGCAACGACCATTTTTCCGCTTTTCAGCACATCTCGGGTAATCTGGGTCTGAATCGGGCTGGTTGAACGGTGATGGTCATCCGCCAGGCCGATATGGGCCAGAATTTCCGTCTTATTCGTCATCGCAACCGCGCTTGTCTGGACTTCATTATGTAGTATCTGGCAGACTGCCCGGGCTGAATCCGGATTGATGCCCTTGCGTAAGTACGCAAGTGTCTGATCAGCAATCCGCAGCGTTTTCTGGGCAAGCAACGCTCCTGTCTTTTCTTCTTCGGAAACAACATTCTTTATGACCATTAAAAATAGGGCAGAGCCAAGTCCATTCGCCAGGATCATCGGGACACCAATGATTTCAACGAGAGTTTGCGCCTGATGATAAGGCTTCGCGATCAAGAGGATGATCATCATTTGCACCGTCTCGGCAATGGCCCCGACAAGGAAGGCTGTTCTCAGGTTGATATTGTTTTTCTTTTTTTGAAAACGGCCGGAAATGACGCCGGCAACGATTGCCGCAAGTCCGCAGGCAAGAGCAGTAAAGCCGCCAAGCGTAAAACGATGCAGCCCTGCAATAAGCCCCGCGCCAATCCCAACCTTGTAGCCGCCAAGCAATCCGGCGATGACAATGCCGATGACACGCGAATTGGCAATCGCCTCATCTGAAGCAAGATCCGCAGCCCATGGGTTGAACTGCAGGTTATCAGTAGAGAAGCTCATGCCTGAATATGTACCAATGATTCCGAAAAATCCAAAGAAGATAATCGCAAAATATTGCTGCCGGCGGTTCAGCGAATCATGGTAAATCAAACCCCGGAAAAAGCGGAATCTTGTTAAAATGAAGGCGATTGTCACAATGATGCCGAGACGCTCGAGCATTGTGATGAGTAATTCAAACATACCCGCTCTCCTTGAAAAGTTAATATGATATCTGAACTCATTTTAATAGAAAGAGATGTAAAGTAAAAGAGTATGAGCTTACACGGAACAAAGGCATAGTAAAATAAAAAACCTCCCATCACGTGATGGGATGGTTATTTAGAGCGTTGTTCTGCAACTACTGTTCCATCACTCTCGAGCTCAGCATAAAAGACATCCTCCAGCCGATTGATCCCTTTCTTTTTTAATTCATTTGCCAGCCAGTCTTCACTCAAGCTTAACTCCTTCAGATTCTTTTTAACGATACGGCCGTCGACAACTAATTCCGAAGGCAAGAATGTTCGTGGTGTAAGGGGGATACCAGCATTTTTATTAATAACGTTTTCAAATTCCACTTTCTTTAAAACACTGATTTGTCCATTTGGTTCAAGGATTGCATAATCGACTTCTTTTATCGAAAATACATTTTTGATTCTTAGCAGCATGGTAAGGTCATCCATATTTAGCTTATTGGACTTCATTGCTTTTTCATTTATTTTTCCCTGTTTGATAATGATGGTCGGTTCACCGTCCAGCAAAATTCTCGCTTTAGGCGATTTAAGAGCGATGTATTCAATGGTCAGCGTTAAAAAGGCCCAGAGCGCCAAACCAGTAACACCATCAATTAATTTAATATCTCTATGCACTACCATATCACCGGCTATATTTCCCAGAGCAATTCCGGTGATATAAGTAAAAAAGGTCATCTGGCTGAGCTGCTTTTTGCCAAGTACACGGGTAAGAAGGAATAATACACCAAAGCCTAAAAGGGTTCTCAAAATGGTAGTCAATATGGTTTCCATGATACTCCTTAAAAAAGGTATTTTTGATTATTTTGCCTCTTTTAATGGAAAAAATGTTCTATATGTCAGTTTTGTAAATAGTTAAGGAAAAAATTGAAGAAATGAGGTGGGGAAACCCATATCAATCTGGATATGGTCAGAGTAGGGAATTTTTTTTGGCGAAAAAACTATTTTATTGGCGGAGTTCACAATTTTATTGGCGAAATTTTTTTTTTTGGCGATATCACCTGATTTATTGGCGAAAATGAAAATTTATTGGCGAACTGGTAATTATGATTGTTTTTTTCCAGTTCGCCAATGGTTACTTTATTTTGATATTCCCGCTTGAAACATCAGCGTTGATTTGGAATTTCCCGCTTCCGTATTTCCCGCGAATTCGGTTTTTGGATGCCTCTTTATTTTTGAGCGAAAAATCGCTTGATAGGTTGCCACTGCTTATTTTTCCGTCCAAAGTAAAATCTGCTTCATTAGGCAAATCCAATTCGATATAACCGGAACTGACGTTCAAGTCAACATCATCGATCAACTGCTTCATCTGGATGTCTAGTTCACCGGATGATACGTCTGCATCAAGCTTTCCAGAATAGTTTTTGACATGGACGCTTCCGGAGCTGACATCAAAAGAACCGCTGCTGGCAGAAATCGAATCCATGCTAACCTCTCCGGATGAACTCTGGTGCTCCAGATTTTCAACATCGAAATTTTCCAGGGTCATGCTGCCTGAACCAATATTGATTGCCAGGTTTCTCAGTTTCACAGGTTGGTCGGCTGAGTTGCCTTTAAAAGCAATCTTCCCGGAACCGAGCTCGATGTCCATATCTTTTTCATAATCTTCCGGGATATAGATGGTAAGTGAAGTCTGATCCATCTCAAACCAGTTGAACCAGAAGAAGCCTTTTCGCTTAACAGTTACCTGGATTTCATCTCCGTGACGCATAACTTTTACCGAGCCTTTGCCTTCCAGTTCAGCGTGGACATCATTTCGGTCCTCTTGCACAATCTTCGACGCGACACTCGAAACATCGACCGTGATTTTTTCCGTACCATTGCTTACCTTTACAGAATCTTCCGCTCTTGCAAAGTTAAGTCCATCTCCGTCGAACCAATAATTCCAACCGATATAAGCCCCGGTAATCACCAGGAAAATAACTAAAATCCGCTGCATTATAAAAAATCTCCCTTCCAACTCTTTCTATATTCAGAATAAGGCAAATCATTCCTCTTCCCAATGCACCACGGGTTTAAATCATGATGCGACCTGAGGCTGATTTCGGTGTAAGTCGCTCATGAAAAAAAGCCAGATTCCTTTTAGTTTGGGAATCTGGCTTCATGGTGTAATTAATTAAGCTTTTGCTTCAAAAAGTTTCGCGATTTCCACGATGGTTTCAACAGATTTCATCATGTTATCCACAGAGATATATTCGAACCTCCCGTGGAAGTTCTCTCCGCCGGTAAAAATGTTCGGAGTCGGCAATCCCATATAGCTAAGCTGTGAGCCGTCGGTGCCGCCGCGGATTGGTTTAACGATCGGCTTGATGCCGAGGTTTTCCATAGCCTCATAAGCGATGTCGACGATTTCTTTCACAGGCTCGATTTTATCTTTCATATTGTAGTACTGGTCGTTCATTTCAAGTTCAACGCGGGTTTCGCCGTAAGTAAGCTTCAGTTCATTGGTGATTTTCTGCATCAATTCCTTGCGTGCCTGGAAGCTGTCACGGTCAAAATCACGGATGATATAGCTCAGCGTCGTTTCCTCGACATCCCCATTAATCGAGCTGAGGTGGAAGAAACCTTCATATCCTGCAGTGTGCTCAGGCGCTTCTTCTGCAGGGAGCTTGCTGTTGAATTCCATCGCGATTTTGGCGGAGTTCACCATTTTGCCCTTTGCCGTGCCGGGGTGAACGTTCTTTCCTTTAAAAGTCACTTTAGCGCTGGCTGCGTTAAAGCTTTCATACTCCAGCTCGCCAAGCGGGCCGCCGTCCACAGTGTAGGCGAATTTTGCATTGAACGCTTCAACATCGAATTTATGAGGCCCTCTGCCGATTTCCTCATCCGGAGTGAAAGCAACACGGATCTTACCATGCTCGATCTCCGGATGCTTGATCAAATAAGCCATTGCTGTCATGATTTCAGCTATCCCTGCTTTGTTGTCAGCGCCGAGAAGAGTCGTTCCATCTGTCGTAATCAAAGTGTGGCCTTTATATTGAGGAAGTTCAGGGAAATCAGCTGGCGACAGAATAATATTCTGCTCCTTATTCAGGATGATTTCGTTGCCATCGAAGTTTTCCACTATCTGCGGATTAACATTTTTGCCGGTAAAATCAGTAGCTGTATCAACGTGGGCAAGGAAACCGATGGTTGGGACATCCTTATCGATATTGGCAGGAAGTGTCGCCATCACATAACCATTCTCATCAATCGTGACGTCTTCCATTCCGATTGTTTTCAACTCTTCGACAAGCATATTGGCAAGGGTGAGCTGCCCTTCTGTCGATGGAGTGGTTTCACTGTTTTCATTCGATTGAGTATCAACTTTTACATAAGAAGTGAATCTTTCGATAATCTCGTTTTTCATGTCCTTTCATCTCCTATTACTATGTATATTTTCATATTAGCACAGATCGTCTGGAACACCATTTTAAAAAGAATGAAAATTCCATTTTTTGTATTGGGATTATTGTTTAATAAATAGAAGGAGGCTGGTCATTATGGGATATGTTTTCACGTTCGTTGTATTGTTTGTCGTGTTTTATTTGATTTTCAAAATAATCCGCTCAGGAAAACTGCCAAGCAATCATTACACTCCATTTGACGATTTAACCGAAGGAAAAAAGAAAGATGATTGATCTTGGCGTCATCATTGTTTTGATGCTGTCACTCTGGTCGGTTACGATTACACTGCAAAAATTGGCTGCAAGTATCAACCAAAAGCAGGACCAGCAACTCAAGCTTCTGGAAGAAATCAAGGAAGAACTGAAAAATAGCAGAATATGAACTTCTTACTTTACATATATAGCAGATAGAGCTAGGATAAAGACAACTGAATATTCGATGAACTACTAGGGGTGCCCTGCTGCGGGCTGAGAGGAAGACGCTAAGTCTTTTAACCCTTCGGACCTGATCTGGGTAATACCAGCGTAGGAAAGTAGTGTGAGAGAAGTTTTCTTACTTTGCTTTTAAGCCAGGTCCATTATTTAGGGATCTGGCTTTTTATATTTTAAGGAGGTTTAAACAAATGGAATTAAAAGATCAAGTTGTGTTAGTAACCGGAGGAAGCCGTGGCCTTGGGGCAGAAACGGTTAAAGCTTTTGCAAGGGAAGGTGCGAAGGTTGTCATCAACTATTTTCAGAATGAAGAAAAGGCAAAGATTCTGGCAGAAAGCATTGGTGAAAATGCACTTGCTGTCGGGGCGGATGTAAGGGACCCAGCACAGGTCCAAAGCATGTTCAGGCTGGCAAAAGAACATTTCGGGGCACCGATTACGACCATCGTCAATAATGCGCTTGTCAATTTCAAATTTGACCCGGTGGCGAACAAGGATGCTTTTGCATTGGGCTGGGAGGATTATCACCAGCAGCTTGAAGGAGCGATCCGCGGCGCATTGAATACCATCCAGGCGGGACTGCCGGATATGAAAGAAGTGAAGTTTGGCAGAATCGTCAATATTGGCACGAACCTGTTCCAGAACCCGGTTGTCGCCTATCATGACTACACAACAAGCAAGGCAGCTTTGCTGGGATTCACGAGGAATATGGCGAATGAACTTGGAAAGTATGGCATCACCGTCAATATGCTTTCTGGCGGACTGCTAAAAATGACCGACGCAAGTTCTGCTACTTCGGAGGAAGTGTTCCAGCTCATCGAATCGTCAACACCGCTTCGAAAGGTGACCGATCCGGAAGAAGTAGCAGACTCGATCTTGTTTTTTGCCTCACCATGGTCACGAGCGGTTACCGGACAAAATCTGGTCGTCGACGGCGGCCTGGTGATGGATTAAAGGGGAGGAATTGGCGTCCTGTGATGGATTAACGAGAAGGAATTCTGGTTGTAGATGGCGGCCTGAGGATGGATGAAGGAGGAAATTGGAATGGAAAAACGAGAGATTGCGGGTTTGCTAGAAAAGGTCCGCAGGGAGAATCCGCTTGTACACAACATCACTAATGTTGTGGTCACGAATTTTACCGCTAATGGGCTTCTGGCTCTGGGAGCATCGCCAGTGATGGCCTATGCACAAGAAGAGGTTGCTGAAATGGCAGGCATGGCGGGTAGCCTTGTGCTGAATATCGGAACGTTGCGGCCTGAAGTCGTACAGTCGATGTTGATTGCCGGCAAAGCGGCAAATGAGCATGGAGTGCCAGTCGTTCTTGATCCGGTCGGTGCCGGTGCTACTTCTTATCGGACGGAAACCGCAAGAAGGCTGATGGAAGAATTGGAGATTGCGATCATCAGAGGAAATGCCGCGGAAATTGCTAATGTAGCAGGTGAAGCTTGGAACATACGCGGTGTTGACGCAGGAGATTCGGAGGGGGATGTAACCGAGCTCGCTGAATCGGCTGCTCAAAAATTGAATACAATTGTGGCGCTGACAGGGAAGGAAGACATCATTACAGATGGGGAATCCACGTTTGTGGTCAAAAATGGACACCCAATCCTGACAAAGGTTACGGGTACCGGATGTCTGCTGACTTCAGTAATCGGGGCGTTCACTGCAATTGAAAAGGATTTTTTGAAAGCAGCAACTGCTGCACTGACTATTTACGGAGTAGCAGCTGAAGTTGCCGCTGATAAAAGCGCCATGCAGGGACCGGGAAGTTTTCAGGTGGAGTTGCTGAACCAGCTCTACCATTTGGATGCTGAGGAAATCTACAATAAAAGTTCTTTCGAAAAATGGAGGTAAATGAATATGAAACGAGCACTTACCATCGCAGGCTCGGACAGCGGCGGCGGAGCCGGAATCCAGGCCGACCTGAAGACATTCCAGGAACTGAAGGTCTTTGGCACATCAGCACTGACTGCTGTTACCGCGCAAAATACGCTTGGTGTCCAGGGAGTTTTTCCAATAGAACCAGAGGCGGTAGCGGATCAGATTCAATCTGTTGGTGAGGACATTGGAACGGACGCATTAAAAACAGGAATGCTTTTTAACGCGGAAATCATACAAGCGGTCTCGGAAAAAATAAAGCAGTTTGGCTGGGAAAAGGTCGTTATCGATCCGGTCATGATTGCGAAGGGAGGAGCCTCATTGCTTCAACAGGAGGCTGTATCGGCACTGAAAAAACATTTGCTCCCGCTATGTCTCATCATCACCCCGAATATTCCCGAAGCCGAAGTGCTGACAGGCATGTCTATAAAAAGTATGGATGAGAAAAAGGAAGCGGCAAAACGAATTCATGCCCTTGGAGCGAAAAATGTAGTCATCAAAGGCGGGCATGATGAGGAAACAAACGAATCTGTTGATGTCCTGTTTGACGGAAGGGAATTTTCTTATTTCTTCGCACCAAGGATTGAGACGAAGAATACCCATGGCACAGGGTGTACATTTTCCGCTGCAATCACAGCACAGCTTGCAAAAGGGTCTTCGGTCCATGAAGCGGTGTCTGCAGGGAAGGATTTCATCCAGGCCGCCATTGCCAACCCATTGAATATAGGGAATGGACATGGACCGACTAATCACTGGGCCTACAATTTGAAAAAGGAAAGCGAGGTCATCTCATGGCAAGAATCAGTCCTGAAAAAATGAAAAGCTTGCTGAAGGTTTATTTTATCGCTGGCAGCACGAATTGTCTTCAGGAACCCGTTAAAGTGGTTGAAGAAGCAATCCGCGGAGGGATCACGATTTTTCAGTATCGGGAAAAAGGAGAAGGCTGTCTTTTTGATTCGGAAAAGCTGGAGCTTGGCAAGAGGCTGCAAAAAGTTTGCAAGGAGAACGGAATCCCCTTCATTGTGAATGATGATATTGAACTGGCATTGGAGCTTGATGCGGATGGCGTTCATATCGGCCAGGAGGATGAAGATGCCGCACAGGTCCGAGAAAAAATCGGCGATAAGATACTTGGAGTTTCTGTACACAACCTGGAGGAAGCGGAAAAAGCTAAGCAATCTGGAGCAGATTATTTCGGTGTCGGTCCGGTTTTTCCAACGGCAACAAAGACGGATGCAAGAGCGGTCCAGGGAACAGCTATGATCGAAGAGTTAAAAGCCTTTGGCATACCCATTGTCGGAATCGGCGGTATCAATGCGGACAATGCAGCAGCTGTAATGAAGGCCGGAGCGGATGGAGTTTCTGTGATCACAGCGATCAGCCATGCCGATGACGTCAAGGAAGCCACAGCAAGATTAAGAGAAAACACTACACGGAGGTGAAAAATGAGACACACTCAAAAGCTTACCCTCACCGCCATGATGATGGCGATCGGTACATTGACGAGCCATATGTTGTTTATCCCGCTCGGAATCGTCAAGGTGTTTCCAGTGCAGCATTTTATCAATGTTTTGACCGCCGTTCTGCTTGGACCATACTACGCTGTTGCCCAGGCATTTGGCATTTCCTTGCTCAGGAATTTAATGGGCACCGGATCTGTCTTCGCGTTTCCTGGCAGCATGATCGGCGCTTTTCTGGCAGCCTATTTGTATAAAAAAACGACGAAATTGGGCTTTGCGTTTGCAGGGGAAGTAGTTGGCACCGGCATCATTGGCGCTATTGCCAGCTATCCAATCGCTGCATTGTTCCTGGGTAAAGAAGCAGCGTTGTTTGGTATGGTACCGGCATTTCTCACCAGTTCACTTGGTGGTGCAGCAATCGGCTTCGCGCTTCTGAAAATTTTTATGAAGAATGCTGCGGGTAGATTGGAGATAACCAATAGAACGTAGTCTGGAAATGATTTCATCCTGCTGCCTTTAGCTGGAAATGGGAGAATTTCTGCTATATGATGATAAATAGAATCATATACTCCAGCTGAAAAGGGTGACATTTTTGAACAAAGAGAACAAGCTTGGATTGGTAGTGGACGTAGAGACAACCGGACTGGGCCCGGATTCGGATGAAATCATAGAATTGGCTTTGAAGCTTTTTTCCTTTGATGAAGAATCAGGAGAAATCATCGATATTCTTGATGAAGATTCTTATTTAAGGGAGCCGCTGTCGACAACAGCGCAAAGAAATTATGACAGGGCATACCGGATTCATGGCATTCATTATGATATGGTGCGCGGGAAAACATTTTACGATGAAAAAATCATGGAATACTTCAATCGCACTGATGCGATTTTTGCCCATAATGCTTCCTTCGACAGAAGCTTCCTTTTCAGGATGTATCCCGAAGTCAATGAGATGCAGTGGTATTGCACGATGAAAAATGTGCAATGGAAAAACCATGGGTTTCCAAACAGCAAGCTGCTGACGCTGCTGCAGGCGCACAACATCTCGAAATTCCAAACCCACAGAGCGATGGATGATATTACATATTTGACGGAACTTTTGAAGCAGCAAAATCCAAATGGCGATTATTATTTAAAAGAAGTGCTGGATTACGGCCCTATGCGAAAGTACCAGCCTGCCGCCAAACAAAGAAGACGAATGTTTTATTAGGTTTTTTATGAAAATGAATTGAAGACCATCTGCCTTTTCGACCATGTGCTGGTTGAAAAGGCATTTTCTTTTTAAGAATATTTACATATTTTTAAAGCGGCGTTTTCATGGTAAAATGGCACAAGGAAATTTTTTAAGAATAGTAATTTTCTAATAAAAAAGGTTTAAGTTTGTTTTTATATGTTTATAAGAAGTAGGTTAAGTTGCCGATCCTCAACTACCGAAGGGATTGGCAGGAGTCGGGAAGATTATTATACCAAATATTAAAATCGGGTTTAGAAACGAGGACAGACACCATGGAGAAAACACAAGAGAATGAACTGCAGCGAGGGTTGGAGCAGAGGCACGTAACACTAATGTCTTTAGGCGCAGCCATTGGGGTCGGACTGTTCCTGGGATCAGCTTCTGCCATCAAACTGGCGGGACCAGGAATCCTGCTGGGATATGCTTTCAGTGGAATGATCATGTTCTTCATTATGAGAGCGTTGGGGGAAATGGCAATCCAAAAGCCGGTTGCCGGATCATTCAGCAAATATGCCAGGGATTATCTTGGTCCGCTGGCAGGGTATATTACTGGCTGGAACTATTGGTTTTTATGGATTGTAACTGGCATGGCGGAGATCACTGCAGTCGGTATATACATGGAATTCTGGTTTCCGGAAACGCCACGCTGGATTTGGGCGCTGGCTGCCCTGGTGATAATGGCATCAGTCAATTTCCTGGCTGTGAAAGCATATGGGGAACTTGAATTCTGGTTTGCGTTGATTAAAATTGTCACGATTTTAGCGATGATTGTTTCAGGAGCCGGCATGATCATATGGGGAATCGGCAATGGTGGCATTCCAACAGGGATCCAAAATTTATGGGAGAACGGCGGCTTATTTCCTAACGGGATTAAAGGTGTTCTGTTATCGTTGCAAATGGTCATGTTTGCTTACCTGGGAATCGAGATGATCGGCATTACCGCTGGTGAAGTCAAGAATCCTGAGAAATCCCTTTCCAGAGCGATTGATTCAGTATTCTGGCGCATCCTGATTTTCTATGTCGGAGCATTGTTTGTGATTATGTCTATTTTTCCATGGAATGAGATTGGGGAAAAGGGAAGTCCTTTTGTTATCACTTTTGAACAATTAGGAATTCCTGCTGCAGCTGGCATCATCAATTTCGTCGTGCTGACTGCTGCACTATCATCCTGCAATAGCGGGATCTTCAGCACAGGCCGGATGCTGTTCAATCTTGCCAACCACGGGGAAGCGCCACAGAAATTCAGCAAGTTGACGAAGAACGGGGTTCCGGGATTTGCCATTCTGGCCTCGGCTGGGGCACTGCTGATTGGAGTCGCCTTGAATTATATTGTCCCGGCAAAAGTATTTGCCTGGGTGACAAGTATTGCGACATTTGGGGCAATTTGGACCTGGGGAATCATTCTCCTTTCACAGATTCGTTACCGCAAAAGCCTGCGCCAGAATGAAGTGGACAAGCTGAAGTATAAGCTGCCATTGTTCCCGTTCACTTCCTATTTATCATTGGCGTTCTTGGCTTTTGTAGTCGTACTGATGGCCTTCAGCCCTGATACGAAAATCGCCCTTTTCATCGGGCCGCTTTGGCTGGCACTTCTTACGGGTTTTTACTATGCTAAAGGTTTTCATAAAAAAGATCAGGAAACAAACATTTCAAATGTAGGGTAAACTAAATACGCCTGCTCTTCCTTGTTGGAGAGCAGGCGTATTTTAATTGTTTTGGAAATTATAAAAGTATTTTTGTGTGGATAACTAAATATGGGAGTCTTAATCCAGCTCCAGCGCCTAGCCCCTCGAGTCGACTGGCTAGCTGCGGCTCCTAACTCCTCGAGACGTTTCGGTCCTGCCAATGAAGTCAAAAAAACGACTTCACTGTCAGGCCCTCCAGCGCTTGTCGGGGCTGACCAAGGCGCTTGCGCTTTTTGTTCTTATAAGACATAAAAATAAACACTGAAAAAATGTGCAAGGCTTCCAAGCATGATGAAGATATGGAATATTTCATGGAAACCGAGATGCTTTGAGCGGAGGAAATCAGGCTTTAACGCATAAATGACGCCTCCGATTGTGTAGAGGATACCACCGGCAACAAGCCAGAAAATTCCTCCGGGATTCAATATGGACGAGAGGGGAGACACCACGAAAATCACCATCCAGCCCATGATGATATAGATGGAGGTCGATAGCCATCTTGGACTCCTGAACCAGATCATTTTAAACAGAATCCCGCACACAGCTGCAAAAGTGATGATGCCAAAAAGCGTCCAGCCTGTTGCGCCATTGAGACTGATCAGGCAAAAAGGGGCATAGGTTCCGGCAATCAGTACAAAAATCATCGAATGGTCGATTTTTCGAAGGAAGGCGATGATGCTATCCCTGCTGATGACCATATGGTAAGTGGCCGAGGCTGTGTAAAGCAGGATCATGCTGAGTCCAAAAATCGTCACGGATGTGATCACAAGTGGTGAACCGGTGGTGATTGAAGCCTTGATGACAAGTGCAAGCAGACCTGCAAAGGATAGTAAAGCACCGGCCAGATGGGTAAGTCCATTAATAGGTTCGCGGATGTAGCTATTCATAATATAACCTCCATGTCTCTATATATAGTTTCAATAACTACTTATTATAATATTATTATTACATCAAGTAGTCAATGTTTACGTCCTTCTTTTTTTGCATTATAATGAAAATAAAAAACATGAGGGATTCATATTGAAAAATTTAGCGAGCTTGCTTGCGGAGCTTAATCTTGAAAATAATATTGCGCTTGAGGACATTCCTGAAATCGACTTATACATGGATCAAGTCATCCAGTTGTTCGAAAAGAATTTCGGCAGCTCGACAAGGAATGAAGATGAGAAAGTCCTGACGAAAACGATGATCAACAATTATGCGAAGGGGAAGTTATTCTTTCCTGTCAAAAATAAAAAGTATTCAAAGGAGCAGCTGATCCTGATCAGCTTGATTTACCAGTTGAAAGGAGGCCTGTCCATCCAGGATATCAAGCAGACACTGGAAGGCATCAACGAGAGGACAGAGTCTGGACAATTTCAATTGAATAAGTTTTATCAGAGCTATTTAAAGCTGCACGAGAAGAATATTGAGATTTTTAATGAGGACGTCCTTAAAACGGAACAGGATGTCAAACAAGAAGTGAAGACGCTTCAGGAAGATGAACCTGAAGAACTCGAAACAGTATTATTGATTGCATCGTTGATCAATATCAGCAATTTTTACAGAAAGACAGCCGAGAAGCTTGTCGATCAGCTTGCGGCCAAAAAAGAAAAAAAGGACTGAACTATTGTGTATTTGACAATAAAAGAAGCAGCAGAATATTTATCGATCCCAGAGGCACAGGTGGAGAACCTGGTCTTTCAGCGGAAAATCAGGGCGATTCATGACGGAGAGCAATATTTGATTTATAAAGACCAATTCAATACCCATCTGAAACAGGTCGAGAATTACAAAAAGCTGGTAGAAGAAATCATGAATGAACCAGTGCCTGAAGACATCGACATTAAAGATGAAGATTAAAAAAAAACGCGAGAGGACAAGTCCTTTCGCGTTTTTACTTGGTTGATTTCTCAAGGTTCTTCATTTTGTCTTCATGCTTGATTGGCAATTGGACAATGACTTCTGTCCCTTTTTCAGGCTCGCTGGTGAACTTGATGGTGCCATTATGGGATTGGACGATTTTGAAGCTGACGGTCATTCCAAGTCCGGTTCCTTTTTCCTTGGAAGAATAAAAAGGCTCCCCGATTCTTTCCAGCAATTCTTTCGAGATTCCGATGCCCTCGTCCTTGACTCTGATTGAGACATTATTATCAAAACTCTCCAGAGTGATGAGGACGGTATCTTCACCAGTAGAAGCCTCAATTGCATTTTTGACAATGTTAATGAATAGCTGCTTTAGCTGGTTTGGTTCACATTCGATCATGACAGGATGATCTTTGACCTGGAACTCAATTTGAATATTATGGAGGCTTGCTTCTGTTTTTAATAGGGAAATCACATCGTGCAGAATCATCTGTATGTCTGCTTCTGTGTATTTGATCTGCTGCGGCTTGGCCAACAAGAGCAGCTCGCTGACGATATGATTGATCCGGTTCAGTTCATCGATCATGATCTGGTAGTAAAGCTGATGCTTCTCATCTTCCATTTGAAGCAATTGGACGAGTCCTTTTAAGGAAGTGAGCGGGTTGCGGATTTCATGCGCGACGCTTGCGGATAACTCGCCGACTACAGACAGCTTATCCGTACGGCGCAAACGCTCCTCTGTCTCGCGGAGCTCTGTCACATCCCTGGAATTGCAGATAATGCCCGCGATTTTTTCGTTCACGATAATTGGAAGTGAAGTGCTCTGGAAAATGAGCGGTTTCCCGTTCTTATGCATTAACTCCAGCTCGAACATTTGCGGACAGCGGTTTTCAACCACACTCGCTACCTTTTCCAAAACCTTCTGCCTGTAGGTTTCTGGAATCAAGTCAGCAAGGTTTTTTCCGATATATTCATCACGGCTGTATCCAGTTATTTTTTCGAACTGTGGATTTAGATTAGTGATTGTCCCATTCAAGTCAAGCATCGACACAATATCCGGACTGTATTCAAACAGGGAACGGTATTGCTGCCTGCTTTCTTCAAGAAGGGTTTCGACATTTTTTCGTTCGGTAATGTCCCGGCCGATGATAACAAGTCCCTGCCGGCTGCCATCATCATTGAAGAGGGGGACTTTAATCGTATCAAATGTCTTGACAGATCCATCAGGCTGGGGCAAAACTTCCTCGACACGAATGATCCCGCCTGCTTTCCAGGCTTCTTCATCGGAAATCTCGCAATATCTCAGCGCATCGCTGAAATAGTTGCTATACTCTGCCAGCTCTGAATCCTTTTTGCCTCTATAGTCAACGTTCTCAATGTCAAATAATTTCAAACCGAAGTCATTGGCTTGTATCCATCGGCCTTCTCCATCCTTGAAGTTGACAAAATCCACCATCGAATTGATCAATGTAGAAAGTCGCTTCTCTTCTTCTTTTGCAGCACTCAGTTCTTCCATTTTCGAGATGAAATAATAGAAAAACCCTCCTGCCAGCAAAACATAAAGAATTTCCTTCGAGTGTTCAATCACCTCAACAAAGTTTGAAGGTGCGTATAAACTCAGCAGATAGTTTGTCCCGAAAATCCAGACAATGCTCAGAATGAAAAAGATAAGGACATATTGCTTTTTTTTCATATCCTGCTCCTAAAGTAAGCGGAAAAGCTTACGTGATTTCAAAATGGGTTATTCATCTATAGTAGCACAATTTTGTCTATTTTAATGAATATTATTTCCATATCATTATTTCTATTAAATGGAAAAAAGATACAAAGGACTGATACGGCTTCAGTCCTTTATTATTCGATATTAAAACTCGCCATCTGTTGCTTGGAATGGTATGTTCAGTCGGTTCTCAACCGTACGAAGCCTCTGGTTCAACCGGTTTAGACGGCGGGTATGGCGCTCGTCATTTTGATTCAAGCGGGAAATCTCATTGTTAAGACGGCTGATTTCCTTATTGATCCTGGCAATCTCCCTGTTTTGGCGGGCAATTTCTTTATTTTGTCTGTCAAGCTCTGTTTTCTGAACCTGGAACTGCCGTTCAAGCTGGTTCACTCGACGTTCCAGGGCAGGCTGTCGGTCAAAGTCGTGAAAATTCTGTTGCTGTGCGTGATAACCAAAGTCATAGTTTGTATACGGGTCGTAATACTTTGGGTTGTAATATTGATAAGGGTTCACTTGGGCACACTCCTTATTTTAAGCTCATGGTAAATACTCTATAAAATATGTAGGTGAACCCAGTGAGTGCAAGGTTTAATCTGAAGAAGGGAAAAAATGGGGCGGCGGCGAATGGATATTCAGGTGGTGAATTGAATGGGAATGTCAGAGTATTATCAGGAGATTAGAAGGAAAGTCGGAAGCGAGCTCATCTTCATGCCCAGCGTGGCAGGGATCATCAGGGATGGAGAAGGGAAGATTTTATTCCAGAATAAAGGCAATGGGGAGAAGTGGAGCCTGCCGGCAGGAGCGATCGAACCAGGCGAAGCACCGGCCGAAGCCGTTGTCCGTGAAGTGTGGGAAGAAACAGGTCTGCATATTGTCCCTGAAAAAATATTGGGTGTCTTTGGCGGGAAAGACTTTCGTTACCAATATCCCAATGGACACAAGGTCGAGTATGTAGTGTTTGTGTTTGAATGCAAGATAAGAGGTGGTGACCACAATCCAATCGACAGTGAGACAGCCGAACTTCGTTACTTCAGCGCGGAAAACAGGCCGGAATTGGCCCTGCCTTATCCAGAGAGCATTTTCACTGAAACGTGTAGTGAGAAGACGGAGTTTCAGTGGGATGAGGGATGGGTGAAGGTATAGGGAAGGAGAATCTGAAAAAAAAGAGAGCGCGACAATCGCGCTCTCAGCCTTTCCGCAGCTGTTCCAATACGACCTGAGCATCATATCCTGCAGCAAAATCAATGATTGTCGCCTCATCGCCTTTTACAGCTTTTACAAGATGATCAATCAATGAATCTGTCAGGGAATCATCGGCTTGCAAAGGCAGGATTTCTTCGCCAAGCTTGCCGCCTTCCAGCTGCCCCCAGTTCAGCAATGATAACGTTCCTTCGCTGCCGTAAGCGGTAAAGGCAATTTCCTCCTTGCCAGCAATTTGGCTCATGCCGTCAATCAATACTGGAGTTCCGTCTGCTAATTCCAAAACAGCTAAAATAGCAATCTCACTAGCGTTCGGATCTTGAGGGAATTGCAATTGAACATTCTTCACTGTAACCTCGCCAAAAACCTTCTGCAGCTGCTGGATGAAATGAACGCCCACCTCGAGCACATAGCCGCCCTGCTCCTTGCTTGCAACCCAGGCATTCTGCTGCCATGGGCGCGGCCATTCAGGGAAATGCATCTTCAGTTGAACTCTTCTCAGCTTTCCAACATAGTTTTCCTTGATTAACTTTTCAAAAGTCCTGCTGCCGGCACTGTAATTAAGCGGAAAATTCATTGCATGGACGATACCCGCTTCCTGTGCCTGTTTTAATAGGCTCTCAGCTTCCTCGATCGAATTGGCCAGCGGTTTCTCACACAAAATATGTATCCCTTTTTGGATGACATCAGACGCCACAGCATGGTGAAACTTCGGCGGCACCGCAACATACACAAGATCAAGTTCAGTAGTTTCAAGCATCTCTTTATGGTTCATGAATGACGGAATTCCGCCCAACTCAGCCGCCACCTCATTTGCCCTTTCTTCCATAGTGTCACATACCGCTGCAATTTCAGTTTCAGCATGACTCTGAAAACCTTTTATCAAACGCTGGCCAATTGCACCAAGGCCGATGATTCCAACTTTTATCATAGGGAGACCTCCAAGTATAATAGTTCTTTTTCTTCATTATACAAATTATTTTAAAAATTAAATAGTTTCGTAAGTCTAAAATTTATAATGTCGAATTATAGGACTATAAATGGAGTGTTTTGGTAGTTTTATGGAAAGTTTGCACGAAAAAAGTTGAATGATTTGATAATTTAAAATATTGTAAATTAAAAGTTTAATTGCTAAAATAGTATTGCACTAAATATTCTGAAATCTATTCAAGGAGAGGGGTAGGAATTTGAAGAAAAATTTAGGTCTTAAGGTCCTATCAAGCATTACGATGACCGCAATGCTTGCAAGCACGCTATCATTCGCGTCTGCTGGACCAGCAACAGTCAAAGCAGTAGAAAAACCAAGCTACCAGGCCAACGGAGGAGCACCAATCGATTTAGGCATCGCGAACGATGAGAGATTGATAGAAATGCTGAAGAAACAAGGAAAGATTTCTAAGGATGCAACGCCTGCTGAGGCTGAGAAGGGGTTGCAGAAGTACTTAAACGCAAGAGCTAAAAGTGGTTTAAAAGTAAGAGATGGATTACCTAAACCAATTGATAATGTGAAGGATGGATCTAAAGACTCCAAAACTACTTCTCTTAAAAATGGTAAAGGAAATAAGTTAGGGCAAGCTAAAAAGAATGCAGTAGATGGAGTAGAAAAAGAACCGTATAACGACGAAGTCCGAAAAGATAATGTCCTAGTTCTTAAAATTGACTTCCCTGATTATCCAAGAAATTCAATTAAAGAAAATGAAACAGATTTTTATTATGACAATTATACTGATGAACATTACCAAAATATGATTTTTGGAGAAAATGGATATAAGGGTCCTAATGGTGAAGACTTCGTTTCCATGAAACAGTATTATGAACAGCAATCCGGTGATAGCTATACTGTAGAAGGAAATGTAGCCGGTTGGTATACTGCAGCCCAGCCTGCGGCATTTTACGGACACAACGATCCTGCTCCAGATGGAAATGATTATTTCCCTCAAATGTTGGTTTACGAAGCACTTAGTCAAGCGGCTCAGGATCCTAACGTAGATTTAAGCGAATACGATCAATGGGACCGAGATGATTATGATGATGATGGTATATATGCGGAGCCAGACGGCATAATTGACCATTTAATGGTTATCCATGCTGGTGTGGGTGAAGAAGCAGGCGGGGGTGCTCTTGGAGCAGACGCTATCTGGTCTCACCGTTCGAAATTAGGTTCTGGTCCAATCGGGGTTCCTGGTGGATTATCTGACAGTGATCGCTGGGGTGGTGTATTAGCAGCTTGGGATTATACGATTGAACCTGAAGACGGTGCAGCAGGTGTGTTTATTCATGAATACGGTCACGATTTAGGTCTGCCTGATGAATATGACACTATTTATAGTGGTACAGGTGAAGCTGTTGCGTATTGGTCAGTTATGGCGAGCGGTAGCTGGGCAGGTAAGATTGGTGGAACGGAGCCACCAGGATTTAGCCCATATGCAAAAGAAAAACTTCAGCAATGGCATGGTGGTAATTGGTTAAGTGGAACCACATTGAACTCTAATGACATTACAAGTGAAGGTACAACTATTCTACTTGATGAAGGTGTTACTAAGGGTACTAATAATGATGCAGTTAGAATTGACCTGCCTGATAAAGAAAATACGGTTAATACTCCAGCAAGTGGTAAGTATGAGTATTTCAGTGGTAGTGGAAATCTATTAGACAATTCTATGGTTGCAACAGTTGATCTAACAAATGCGACTAATGCTACACTAAACTTCAAGGCATGGTATGATATTGAAACAGAGTGGGATTATGCTTCTGTAAAGGTAAATGGTGAATCGGTTGCTGGTAATATTACAACTGCGGATGATCCTAATGACCAAAATCCAGGTAACGGTATTACCGGGTCTTCAAATGGAGATTGGGTTGATGCAGAATTTGACCTATCAGCTTATGTTGGGGAAAAGGTCACAGTTGAATTTAACTATTGGACAGACCCATATGTAGCAAATCCAGGTTTTTATGTTGATGATATTACCGTTTCAGTTGACGGTAATCAGGTTTTAACAGATGATGCAGAAGGTGACTCCAAGTTTACCCTTGATGGTTTTAAAAAGGATATCGGTAAATTCTATTCTAAAAACTACTATTTACTAGAGTGGAGATCCCATAACGGTGTTGATGAAGGACTGAAAAACATCCGCCGCGGAGATAGCATAATGACATACGATCAAGGCTTAGTCGTATGGTATGTCGATGAGACTTACGATAACAACTGGACAGGAGTTCACCCAGGGGAAGGTTTCTTGGGGGTAGTAGATGCAGATCAGCATACTAACTACTGGAGTGATAAAGCAGCCGGTTCTACACGCTACCAGTTGCATGATGCTGCATTTGGACTTGAAAAATCCGAAAAAATGTTCTTGGATTATTCAAATTATCCAACCGTTGCTGCAACAATGAAGGATAACTTTACAAAGCGTAATCCATTATTTGATGACAGTGCTGATTACAGTAATGTGGGAATGGTCGACGCAGGTCGCAATGTTCCAAAACAAGGTTTGAAATTCCGTGTAGTAGGACAAAGTGCTGACGGTACTGTGGGTAAGGTATTAATCTTTAAGTAAAAATGAAGAAACGCTGCCGGATCTTCGGCAGCGTTTTTGTACCTTCTAATCAATATCAGGCTGGAACCCAATAAGCTTGGCTTTTTTGTCAGCCTTAGGATCAGAGTCAGGGAAGGTAATGATGGATGCAATGTACTCCCAGCGAAGGAACATGTGCGTGGTGCAGGTTTCTTCGACCTGGTCTTCTGAAGGAATCGCGGTACCATCTTCCTTCTGGACTGGCGTCCGTTTATAGCAAGGGTTCTCAACCCAAATTCCCATACTCTCGGCATGGACCAGCTTTACCAGGTACCATTCATCAGGCTGAAAGATACCGGTAATTTCGCCAATCATATTTTCGGGGAAATTTTTCAGTTTAACTTGCACCTTTTGATTAACATAAGCATCTAAAAACATGAGCATTCTCCTTTCCAAAACCTTATCCTTTACCTACTTCCTTTTTCAGCGAAAAATAAACATGAAAAAAAGGCCAAGATTGGCCTTCTATAAAAATAACACCATTAAATCTTCATCATAATATGTCCCCTCAATCCGCATCGCGTTCTTTTCGACCCCATATTCTTTGAAACCAAGAGAAGCATAAAGTTTTTTTGCCGGTTCATTGCTTGAGGTCACTGTGAGGTGGATCTGTTCCACACTGTTTAATTCTGCCGCTTGTTGAATGGCGGTTTTTACAAGTTCCTTGCCAATGCCTCTACTGCGTTGTGAGGAAGTTACATACATGGCAAAAATATTTGCCCGGTGCTTCAGCTTGACCTTTCCTTCTGGTACGAGCGTGACGACCCCAACAAGCTGATCTTCGTCAAATGCGCCAAACGTATATGTTGATTTATTATCTAGCCTTTGCCCGTAATGCTCCGCTTCGTTGCCCTTCTCATCTTCATAACTGGAGCTGAACGCCTCAGGATTCTTTAGCAAAGCTTCATGGCGAAGGGCACGATAATTCTCTGCATCCTCGCTTGTTAATTTTCGGATTTCCATAATACTCACCTCTGAAAAATTGGTTGCATAATTAAATTCTAGATTAAAAGCAGATTTCCTTTAAAAGGAGAGCATGTTGTCTGAATCAGGTATAAAGGGTGAAGCAGGCAGCTGTTATAAGTTGTCCGTTATTTTGACGGATTTGAAGGGGGCAGGTGCAAGCTGTCAAGAATTGATCGTTATTATGACAGGTTTAAAGTGAAGTACGGTAAAGCTGTCAAGAATCCATCGTTATTTTGACAGGTTTGAGGGGAAGCAGGTGAAAGCTGTCAAGAAACCGTTGTTATTTTGACAGGTTTGAGGGAAGCAGGTAAAAGCTGTCAAGAATCCATCGTTATTTTGACAGGTTTGAGAGGAAGTACGGAAAAGCTGTCAAGAAACCGCCGTTATTTTGACAAGTTTGAAAGGAAGTACGGTAAAGCTGTCAAGAATCCATCGTTATTTTGACAGGTTTGAGGGGAAGCAGGTGAAAGCTGTCAAGAAACCGTTGTTATTTTGACAGGTTTGAGGGGAAGCAGGTGAAAGCTGTCAAGAAACTGCCGTTATTTTGACAGGTTTGAAGTGATTCAGGTGAAAGCTGTCAAAAACCAGCCGTTATTTTGACAAGTTTGAGGGGAAATACGGTAAAGCTGTCAAGAATCCGCCTTTATTTTGACAGGTTTGAGAGGAAGTACGGTAAAGCTGTCAAGAATCCATCGTTATTTTGACAGGTTTGATGGGAAGCAGGTGAAAGCTGTCAAGAAACTGCCGTTATTTTGACAGGTTTGAAGTGATTCAGGTGAAAGCTGTCAAAAACCAGCCGTTATTTTGACAAGTTTGAGGGGAAGTACGGTAAAGCTGTCAAGAAACCGCCTTTATTTTGACAGGTTTGAGAGGAAGTACGGTAAAGCTGTCAAGAAACCGCCGTTATTTTGATAGGTTCGAAGAAAATTAGGTGAAAGCTGTCAAAATCCAACCGTTACCATGACAGCTTTGGTGTAAGACCTACCGCTATACCAGCTCGCCGTCCACCGGCAACCGAATAACCACAAAAAAACCTCCCCGGAATCAAACACTCATTCGGGGAGGCCAAGTCATCTACATATTAAAGCTTAAACGAGCTCTTAAGCGATACAATCCGGTTAAAGACTTTCTTGTCTTCTGTTGTGTGCTTCGGATCGACGTTGAAGTAGCCGTGGCGGAAGAACTGGAATTTGTCCTGCGGCTGGGCGTCCTTCATGTTTGGCTCGATAAAGCCGTTCAGGATTTCCAGGGATTTTTCATTCACCTGATCCAGGAAGGATTTGTTCTCGGCTTCATCTTCGCTTTCTTCTTCATCATCAAGAATCAGCGGCTCATACAGGCGGAATTCTGCTGGAAGGGCATGTGTTGCGTCAACCCAGTGCAGTGTTCCTTTTACTTTGCGGCCAGTGAAGCCTGATCCGCTCTTAGTCTCAGGGTCATATGTGCAGTGCAGTTCCACCACTTCGCCATTTTCATCCTTGATGACGTCATCGCATTTAATGAAGTAAGCATGCTTCAGACGGACTTCATTGCCAGGGAATAGGCGGAAGTACTTCGCTGGCGGGTTTTCCATGAAGTCGTCCTGCTCGACATAAATCTCACGGGAGAATGGAATTTTACGTGTGCCCATTTCTGGGTTCTCAGGATTGATTTCTGCATCAAGCCATTCGACTTCGCCTTCGGGATAGTTCGTAATAACAACTTTCAGCGGACGAAGTACACCCATCGTACGCGGAGCCTTCAGCTTAAGGTCTTCACGTACAAAGTGCTCAAGCATCTGCTCGTCAACCACAGAGTATCCTTTGGAAACGCCAGCTGCTTTCACGAATTCACGAATCGCTTCTGGTGTGAAGCCCCGTCTTCTCAATCCGGAGATTGTTGGCAGGCGTGGATCATCCCAGCCATCGACATACTTTTCTTCAACAAGCTGCTTCAGTTTGCGCTTGCTCATAACCGTATTTGTCAGGTTCAGGCGGCCAAACTCGATTTGCTGCGGAGTTGCTTCCATTTCGGTTTCACGTACAACCCAATCGTATAGAGGACGCTGGTCTTCGAACTCGGTTGTGCACAAGCTGTGGGTAACGCCTTCGATTGCATCCTCAATCGGATGGGCAAACGCGTACATCGGATAGATGCACCACTTATCCCCAGTGTTATGGTGTGTCGCATGCGAAATTCGGTAGATGACCGGATCACGCAGGTTGATATTTGGTGAAGACATATCAATCTTTGCGCGCAATACTTTTTCGCCATTGGCAAATTCGCCGTTCTTCATGCGTTCGAACAGTTCAAGGTTCTCTTCAACCGAACGATTGCGGTACGGACTTTCCTTGCCAGGCTCAGAAAGGGTGCCGCGATATTCACGGATTTCATCGGCGGATAAATCATCGACATATGCCAATCCTTTTTTGATCAAAAGGACAGCGCGGTCGTACATTTCATCGAAGTAGTCAGATGCGAAGAACAAGCCTTCCCATTCGTACCCAAGCCATTCGACGTCTTCCTTGATGGAGTCCACGTACTCCTGGTCTTCCTTCAGCGGATTCGTGTCATCAAAGCGGAGGTTTGTCTTGCCGCCGAACTCATCTGCTAGCCCGAAGTTGATGACAATCGATTTTGCGTGACCGATATGTAAGTATCCGTTTGGTTCTGGAGGGAATCGGGTCAAGACTGTATCACGCTTGCCGCTCTCCAAATCTTCCTTAATGATCGTTTTTATAAAATTCGAGTTTTCTTCCAATTAAATCAGCCTTTCCTTTGATCAGTCTCTTATGTTTATTTTAATGATTACTATAATATATTTCCACTGAACTATATAGTAATAAGAAAAAAGCTGAAAAACAAGAGGTGTTCGGCTATGTTTATACAAAAAAGGTGCCCCTGACAAGGCACCTGCAAATTATTTTGCCAATAGATTCTTGATGACCTCATTGGTGAGATTCGGGACAATTCTGACAGAATAGTCTATTTCCATCCGTTCATAGCGTTTATGGGCATCCAGCCCGTATGGCCCGATATTGACCACTGGGACATTCAGTTCACGGATTTCCTGGTAATCCACAAAAAATTTCGTTCCCCAGCTTGGGTTATTGCGGGATGCAGCATCCAATGCTTCGTCATCATCGCTCAAAGCGACAAAACTCATATCGGATATATAAGGAAAGAAATTGCGGACGACGATGGATTCGTCATATTCAGGCTGAACACTTTTAACAGCCGCATCGAGTGCTTCTATCAAATTCCGTTCATCCTCGGTCTCACCATTCACTTCGATTCTTGGCGAATAAAGCGAGGAGTAGAAGACGATGATTGCCGGACTCTGGTCGGGCATCCACTTCCATGCTTCCTCAACAACTCTCGCAGCGTACATCCTCAGGTCAAGTGTAGCGTCCAGAAGCAGGTTTTCCTTGAACTCGACCATATGGGCTGTGTATTCAGTACCATGCACCTTAATCAATTCAGATTCCATCTCTTCATAAGTCATTACCCTGGGCTGCCATTGAAGATCCCTGCAAGGCTCGCCGCTGATTTTACAGAAATGCTTGTAGCGCTCCTCGTACAGCTCCAATCCGTTGGCAAAAGCAATGCGGGCCTGCTCCTTCAATTTTTCGAGTACATCCTTTGGGGTCCAGGAATGAATGAAGAAATTGTAATATACATACGCGGCCAGCGCTGTTTGCACGGTGTAGTTCGGCTTGAGGTCCATCTGTTTCAGGGAGACTGGCGGCATGGTCGTTTCCCCGAAAGCTTCGTTGCAGAGTTCAGGATTATAGTCGATTTGCCTTGTCAACTCAGCGGCGATCAGATTTGGATCCAGGCCTTCAAACGCTGACCCGACATGGGTTTCGGCCCCCGTTATAAAAAATGAAGGCAAAAGCTTCCCGACAGTTCCTTTATAAATATAGCGATTCCTGTCACCGGGAAACCTTGGTGAAACGAAATCACTGTTAATCAGGGCAATATACTCAAAGCCATGCTCTTCCTTCCAGGCATTCAGATCTTTGACTCCTGAAAGGATGCCGTATGAACTGTCTTCCTCATCACATTCTGCCAAAAAGACAAGATTTCCCTCGAGTTCATCCGGATGCTCGGAATAATACTTCAGCAGATAAAGATTGGAGGCCACTCCGCTTTTCATGTCCAGCACTCCGCGTCCAAACATCCAATCGCCTGATTCAGCCTGCTCCTTCACATGAGGAGGCAATTTTTCTTTTTTAAGCTCAACAAGAAGTTCATCAGGATTGAACGCCAGGCCAGTAAGTTGTGTGAAATCATCTATCCCGACCGTATCCAGATGCCCCATCAGAATAACAGTCCGGTTGCTGTGGCCTTTGGTTCCTTTTACAAAAGCCAGTACATTGTACCGTTCAAGCACATCATTCTGAGTTTGCGGTTTAATGACGTGGGTTGGGTTCTCTATAAAATAAGGAAACGATGAAATCATCGTATAAAGTGCCTGAGCAATTTCGTTCTCTCCAGTTGTATTGACAATGCTCCCGATGTTCACAAGCTGTTTTGTATAAAATAAAACCTCATCCTGGCAATCAAGCATCTAAAGCAACCCCTTTCCGAATATTCAGGTTTTTTATTCAAACCTAACTCAAAAGTGGGGGAAATACAAGAGGGTCCTTCTGCCATAGGAATTTGAAGGAAGAAAAAATCCTCCCCGTTAACGGGAAGGATTTTAAAAAGTCGGATGCCTACTGGATAAGAGCGGCCTGGACTGCTTCATAAGCGTTCACATAGCCTGAGCCGGCTTCATGTAGCTGGTAACCAGGCATCGGGTCAGCTGTTTGGATCATCAGATCAAGTGCCTGATCCGGGCTAAGGGAAGGGTTGGCTTCCTTCATCAATGCAGCTACACCAGAGATATGTGGCGCGGCCATGCTTGTGCCGCTTGAAGTTGTATAGAAAGGCAGGTGAGTCGCTTCTATATATGAGACATCGGTTACTGTACCTAATAGATTCATGACAAGTCCAGTGGAAGATCGGGTTGCCACGATATCGACGCCTGGAGCCGTGATATCAGGATGCAGGAATTCGTCTCCTGCAACACCGCGTGAGGAGAAGTCGGCTAGTTGCTTATCCTTGGTTCCAGCCGCCACACTGATGACCCAGGGAGCAGCTGAGTATGGGTTTAGCGTATTATCTTCAGGACCTTCATTTCCAGCGGCAAACACAACGGTCATACCTGCGTCATGCGCTTTTTTGGAAGCGACATTGATAGGGTGATCAGGAGAATATTCCCCGGTTGAGCCCCAGCTGTTGCTGATGATGTCGATTCCGTACTTTTCTTGATTCTTAATGGCATAATCAAAAGCTTCCAGTGACCAAAGGATGTTGATGGCTTCGCCAACGCCAAGACCGACTAATTTTGCATCGGGAGCAATTCCTTTATACAATCCGTTGCTAGAGGTCCCGCTACCGGCAATCGTTCCGGCAACATGGGTGCCATGGCCAGAGGTGGTGTCTGTGTTCAGCTGGTTCTCAAGGTATAGAGGCTGATTGCCAAAAAGGTCTCCGGCAACGAATTTTACATTCTGAACGACCTTTTCACCATACTGCAAATCTGGATGGGTGGCATCAATACCGCTGTCGATTACCGCTACAGTTACTCCTTTTCCGGTAAAACCAAGGTCATTCCAAACCGCTTCTGCGCCGATGAGAGCCCTGCTGTCTCGAAGGAAATAGTGCAGATCATCATTCGCATAAATTGAGAGGATATTGCTTGCCGTAAGAAGCAGCTCATTGACAAGGCCAATCTTCCCTTTAACCGCTACAATTGGAAGCTCGCTGAAGGGGTTCACTTCGAAACCTAATAGTTTCAGAAGCTTGATATCCGAGAGTACTGGCATGTCTTTATAAGTAATGATAAGTTCAACTTCTTCATTGCTCAAAGGATTAGCCAGCAGGCGTTCGACCTTTGGATCCAGTTCTGCTGTAAGCAAGGATGCCTTTGGGCTGGAGAATGAGGGAGATAAAACCAAACTGAATAACATGAGTGCTAACGCAATGACACTGAATTTTTTCATAGTTCCTCCTTAAATGTTTGAAAATTCATACATTTTCATTTATCCAGAGCACGTTAGCAAGAAACCTTAAATGGGTTGGGAAAATTTAAACCTGTCTATCCCGTGAAATTGCAAATCCGGGGAATGTATCAAGAATTAAGATTGTTATTGAGGATCCGGAGAAACAAGCATTAATGTCCCACTTCATTCTAGAGGAGTGCTGTTTTGTGCCTCATAATATGTCCGTCAATGGAGAAAAATAAGGTTAGCATTTTTTTAGGAGGCGCTTATGAATTTCACTTTTATCTGGGAAACGGCATTCTTGATCCTTTCTGGAATTTTATTGTTGAGAATCGCGGGGAGGAAGTCGATCTCGCAAATGACGCTGGCACAGACGGTCGTGATGATTTCACTTGGAACCATCATCGTCCAGCCGATTGTAGATAAGAGTATGTGGAAGGCAATTGCCGGGGCAGCCATCTTTGTTGCAGCAATTGTAATAATTGAATATTTGGAACTGAAGTTCAATGCTTTTGAAAAATTCATCACCGGAAAATCGAAGGTCATTATCCAGAATGGCCAGTTGAATATCAAAACGATGAAGAGGATGCGGCTGACGGTCGACCAGTTGGAGATGAGATTGAGGAATAATGGGATTACCAAAATGGAAGACGTGAAATTCGCAACAATTGAACCGAATGGCCAGCTGGGGTATGAGCTCACCGATGACGCGAAGCCATTGACGGTCGGTGAGTTCAGAAAAATCCTGAATGATTACCTTCCAGCAATGGTGATGAAGATGGAAAGCAGCCAAGAACCAGCAAAGCCGGATATTTTTCAGGAGTTGAACCAGTCGACCATCAAGGATAATCCGAAATATCTTCAGTAAAGGCTATTTTCGATGGCGCTTGTTTTGCTTATCAGTTTTGGATGAACAAAGTACTGAGACCAGTAATGTTAAGAAAAGTTATATGTTAGTAAAGCAACTGTCAAAAACAAATTTCCCCTTTCAATCATGCTATGGAATGTGCTATTATTTAGAAATGCGAAATACATGGAAAATCTTCTCGTGCGGAAGATTTTTTGTTTGTTTAAGGGCATTTTTTGTAAGGCAGAGTGATTTTCACGGTTAAGATGCCTGCATTCGAAGATACAAAGTAAAGGGGAGAAACAATTTGCCACAAATAAAAGAGCCATTATGGACCTCTTCATTCATAAAGCTGATGGTTGGAAACCTGTTTGTATTCATGTCCTTCCAGATGCTCATTCCGACATTGCCGCCTTATATAAAATCGATTGGTGCGAATGGAACGGAGATCGGTTTGGTTACCGCCTTATTTTCCATTGGGGCCGTGCTGAGCAGGCCGTTCATCGGATTTATGCTTGAATATAAACACAGAAGGCCGCTCGTTTTGATTGGAGCCGTTATGCTGCTGCTCATTACATTCCTATATCCGCTGTCCCAGGTGGTGGTCATTTTCCTTGCCGTCCGGCTGCTGCACGGGCTTGCATGGGGATGGTCGACGACTGTCAACGGCACGGCAGCGGTTGACGTGATTCCGAACTCCAGGCTTGGAGAAGGGATGGGATACTACGGCCTGTCCATTACAATAGGGATGATCATTGCGCCGAGCCTAGGGATATTCTTATTTCAAGTAACGTCATTTGAAAATCTGATTTACATTTCTGGTGCGCTTGGTGTCATTGCCCTTGTGCTGCTCGGAACCGTTCATTATCACACACCTGAACAGGTAGTGAAAACGAGCAAGGAAGATTTAAAATTCTCTTATCTTGGTTCGCTTGTTGAAAAGTCAGGCTGGTTCCCGGCCATGCTGACATTGCTGATCAACCTTGGATATGGAACGATTGTAACCTTCATCGTTATATTTGGTGAGGAACGCGGGATCGACCAAATCTTTTTATTCTATCTGTGCAACGCGATTCTTGCTTCATTGTCACGTCCGGTAGCCGGAAAATGGTTTGACCAAAAAGGACCTGTCGGGCTTGTTATTTTAACGATCAGCATTACATTTGCGGGCATGTGGGTGCTTTCATTTGCTCACTCCAATATGATGATCGCTTTAGCAGGCGTATTGTTTGGAATTGGATTCGGTTCATTGATCCCAACCTTACAATCATGGACGTTATCAATGACACCGCCAAATCGTCGAGGAGTAGCCAACGGGATGTTCTTCTCATCCATTGACCTTGGGATTGGTTTGAGTGGACTGTTTTTCGGGGTTCTGGCGCAATATGTTGATCTGGGAACCTTGTTCCAGATTTCAAGTGGTTTTGTCGTACTCGCCCTGATTCTGACGATTGTGAAAGGCAAACCGAAAAAGGAAGTTTGCCAGCCGAAGGAAGCTGTGTCCTGAGGCCTTAGCCAGCCGTATCATGGCTGGCTTTTTCTATGGTTGCTAATATGCACTCTTTTGATTTAAACTGATAAAGAAATTTACATCGTACGGATTGGTATGTGAGGATCATTATGGATAATCAGGATCAAACATTTGAAGTGATGCGGGCCTGTTTGCTGGCCGGGAAAATCATGCTACGAAGCGGCGCAGAAACGTATCGCGTCGAGGATACGATGTCGCGGATGGCTTCTGCTCTTGGCATCGATAAGACCCATAGTTATGTGACGCCGACCGGGATCATTTTTTCCGTGGAAGGTGTCGGCCCGGAGAGGACGAAGCTTGTAAGGATTTCAGACAGGACGACGGACCTCAGGAAAGTGGCCATGGTCAACGCTGTTTCACGAAAAATAAGCAGCGGCGAGGTAGGGCTTGCTGAAGCGTGCCGGCTCCTTGAGGAGATTGAGGAAGCGAATCTAGCCTACTCGTTTACGATTCAAATCATAGCGGCTGCGATTGCAAGCGGCTGTTTCACCATCATGTTCCTCGGCAGCTGGCTCGATTTCCTTCCTTCTATGGCCGCAGGAGGGATCGGCTTTTTCCTGGTCGTTTATTTTCACAGGATTGTTCCGGTAAAATTCTTTGCTGAATTCCTGTCGTCTTTCTTTATCGGGATGATTGCCTTTTTCTTTGTGAAATTCGGGCTCGGCCAGGAGCTTGATAAAATCATCATTGGTTCAGTGATGCCGCTAGTGCCCGGCCTGCTGATCACGAATGCAGTCAGGGACCTGATGGCCGGCCATTTGGTTTCAGGATTGTCAAAAGGAGCAGAAGCGCTGTTGACGGCGTTTGCGATTGGTTCAGGCATTGCGGCTATTTTATCTTTCTTGTAGACTGGAGAAAAAGCGATGGTTTATATAGAGCAGCTAATTACGAGTTTTATTGCCTCGGCAGCGTTTGGGATCATTTTTAACGCACCGAGGGAGTCCCTGGTCAAGTGCGGGATATCCGGGATGGTCGGCTGGATTGTTTATTTTGCCCTGGATACAAATGGATTCGGCACCATTTTTGCGACATTGATGGCCTCGTTTTTAATTGCGGTTGTCAGCCAGATGTTCGCGAAGGCATATCGGACGCCAATCATTATTTTTAGTGTCGCCGGAATTATTCCACTCGTTCCGGGCGGACTGGCGTATGATGCGATGAGGAATTTTGTGGAGAATGATTATGGCGTTGCCCTATCTTTAGCAGCGAAGGCATCGATGATATCCGGAGCGATCGCAGTTGGCCTTGTCTTTTCTGAAGTGATCAACCAGGTAATCAGAAGGTCAAGCCTGGGACCGGTAAAATAATCAAGGAAAAGATTCGCACAATGAGTGCGGGTCTTTTTTTCTTTTGATGTAAAAGGGGTTTTGGCGAGCAGTGGAGAATTGATTAGGTAAAAGATTAACAAAGGGTGAGGGTATGGAAATTCTTTTGATCAGGCATGGTGAATCTGAAGGGGATATCTTGCAGGTGCATGAAGGGCGAGCCGATTTGCTCCTGACGGAACACGGCCGCAGGCAGGCAAGGGAGATGGCTAAAGTCGTCAAAGAAAAATATATGCCGGAAGTGATCTGGGCGAGCACATTGAAAAGAGCAAGGGAGACAGCCGAAATCCTCAGCAGCGAAACCGGGATTGCGGTGATTGAAGATGATGAATTAAGAGAATTCAATAATGGAGTTTTGGCAGGGCTGCCCTTTGCCGAGGCCAAGCTGCGCTATCCCGAACCGGAGGGCGGAAGGAAGCCGCATGTTCCGATCGAGGAAGGAGAATCCGAGCTTCAATTCCGCTTCCGGGCCCAGACGGTTTTTTCCAGGATTCTTGCTGAGAGTGAGGGCAGGGAGCGAATCGCGATTGTCTCCCATGGCGGTATGATCTCCAATCTTCTGAGGTCATTTTTGAACCTGCCTGTATCCAATGATATTTATTTCCCGACAGGAGACACAGGAATCCATTTACTGAAAGTGAATGAAAACGGGAAAAAAGCAGTGCTGTTCCTGAATGACTGTGGTCATCTGGCAAAAGTCAGTTCAGAGGAGCTTGCGATATAAAATTAAAAGTAGATTCAGAGGAGCTTGCAGCACAAAGTTAAAAAGTAGAATCACAGGAGCTTGCAGCACAAAGTTAAAAACTAGATTCAGAAAACTTGCAGCACAGTACTAAATTAATTTGGATGAAAGACAGCCCGGACCCAGTTATTGACTGGATTCGGGCTGTTTTTTTACATCTTCACAACCGTTCGGCCGCGGTTCTCGCCTTTTAAGATGCTGGTAAGGACGCCTGGCAATTCTTCTAATGATACTTCATTTTTGATGGCTTCCAGCAGTCCCTCCGGCTTCAAGTCCGTGGCCATTCGCTGCCATAGAAGCTTTCTCGTTTCCATCGGGCAGTAAACGGAATCAATGCCAAGGAGATTGATTCCCCTGAGGATGAACGGGAACACCGTTGCTGGGACATCTGTTCCGCCAGTCAAGCCGCTGACTGCGACTGAACCGTTGTATTCGAGCTTGCTGAGGATTGCCGACAATGTCTTGCCGCCAACCGGGTCGACGGCCGCTGCCCATAGCTGCTTATCTAAAGGCTTGATCTTTTCCCCGACTAACTCTTCGCGGCTGATGATATCTGAGGCGCCAATTTTTTGAAGGTATTCATGCTCTGATTCTTTCCCTGTGCTCGCTACGACGTAATAGCCACGCTTTGCTAGCATCGCCACGGCGACACTTCCAACACCGCCGGTTGCTCCTGTCACAAGGACTTTCCCTTTTTCAGAAGTCAGGCCGTTTTCTTCCAGTCGGTGGACAGATAAGGCTGCCGTAAAACCGGCAGTTCCGTAAACCATCGCTTCCTTCAATGAAAGACCTTCAGGCAGCGGGACAATCCAGTCCCCCGGAATCCTCGCATACTCGCTGTATCCGCCATAGTGGGAAACCCCTATCTCATAGCTGGTCGCAATCACTTCATCTCCTTCATTGAAGCGGCTGTCATCAGAAGAGACAACTGTACCGGCAAGGTCGATTCCAGGGATGAAAGGATAGGATCTGACAATCTTGCCATTCGGAATGCTCGCCAGCCCGTCCTTATAGTTGACACTGGAGTACGCCACCTTGATCAGCACATCTCCTTCAGGAAGATCCTCCAATGTGATCGTCTTCACTTCGGCCGAAAAATCTTGTTCCGTTTTGTTCACCATAAAAGCTTTGAAATTGTCCATAACTCCCAACCTTTCTTGGCTTGATAGTTCTAGTATAAGGAAAACTTTGCCTGGCTACTAATAACTCAACTTAGATTAGCAATCCATTTTGGCAATTTTTAAATGGGGTGGGTATGGCACTCGTTACTGCTATTACCTCGACTGAACTAGCAGAACGGTATATGTCCATTAAAACAGATTCTTCAAATCGCCTTCCTGCCATCTTGCTGGTGCCAGATTGTTAACTCCCGCACAAATTTATTACGATTTTGTGTCCACTTATATTGGTGTGACGGACTTCACATATCTTTTAATCTTGCTCCCTTAAGATTTAGGTATGAACGGTTATACAGTGATGATTAGGGCTGTAAAACATTATCAAATCAATTTTTCACTATTCACAAAGTGTTTACAATTTAAGCCTTTTTTGACTGTTTTTCCATGATAAGATGATTTTTGAAATCGGAAACGATTTATAGGGAGGTAGCAAAGTTGTACAAATTCGAGAAATCCTTTTACTCCAAAACAAGCATGTATTCCTTTGTCGCTGTGATGATATTATTTTTCTCAATGTGGTATTCGACTTCGAAGTTTGTCCATATTGACATGGCGCTTCTGGGATATGCAATTTCTTCAGCAGTATTTGCCATCGGGCTTTCAATCAGGATGAGCTTCTGGATGTGGCGTAAAGCGACGAACAGAGTGGCTAAGCGAAGTGTTGAGAACCTTTTTAATAAAGAAAGAATGAAACGCAATTCAAAAGCACTAGTCAAAACATTGATCGATAACATTATCTTACAGAAATTCATTTTTCAGCGCGGATTATACCGCGGAATTCAGCACTTGATGATTTCATGGGGCTGCATCATTTCCTTCGGGATCACCTTCGGGCTTACATTCGGCTGGATGCGATTCGACTTGATCGATTCAGAAACGTACCAGATCATCGTGTTCGACATGCCAACCATCACAATGGCGGCCCACGGACTTTTTGCTGAAATCGTCTATAACGGATTGAATATCGGGGCAATCATGGTTTTGATTGGAGCCGGAATGGCCCTTTATCGACGGATCACGAACTACGATGTTAAAGTAACCCAGCGATTCGAATTCGATATCCTGCCATTGATCATTTTATTATCGGTAACAGTTACAGGTTTGATTTTAACAATCATGTACACATTCCTTGATGGCTGGATGCATCATTACATGTCGCTGATCCATCAGGTTACAGTCATCATCATGCTGATGTACTTCCCATTCGGAAAACTGTTCCACGTGCCAATCAGGCCGCTGGCTACAGCCGTACCAATGAGTTATCAAGAGGTGATCAAAGTGGATACGAAATCATGTAAGAGCTGCGGACAGCCATACAGCAATGACGACCAGATCGCCGATGTCCAGGCCATTTTAAAAAGCCAGAATTTTGATCTGCAGTTAGCGGACGGATCCTATCTTTCGGATTATTGCACAGGCTGCCGCCGCAGGATGAGGGCAATGAAGCAAATGAATCTTGAATCACCAAAAGGAAACCCATACGGACCGGTCAGTACAAATAACGGAATTCATATATCAGGCTTCAGTAAAAAACGTTCGGAAGAGTTTTACGGAATCGACCAGGATTTGAAGGAGGAAAAAATCGATGAGCCAGTTTCTCGTTAAAGAAGGCGTAAAGAACCAGATTCGCAAAGGAGAAAAATTAGTTACAACACATTGCTGCTACTGCGGAATGCAGTGCGGGATGCACATCCGCGTTGATGAAAAAACGAATAAGGTCATGGGTGTGGAACCGCGTTATGACTGGGTTTTGACCAGAGGGAAAATGTGCCCTAAAGGGGTTACGGCGTACCAGACGATCGACCATCCAGACCGCATCAAGACACCTTTGATCAAAAAGAATGGAAAGTTCGTTGCTGCAACCTGGGACGAAGCGCTTGATCTGATTGAAAGAAAGTATAAAGAGATCCAGGGAACATACGGCAAGGATGCGCTCGCTGTGTATGGCGGCGTGTCGATGACAAATGAAAAATGCTACCTTGTAGGAAAGTACGCACGTGTCGGACTGGGCACTCGTTATATCGATTATAATGGCCGCTACTGCATGAGTTCTGCTGCCGGCGGATTCAATAAGACGCTTGGAATTGACCGGGGATCATCGCTTCCATGGACGGAACTCGAGCATAGCGACTGCTTCTTCATGGCAGGCTCTAACACGGCAGAATGTCACCCGACTAGTATCCAGTGGTTCTGGAAAGCGAAGGACAAAGGCGCAAAGCTCATTGTTGCCGATCCGCGTGAAACCGCAACTGCAAGGGTTGCTGATGTTCACCTTGATCTTCTTCCTGGAACAGACTCCGCGTTAGCAAACGGAATCATGCACTTGCTGATCAAACATGATTATGTGGATCACGAATATGTCCAGGAGCGCTGCAATAATTTCGAAGAATTGAAAGAAATGACGGCTAAATTCACGCCAGAATATACATCGAAAATTACTGGTGTCGCAGCTGAAAAGATCATCAAAGCTGCACACATCTTTGGAAAGTCACCTCGTTCAGTCGTAATGTTCGCTCGCGGAGCGGAACAGCAGACAGCAGGTGTTGATAACGTAAGTCTTTACACATCCATGGCATTATTGCGCGGCCAGATCGGCAAATTTGCTTCTGGAGTAGCCACTTTTACAGGACAGGGAAATGGCCAGGGTGGTCGTGAACACGGCCAAAAAGCAGATTTGCTTCCAGGATACCGCAAGCTTACGGATCCTAAGGCGGTTGAGTATATTTCAGGAGTTTGGGGCATCAAGCCGGAGGAAATGCCGCAGCCAGGTGTCTCTGCTTATGAAATGTTCCACCTCATGGAGGCGAAGACGATTCGCGGACTTCATGTCATTTGCTCGAACCCGGTTGTATCATCGCCAAATATCAACTATGTGCAAGAACAGCTTGAAAACCTCGATTTCTTAGTCGTAAATGATTTCTTCCTTTCTGAGACTGCAGAGTTGGCAGATGTAGTCCTTCCTGCAACAACATGGGCTGAGGATGAAGGAACAACGACGAATACCGAAGGCCGGATCATCCACATCCGCAAAGTAGTGGATCCGATCGGTGAATCCAAACCAGACTGGGAGATCATGAGCCTGATTGCTGAACGTCTTGGTAAAGGCCAGCACTTCCAATATAACGAGCCAAGAGAAATCTTCGATGAACTTCGTCTTGCATCAAAGGGCGGCAAAGCCGATTACTATGGTGTCACATACGAAAAGATCGATGAACAGGACGGTGTTTTCTGGCCGGCTCCTGCACTTGACCATCAGGGAACTCCTTCGATGTTCAAAGAGAAATTCGAAACACCAGACGGCAAAGCGAATCTCGCCGTTTGTGATTACAGAGGACCTGCAGAAGTGCAGTCAAAACAATATCCACTTTGGCTTACTACAGGCCGTGTTGTATTCCATTACCTTTCAGGAAACCAGACAAGACGCGTCGACTTCCTGAAGGAGCAATGTCCTGAGCCATTCGTTGAAATGCATCCTGAACTGGCCAGCCAGTACCAGATCGAGAACGGCGAAAGAGTGAAGCTTACCACTCCGCGAGGCGATATGATCGCTCCGGTAAAAATAACGAAAGCAATCCGCAAAGATACAATGTTCGTCCCTTATCACTGGGGCAAAAAGCTGGCGGTCAACCAATTGACCAGCCCGGCACTGGACCCAATCTCACGGATGCCTGAATTTAAAGTCTGTGCTGTAAAACTTGAAAAACTGACTAAATAGGAGGAACGGCCATTATGAATAAAATAATGTACCTTGAATTTGAACGCTGTATCGGATGCCGTGCCTGCCAGGCAGCCTGCCGTGAGTGCGGAGACCATGATGCAAAAGAACGGAACTATGTAGAATATGTTGATTTTACCGAATCACGCCAGACCTTCCCGATGCTGTGCATGCAATGTAAAGACCCGGCATGTGCCCGCGTCTGCCCGGCAAATGCGATTCAAATCACGGATGAAGGCGTCGTGCTTTCCGCGATGGAAGAGAAGTGCATCGGCTGCCGCAACTGTACATTTGGCTGCCCATTCGGTATCCCTAAATTCGACTTCGAGAAAAACAAAATGTATAAGTGCGATATGTGCTATGACAGAACACGCTACGATATCGCGCCAATGTGTGCGTCTGTTTGCCCGAGTGAAGCGATCCGCTTCATCGACTTCGACGAAATGCAGCAGCTGCGCAGAAAACGCACCCAGATGAACCTTGTCGAAGGCAAAAAGCCTCAAGAGGGCAACAAATGGGACTACGTGCCTGAATTCTTCGGTGTTTATACTGATTCACAGTCCTAATTAATAAGAGCCGGCCGGAAAAGAGCGCTAAGTTCATTAGGGCCGGCTCTGTTTTATTCCTCCGATAAGGATAATAGCGAAAAACAGATTTTTATAGCGAAAAAATTATTTTAATAGCGAAAATCCAAATAATATAGCGAAAATGAGATTTTTATAGCGAAAAACCAAATTATATAGCGAACTGGAAATTTTCAGCGATTTTTTCCAGTTAAGGTTTCAACCAATTTTATATAAGGTAGGGAATAATAACCCATCCAAAAAAGAGGTGCTTTTAAATGTTAAAAGGAAATGTGCTGGCGGTTACGAGCGGAAAAGGCGGAGTCGGCAAGTCTTCATTATCAGTAAATCTTGCGCTTGCACTGCAAAAGCTCGGCAAATCAGTGGCGATCATCGACCTTGATATATATGGATTCAGTGTACCGAAAATCCTGAATATAAATACAAAGCCAAAAACGTTTAACGGAAAAATCATCCCGGTTGAAGCGAACGGAATTAAAGTGATGTCCATGGGTTTTCTCGTGAAGGACAATGAGCCAATCGTCTGGCGCGGCCCAATGCTTGGAAAAATGATTCAGCATTTTACCGAGGATGTGCTGTGGGGAGAAATGGATTATTTCATTCTTGATATGCCGCCTGGAACGGGGGATGTCGCGCTGGATATGCATCTGATGCTTCCAGAGAGCAAGGAAATCGTCGTGACAACGCCACATAAAGCAGCATCATTCGTTGCGGAACGGGCCGGCGCGATGGCGATCAAGAGTAAGCATGAGGTCATCGGCGTGGTCGAGAATATGTCTTACTTCAAGCCTGAAGACAGCGACCAGAAGTACTATATTTTCGGAAAAGGCGGCGGCGAGGAACTGGCTTCCCAGCTTGACACGGAATTGCTGGGCCGGCTGCCGATCCAGGAAGCGGATGAGAACAGCGAGACGCCTGCGATTGCGGCGGAAAATACTGCGCTATTCAAGGAATACTTGAACCTGGCAAAAAAAATCGATGCGAGGTTTCAGCTCTAGGAACAGGAGGATTTGGCCATGAGTGATGATAAAAAACAGAACCATCATGAAGATGATAAAGATATGATCAAGCTGATCGAAAACCTGAACAGGAAAGACGACGTCCATTTGAACAGAAGGGCGTTCCTGAAGGCTTCCTTTGGTGCAACCGTCGCGATCGGGCTGGCGACGACACCGTTCGGAATTTTCACTTTCCTGCGGGATGAAAACGGTGAAGTGAAGAGAGTGGAAGTCACCGATGTCAATGACCTGGCAATCGGTGAATCCAGGAACTTCAACTACCCGACGAAAAATGAACCGGCGATTCTGGTCAGGACACCGGACGACAAATTCGTCGCTTACAACAATAAATGTACACACCTGCAATGCCCTGTTTTTTACGAGCATAAGGAAAATGTCCTTCTTTGCCCATGCCACAAAGGTTATTTCAACGTAGACAGCGGGCAGCCGATGGCGGGACCGCCGCAGCGCGAGCTTCCAAAAATCCTGCTTGAAATCAAGGATGGAAAGGTGTTTGCAGTTGGGAGGGAAGTAAGGCATGGATAAAAAAAGAGCAGCATTTTTCTCGATTTTCCTGTTCCTTGCGGTCAATGTCGTCTCCCTCTCAAACGCGATTGAGGGTTATTATGGCCAGGAAGATGAGCGTGTATATGGTGCGGTGATCGTCGCTTTGATTTCCACGATTTTGGCGACAACAGCTTTCTTCATCTGGAGGAAAGCAGAGTATAAAAAGTAATCTGCCGGCGAAGATAAAAGGAGAGTTTCTTTCAATCTAAAAGGGAGGATTGAGATGAAGAATCCTTTTCACCAAGACAGCAAAAAGGAAACCATTGAAGAAATATTGGAAAACTCGGTCCAAATGGAAGAGGATTTGATGAGGACCTACTTGATCACGGCCGAGCGCATCCATGGTGACCCTGAACTGAAGGACCGTCTGGAGAACTTCGCCGAAGGCAATGCAAAACGGACGAAGCAGCTGATCGATGAGCTGCAAAAGAAAAAAATAAAAACCACCCGTGAGAACGGGTGGTTTTCTCTGCGGCTGAAAGCCTTTGTTACTGACCAAACCCTAAAGGGCTACTGAAAGGTTCGCCAATT